>CAZTCQ010000025.1:0-17061 GCA_964612525.1 uncultured Chitinophagaceae bacterium | reverse complement strand
CAACAAGATGAATGTTTTTTGGTAGAAGGTTACACTGACGTAATCTCATTGTATCAAGGCGGCGTTCAAAATGTGGTGGCCAGCAGTGGTACTTCATTGACTGAGGGGCAACTTTTTTTACTAAAACGGTATACAAAGCATCTGACCATTCTATACGACGGAGACGCTGCTGGCGTGAAGGCAGCCCTACGCGGAATGGACATTGCCTTAGAGGTTGGGCTAAATGTAAAGTTGGTACTACTGCCCGAGAATCATGATCCTGATTCCTTTATCCAAGAAAAAGGAGTAGACGGTTTTAAGGAATTTGTAGCCAAAAACAAAAAAGATTTTGTTGTTTTTAAATTAGAGGCTGCGCTCAAAGAAGCGCAAGGTGACAACGTAAAAAAATCACAACTGATTAATGAGATTGCTGAAACAATTTCTAAAATCAACAAAATTGAAGAGTTTTCCAAACAACAGGATTATATCAGACGGTGTGCTCAGCTTTTAAAAATAGAGGAAGCAGGCTTGGTAGCCTTGGTCAATAAAAAAATAAGGGGCAACCTAAGCAAAAAGAAAACAGAACGAGAACGGGAAGAATTAAAAAATCAAGAGCAAGAGGCCGCTCCTGAAATCATCCCAGAAGAAGACGCAGCGCTTTCTCTCACTCAAAAAGACTATAAACAAGAGCAAGGCTTAGTAAAAGTATTGATGCAATACGGCAATCGTGAATATGACGATAGTACGAGCGTAGCTGATTTTATTTTTGACTTAGTCCAAGCAGACGATTTTATAAATACCAAATGGCAAAAAATATTTGAACTTTATAAAAACATGTATGAAGAAAGTTTGCAGTTTCCTGAGTTAAAAAGTTTCACACATGACCCCGATGATTTAATCAGTCAAGCGGCTATTGAAGCAATACAAATTGATCTGGATTTTGAGCCCAGTGAAAACTGGAAAAAGATACATCAAATAGACATCCCGACTCGTGAGGAAACGTTTAATGAAGATGTAGAAAAAACAGTTGATTACTTCTATCTGCGAAAAATCAAGAGCATTTATAAAGATCATATTGAAGAGCTCAAAGATTTCACTCCGGAGGATCATGCTGAGGACATTCACATCACGCAACAAACCATTTTAGAAATCAAAAAGCGAGAACGTGAGATTTTAAAGAAATGGAAAATTGCTAGCATTGGCTAAAAGCCAAGTCCAACGTGAATTTGCACTCGTTGATTTCTCCACTTCGCTTCATTTCCTAATTCATTTACGTTGTTGATACTCGTAATAAATCGCCCTCCAATATTAAACTTTGGTATCGGTCCTACCTTACCAATATTGAGCCAAACACCCGCTACGGCAGACAGCTCTCCCTCACTAAAAATAGTGCGACCAGATTCAATCAAATCGTTTTTATCAACCTCACTTAATCGACTCGTATACTGAGGCCCTGCTTGAAGCCATAGAACTTGACTCAACTTGTAATTCAGTAGAACGGGAATTGAAAAATTATAAAACCGAAACTTACCAGTAGCCACACTATCCTTTCCCGCCTGAAAATACTGACTGTAAAGACCTCCTAAACTTGTATCACTTACGGCAGTATTCATACTCCATAATCCCTCAATTTGAATTCCCAGTCGTTTGCCGTTCACTGCCAAAAACAAACCCGCCAACATATTAGTGCTATAACTGTCCAACCATTCCTCCCCTATTACTTTATTAAAATTAAGCCCAGCCTTTGCTCCGATTAAAATATCATATCCATAAGGCTGACTGTCATCATTTCTTTGCGCTTTTGATAAAAAAGCCAAACTAACGAACAAAAAAAGTAGAAGGAGTTTTTTAGATCTCATCGGTTAAGATTTGTAGTGAAGATACTCATTTTTCTAAATTTGTTTAGTATGAATTTCCTCAAGAGCGTTAAACGCTAAGATTAAAAGGGATTTGGGCGAGCCAATCGGACAAAAAAAAGAAGCTTTCAAAAATGAAAACTTCTTTTGTGCCCGAGACTAGACTCGAACTAGCAAGCGCAATAATAGCGCACTACGACCTCAACGTAGCGTGTCTACCAATTTCACCACCCGGGCGGTTGAGAAGGGCAAATTTACTTAAATTTTATTTAGAATAATTCTAAACGTCGTTCCTTTTCCGAGCTCACTATTTCTCACTGAGATCTCTCCACGGTGATACTCTTTGATAATTCTTCTTGATAAAGAAAGACCCAAGCCCCACCCTCTTTTTTTAGTAGAAAAGCCAGGACGAAATACGGATTCCCATTTTCCCTTCGGGATTCCTTTTCCCGAATCAGTTATATCAATAATAACACGATTTTCGTTTTCACTTAGTGTCAAATCAATGCGCCCCTTTCCTTCCAAAGAATCAATCGCGTTTCGTATTAGATTTTCAATCACCCATTCAAATAAAGGTTTACTCATTTCTATGGGTGCTTGACTCGGATAGCTAATGTTTAAATCAATCTGCACCCGCTTAGGAGCTCGCAGCTTCATATAGGCAACAATATTCTTTAAGACTTCTTCTATATTCTCAACTTGAAGAGTAGGCTGACTTCCAATTTTAGAAAAACGATTCGCTATAGTTTGCAAACGATCTACATCATTCTCCATCTCCGATGCAATTTCTTCATAGCCCCCTTTATCTTTCAGCAATTGTAACCAACCCAGTAGCGAGGTAAGCGGTGTGCCCAACTGATGAGCCGTTTCTTTACTCATTCCCACCCATACCTTATCCTGAATATACCGATTGCTATTGTTTAAAAAATAAATGAGGAGCAACACAAATAAAAACAAGACGCCCAACACACCATAGGGAAAAAGTCTGAGGCTTTTGGTAAGAGCAGACTCACCATAATAAACGTATTGAGTAGTATTCGAATCTGCCTTGATTGAAATTTTTCGTCCTTCCTTCTTGTAAGCTTCTAGTTGCTTTTGTAAAAAAACAGCTCGTACTGTAGAATCTTTTGAAAGGCTTTCATTCAGACCAATTAATTCAGCATGGTTCACTTCACTAAATATTTCGTTTTGATCGTTGGTGATGATTAACGGAACAGTGGTGTTACTAGAGATTATTTCTACGGGCAAAACTAAATCTTGATCAATTGAATTTTTACCAAAGGCCTCCAAAGCCTTCGCCACAACCTCAACTTTTTTGACTTCTTCAGCCGCTAGCTTATCGCTCAACTTATTGGCGTAATAAAGCGAGTACACCGAGATCGCCACGGCAACCAAAACAAAAAAACTTCGCCAATTAATAAAACGTTGTATCAAAACTGAATAGTAAATGTATAAAAAAAGCCACTACCATTTGGCAGTGGCTTCCTATTTAAATCAATATAATTATTTTACCATAAACTTGACTAGTGCTTTACCCTCAGCATTATGAACTTCTAAAAAGTACATGCCGGCCGCTAAGCTAGGTAAGGCTATCACTTGATTCGCTGTACCACCAAGAACCTGAATATTTCCTTTGGCTACTGCGCGTCCACCAAGTTCTACAACTTGGTATTTCATATTTCTTTCTTTACTAGAAGCAAACAACAAATTTAAGCTTGCGTGCGCATCGCCTAAAACGGTTACTTCTAATTCTTCTTTCGTCCAACTAGTTACCGCTGTGGCTCCTTCAGTAATTTTTACATCATCAATGGTCCATTCATCGGCCGTTCCGGTAGAAGCAGAAACATATTTAAAGGCTAAATGAAAATTTGAAGATTTGTAAGACGTCAAGTCAATCGGACTAAACTTTCTCCAGACAGTATCCAACGCACTCCAATTCGGAATTTGAATAGCGGTCCAATTGGCAGCCGCTGGACTTCCTGTGCCACTATAGTCTCCTGATACTAGCAACTCTTTTGAATTAGTACCCGAAAAACGAATTTTACTATAAAACTCTAGAAGCGGCATTGACATCGCACTCAAATCTAATGGAGGAGAAATCAACCAATCTTCATTATCAAAGGTAGTAGTCGGTCCTGTTCCGCCATTCATGCGGACGGCATTGGTATCTCCATTTCCAAAAGTAGTACAACGCCAATTTTGGCCACCCACTTCTGAATAAGCTGTGAAAACTCCAAAATTGGGATCATTACATCCCGTGAACGTTTCGTTCAGACTAGTAACAGCAGGAGGCGCTGTAGTATTTTCAGTAGTAAAATTCCAGACAGAACTGTCCGCGATACCCGCAAAAGGTCCGTTGGCCGTTTGTAAAATATTTGCATCTATCAATACCGCATAATCAGTATTAGAAGCTAAAGAAACACCGCTTAGGGTAGCCGTAGCTCCATTGAATGTCATACTGCTAACCGGAATACTTGATGAAGTAGCATTGCTAATATTCACTAAAGTGGCTACTCCACCATTGTTCAACATGGTAATATTATTGTCTATCGTTACAGTAAGTGCCGTCGTGCTCACTGGAACATTGGTAGCATTATCTGCTGGTGTAGTACTCAATAATACGGGAGGCAAGGGGCCGCCACTTGTGGTAACCGTTATTGAAAAATCATCAACAGCTAATCCATCTTCAGTTCCAGAAATGTCTCCATCACGCCACCTGAAATAAACAGTGCTGGCATTAGGCACCTGGGCAGGAATCATACTAGATAAATTTGTTTGATTGGAAGCTAAGTTGCCATCAAGTGAACCTTGATGCACTGGAGTCGGCGAATAAAAATTCAACGCACTTACGCCAACCCATGTCGCTGCAGAATCATCAATAGAGGAAGCATTCAAGGAATATTCAAATACCAAGGTGTCAACTAAAGGAAGTGAATCTCCCGTACGCCATTGTTCTCCTACATAAGACACATTCATTTGCGTGATCGTATTACTAGTGTTATTAGTAAAAGCAAATCCGATAGCGGGACGAACTGAACCTGACCCAACAGAACCAAAAGCACGTTCTTGCGTATTGGCCGCACCAAAGCTGCGAGCATCCCCTGCTCCTGAACTTCCAGTGCCAGCTCTGTAGAAACCGTTCGCACTAGAACCACTTCCAGCTTCAGCAAGTCCCCAACCAGAGGGGAATGTATTGAGCATATTCCCTGAACCATTGTCAAGTGAACCTGCATTAAAGTTTTGGGTCGCGGTAGCACCCGTTAAGTTAAAAGGAGTTTGAGCAAAAGCTACCGAGCTTAAGATTAATAAAATAGATAGGAGTTTTATTTTTTTCATAATTAAAAGTATTGTGTATTTTTTTTAAGTTAAGGAGTTACATCAGTCAATCTTCTCATAGAAATTCGGTCGGTTGAAGTAATGCTATACAGGAAGCCCGTAACGTTTTTGGTCTGACCAATTGGCGCAGGCACATTTACAAATTCTGAATAGAATTGTGTGTACAAAGGAAAATCGGTTGTGGTGCTTCCATCATTCAGTTGAATGGAACCCTGGTAAGTTGCATTCTGCCCTGAAACAAATAGAGCATTCTGAATCGTCACCAATGTACTTTCCCAATCTTCGAAATTGGTAATGATTTGATCGATGGTCGCCACTCTGGGTATGACAGTCCCCGTTCCTAATTTTTGAACATCAGAAGCTTTTACTTGATCCCCGATTTGTAATAATCTACCAAACTCATTTAACTTTTGGCCGCCTACAATAATTTCAAGACTATC
This sequence comes from uncultured Chitinophagaceae bacterium, assembly GCA_964612525.1. Lineage (GTDB taxonomy): Bacteria > Bacteroidota > Bacteroidia > Chitinophagales > Chitinophagaceae > JAGNRR01. The sequence continues at coordinate 11,450 of CAZTCQ010000025.1, read as the reverse complement.
TCCCATCGCCCACGGATTATCTTCGGACGTGGCAAAACGTACTACGATGCCTCGGTCGCCATCTTGGATTACCATATTTTTGGAAGTGATATTATTTCCAAAGTCATCGCTCGGATCACTAATAACAACCCCACGAATTCTTGTGCCAGCTAGAGTAATATCGGTTCCGGTATACATATTGCGTAAATCTGCAATTCGGGCTATCGTATCAGTTGATTGTCCGAATGGGCAGCGCTCTTGATTAAAATTGACATCCTTGGGGTCACGAATTAAAATCTGAGCGTCATCATTAAATCTTGAGTAAATTCCTACCATCGAACCAGCCCCATCGGGCATAGGTTCATCCCTAAAATTCGCATAGTTACTGTTTCTAAAAAGAATTTCGTCCTCCGCACAATCTACGATAGTTCTATTCACGCCTGAAAGTCCCGTTACATCAGGGTTATCTCCATAGTTTTTACCACGATCAATATCAATGATCTGAACACGTTCAAACTTGACAAGCATCCCCAGTAAATCCTGACTTAAGGCCAAGGAATTTAAATCACCGACTGTCACCACTTTGGGTTCTACAACATTCGGGTAAGACGCCTTTATAACATGCTCGGTGATTAAGGCTCTTGGTAAGTCGGATAAGTTTTTATCCGCATCCTCACCATAGCCCAATTGAATAAAATCACCATATTCACCAAGTGACATTCCTTTACATTTTACGTATACTTTACGGCCAACGGGAAATTCGGTGTACAGATTATTTTGATTGATTTTTATTGGCAAAGCCGCTGTGCTGTCTTGAATAATAATTTGTTTGTAAAAATTACCCGACTCATCGCTAGCGGTAACAATACCCGAAATCGTATAATCTTCAGTAATGGTCAAGGTTCCTCCTGAACCTAAATTGTACATGGCTTTCAAATCTTTGATATTCATGTTCACAGGCAAGTTTGGATCATAATCTCCGGCATACGGCGGTGGATCAAATTTCTTTTTCACGCAAGAGCCAAGGCCGATGCTTAGAGTAAGAACTAAAAATAAAATTGTTTTTATGTTTTTCATTAGTATAAATTAAAATGTAAATGCAATGTTTAAAAAATATTGTGCGCCAAAAGCATAGGCCTGTCTGTTACCAAAGGCCGGAATTGTAGGATCAGGAACAGTTCCTAATCTCAAATTTTCAAACCCGTAAAGAACAATGTCTTGTTTGTTTAAAATATTATTAAGTCCCAAGTTCACGAATAAGTACATACTGTTACTTGCTTTCTTAAAATACTTACTGAGCTTAAATGACTTACCGGCAAAAGCTCCTAAGGTAATATAGGCAGGCACTTCTTCTTGTTGAATTAAAGTATTATAAATATCGCGGTCTAGCGTTGCTGCGCCTTCCAACGATTTGGCGGTTGGTGCAATATCAAACCATTTTCCTGACATATAATTTAAGGTAAGTGAACCAAACCAATACTTAGGAGAACGATAAAATAAATTTGCTTGAAAGGATGTTTGGGGACCTTTGGGTACATTATAATTTGCGATAAAGGCCGTATCAAAAGCATTCACTGCTTGATCAACGGCAGTTAATAAAGTATCATTATCATCGAACTGTGAAAAACGAGCGTTACTTGTATAAAAAGCCTGACCAATATTGGCAGCAAGATTCAAACTAAGGGCCGGTGATAGTTTAATTTCAGAACCAATCTCAATACCCGTTGATCTTCTATTAATTCCACGAATGACCATATTGGTAAACGAACGATTATCGTCATGGAAATATCTTCGTATATCCGAAGCTCCTTTTACCTCCGTTACATAACCACTGATTCTCGTTTTAAAATTAGGCGAACGTAATAAATAACCCACTTCTGCTGAGCGAATTCGTTCAACCGAAGGACTTTCAATCGTTTGATTTCGCGTTCGTCCCGAAACAAAAACATCATCTGCAAAAGGCGCTCTTGTGCCTATGGCTCCGTTGGCATATACATAATTTCTACCATTGATTTTAAAGGTCACACCAGCCTTGGTACGGTAGGTATTCAGATTAATTTTATCAGACTCGCCAAATGAGTTCGTTGGGTATAAACCAGATTTGTATTTACCATCTCGATACATTTGGTTGTTACCCACTTCATGAGCCACAAAGAAATCTACGCGATTATACTTGAACACGGCCTGCGTAAAGAAGCTTGCATTTTGAATGTGCATGTCATAATTATAACCATAGCGATCACCCACCGTTTTTCTTTCATTCGGATTGTTAAGATCTAATTGTATAAAATCAGGACTGGAACTAAACTGACTTTCTCTTTCAGCAAATTGATTAATATTTAAAAAATAATTCGCTCCTAATAAATCTTCTACCCTACGATAGTTCCGGGTGTTTTGATTTTGAAATACTCCACCGGCATAAAGTATGATGTGATCATCCACTACATGTTGCATATTCACATTCGCGCTTACCGTTCTTTTTTGACGAACGTCAGCTCCTAATATATAAGCCGCACGACCATCGCCGTTTTGCTTACTAAATTCATTGGCTTCATACAATCTATCCCAACGTACTTGCAAGAAGTCATCAGGGTTTGCTTTTATTTTATCCGTCAATTCATCAGCCACAACCGAATTACCTCTTACAATTTCTTCCCAAGAAGGTAAATATCTATAGTAATCCGGTCTTGGATCAGGCGCGTTGTACCAATCCAAAGTAGTGGTAGACTCCTCACCGTTTTGATAGCTAACGGCAGCATTGATTAAGGTACGATCCGAAACTTGCCATTTGTCTGACAAAATAAACATGGGTCGGTTAGAATTAAAAACTCTTGAATTTCTTATTTCACCATTTTGGTATCCCCAATAAGGATTGTAAAAATTAGTCCCTGCCAAGTCAAAAACTTCCTGCGTAGCCGGACCATTTTTTCCTCTTTTCAATGGAGCGCCAACAGCCATTAAACTAATATCGTGCTTTTTATATTTTTTCTCAACTGCTGCAAAAAACCCTACTGCATCATAAAACGTTCCTTTCACGACTCCTTGGTTTGCCCAACGACGTGATAACGAAAATGAGTAAGCCCACCCTTTTTTATTTAATCCAGAAGAATGCGTAAGCATCATTCTGTTTCTATAATTACGATTTGTACTGGCGTATGATATTCTAGTTTGTGTTCGTTGCGCACTAGCCGAAGCATCTATGTAGGAATTAAGCCCGTAGCCACCAAAGCCATAACTAAGCGGCTGAGCTCCCAATAGCAAAGTACGTCCGCGAAATACATCATTTAAACCAGAGTAGGTATTAAACGAAACCCTACCTGTTTCCATATCGTTCATGGGAATTCCGTTTAAAAATTGAACATGCTGATCGCTTTCCAAACCACGCAAGCTAAAGAAATATTGCCCCCAACCAAAAGTAGCCGCACTTAAAAAAGGGTCACGAGCCGCATTTAAAACACTAGAAACATTTTGATTACCCGACACCCCATCGTCACCTGTAGCTCCGTCAGCCATCCCATTCGCGGCAATATCATTTAAAAAGACTTCAGTCACCCCCTTCACATCAAACTCAAGAGTGGGTATGGTTGTATTTCCCTCTTGGATTGTAAAATTTACTTTATTTTCATCAAAACCATCAGTAGTTATTATGGCTTCAAAGGTTCCTGTTTTTTTACTTACGAAACTAAACCTACCATTCACGTCAGTACTCGTCACAATTCTCAATTCGTTAATCGTGATGGTTGCTTCTTGAATGGGCTCCTTGGTTTCTTTGTTAATAATAAGCCCCTGCACCAAATTATTAGTTTGTGCAAAAGACAGGGAACTCAACAAAAGGAAAAATACGGTTAAGGCGTATGTAGGGACATTTTTCATAAATAGGTAACAAAAGTAAAAATTTCACTCATTCAGAGTATTAATTTATCGTTGCCAATTGAAAATGTGGATAAAAGTTAAAAACCTTAACTTTTAAGATAACGAATAAATAATAGAAGTTCGTCGCAAGATTTATTTTCTTTGTAGCATGCAAAGGATCATCATACTATTTTCAATTCTATTGTTAGCAAGGTCTATGAATGCTCAGCAATACACGATTGTGGGTTTTTACAATTTGGAAAATCTTTTTGATACTGAGGATCACCCCAACAAACGTGACGAGGATTTTACGCCGAATGGCAAAAACGCGAATACTGAACAAGTATTCCGAAAAAAGTTAAAGAACCTAGCGCATGTAATTTCGCTAATGGGTATTGAAAAAAATGCTGACGGTCCTGCCTTATTGGGAGTAGCTGAGGTAGAAAATCGCTTTGTATTAGAAGAACTGGCGAAACAGAAAAAAATAGCTTCTCGGAACTATAAAATTGTTCATTTTGAATCACCTGACTTGAGAGGAATTGATGTAGGACTATTGTATAACCCTAAATATTTTAGAGTTCTAGCCGCAGAATCTTTACCCGTCTCCTTAGCTCGCTTAGGCGATACCTATCCGACTCGGGACGTACTTTGGGTGAAAGGCAAACTGCGCGGGGAAACCGTGCATGTATTTGTAAACCACTGGCCTTCGCGTCGAGGAGGCGAAGCGGCTACAAGAGAGAAACGAAAAGAAGCAGCACGCGTTTGTAAGCGAATGATTGATTCTTTAAAAAAAACTGACCCTAATGTCAAAACGATTGTTATGGGTGATTTGAATGACGATCCAATTAATGCTTCGGTGACCGAAGTGTTGAAAGCTACGGGTAAAGTAAAAAAACTAACGTCTAAGAAAATGTATAACCCTTGGATGAAATATTTCAAGCAAGGCATTGGAACTATTGCTTGGCAAGACGCATGGGGATTGTTTGATCAAATCATTCTAAGTCCCAATTGGATTTCAAAAAAAGGAGAAGGGTTACAATATTCTCATGCAGAAGTTTTTAATCGTGGCTTCTTAATTCAGAAAACTGGAAAATATAAAGGGTACCCAATGCGAAGCTTTACTTGGGGCAAATGGAATGATGGGTATAGCGATCACTTTCCTACTATGATTTATTTGAAGTAACGAGCAATCATACCTCTTCAAATTTTTCTGACTTTGGAATTTTTTCAACATAAGAAAGTAACTCTTCATTTAAGAGCATCATTTTTCGATTAGCCACATCTAACCAAGCTCCTTCAATAATAATTTTCGCACCTACTTTATCATCATTTTTAATGATTTGATGATTCATTGTCCAAAAATGTCTGCGCTTGTTCCATTTGGCTAATTCAGTATGGACAGAGAGCTTATCGCCAATTTCAAACTCTCGTAAATATTTAATCTCTTCTTTAAATATCACAGGTCCAAAATGAAACTGTTCAAATACTTTCATATCAATTCCACAATCTTTCATCATGTCCATACGTGCCTGAGTGGCAAAATCTGAATAGGCCGAATGACGAAGATGTCGATTCATATCAATATGACTCCAAAGAATTTTATAATCTGCTTTATGTGGCATGGTAACAAAGTTACAGTAATAAAAAAAAGAGCTAGCCAAAAAGGCTAGCTCCCTTATTTTAAGAATTTACACTTTAATTAATACACAGAAAACTTAACGGTTTCTTTTCCGGCATCCGTATTCATTTTTAAGAAATAAATACCAGCTGCTAGTTCTTGCACATTTAAGATTCCATTATTTCTTCCTGCTTTGCCGCTCACTCTTTCCTGCATTACTACTTGACCACTCGCGCTTGTTACCGTAACGTCCATCGCTGAGCTAGGTTCAATTAAGCTGTAAGAGTAGTGCAATTCATCCTGAACAGGATTTGGGAAGATGGAAAGGCTTGTTACTTCTTTCATGAAGTCATCCACCGTTTTTCCTTCTTCTTGTCCTTCAGCTACCGGAGCAGAATTGCTTATGTTTAATCTATAATCCTCTACTTCTCCATAGCTAAACGTTTCACACGCACTTGGGTATGAACCATATTTCATCGAAAGTCGCATTCTTGTATATCCAGTAGTTGCCGTTGTTGGCACAGTAAAGTTTCTTGCATAGTTTCCAGACCCAGTAGTATAAGCCGACCAGGCAATTTCTCCTGCATCTGTAAAGTCTCCATCATTGTTATAGTCAATAAACAATCTCCAATAAGCAGGATAGGTAGACGCTCCAAAGCCTCCCGAATAATAGAACCAATATGAGTTACCGGGCTTCACACTAGCACCAGTTGCGATTCCATTATAATATCCACCATCATCACCTGACGTTCGGGTAAAGGTTTGCAGTTTAGCATAATCAATATGTAAGTAGTATGAGTTGTTCGCTTTAGAAGCACAAGGAACAGCTCGGTAAGATGAAGTTTTGTAGCCGCTATAACTACTAGCACTACATTTTGCACGCACTCTATATCTCCACTTCCCGGCTGACAAACCTGTCACAACATAGTTAGTAGCCGTGGTTGCCGAAACTACCGTTGTCCAAGTAGAAGTACCTAGTTTGTTTTTTTGCAGAAGATAATTTTGAGCACCACTTACTGAGCCCCAATATACTTTGGTTTGACCTGGTGCTGTGCTCGTAAAAGAAGAAAAGCAATAGCTTGGCGCAGCACAAGCGGAAGAAGTTGTAAAGTTAAGTGTGCTAGAAAACGCTCCATAAACGCCCGAACAATAAGGACGAATTTGCCAGTTATAAACTGTACCAGAAGTTAATCCAGTAAGTACTTTATTGGTAGCCGTTGTCCAACCTGCGTAGGACCAAGAACTAGTAGAAGACGCTTTGTAACGCACTTGGTAATAAGTGGCTCCTGGAGATGCCGTCCAATTAGCTTTGGCAGAATTAGCGGTGATGGAATTTACATATCGACCATTCGGAGGATTACAAGCTGTTGTGTTTGTGATCGTGGTTTCCCATAAACCTCTACCATAAGTAGCTACTCTCAATTTATTCGATGATTGTTGAATTTCAACTTCATTCACCGCTACTAATGGCAAACCCGTTGCCGCTTGTGTCCAAGTAGTGTTTGAATTGTTCCTTGTGTAAACACCAATGTTCATTCCTACGAAAAGTGTTTCGTTGGCGTCATTATCTACGGCAATCGAACGTGCCGCAATATTTGGTAAGCCAGAAGAAATAGTGGTCCAAGTGGACCCTCCATTCGTTGAAACTTTTACATTATTAGAACTACTGGTAGTGGTGATGTAAACTTTGTTAGCATTCGTAGCGCTCGTAGCGATAGAAGAAATAGAGCCTCCACCTGAAGAATAGGTATTCCAACTTGAGCCACCATTTGTGGTTCTGTACAAATTACTTCCTCTACTAGCGTAAATATAATTTGCGTTAGCAGTAGCCACGGTCAAACAAGTAACTTTTTGCCCTGCCGGAATCGTAGTACCAGAAATTTTCGTCCAAGAACTTCCATAATTTGTGGACTTATAAACTCCTTGCCAACCACCATAAATTGTGTTTTGAACAGTAGGATGCGCAGCGAGAGGTGTCACCCAATTTCCGGCATTAGGTTTACTCAAATTTGATCGACTCGAACCACCATTGGTTGTTTTATAAATTGTACCGTACTGGCTCGTTCCGATTGCATAGTTTGCGTTTGTTGGACTGATGATACAATCCATTCCGTCTGCGCCTAACCAATCAAACCATTGACCGCTACTTTGCCTCATAGAAGTTCCGTTATCCTGAGCCCCTCCACATACTACGTTGGCATTTGTTTTTGCGTTCGCAATTCTATAAAATTGTCTTATTCCTAAACCAGAAGAAATGTCCGTCCAATCATTTCCGTTGTTCGTGCTTTTATAAACGCCCCCGTCGCTGCAAGAGTATATTGTGTTATTCACCCACTCCAAACCATGAACATCGGCATGGTTATAGCCAGTAGAATTTGGGTAAGACCAAACCGTTTCGGCTGTAAAAGAAGTTCCGCCATTGGTAGATTTCCAACAAATAATTCCGGCGATGTGAACTTCATTAATATTCGTGCGATTCACGCAGATTGCCATGTCATGATATGCCTGACCTCGGGTATCTATTCCATTGGTGTTATATCCAAAGTAATTATTTCCCGTAGCGCTACCTGTGACTCTAGTAGTAAAAGAAGCACCATTATTTGTTGAGCGATACAAGCGTCCGAAAATACTTCCACTCGCTTGTACCATATATACATAGTTACCATTTGCAGGGGAAACTGCCAACATTCTTCGCCCCGTGCCCACTAAACCCGTAGTAATATTCGTCCAGCTTTGACCGTTATTGGTAGATCTACAATACACACTTGAACCGCAAGCATATACGTAATTTACATTGTTCGGCTTAAATTCAATATCCTCAAAACTACCGGTCTTTTCTTGTGTCCAAGTAGTACCAGAATTGGTCGAGCGCCATATCCCATTTCCGGCTGCCACCAAAACTGTAGCTGGGGCCGTTGGGTGTATCAATACCTTTTTAGAATTGCTCGGACCTGACCCAGTCGCCACCCATGTGCTACCTCCATTAGTAGACTTGATAATTCCACCACCACGCAAACAAGCATAAACATAGTTTTGATTCGAAGGCGCTATTTCTACATCAAATGTTTTCATCCAAGCGGCATTTTGATTTGAAATCATGGGACTCCATGTATTCCCGCCGTTCAAAGATCGCCATATCCCCCCTCCATCAGAAGCAGCAAAAACTTTGTTTACATTGCTAGGGTGAACAGCTACTCCTCTTACGCGACCTACACCTGGATTCCAACCAGAGGTATAATTCCAATTATTCGGTCCAAGTTCTGTCCACGAGGCTCTTTGAGCACTTTTGGGTGCTTCCATTGTTTTTACGGCAGTTTCATATTTTTTATTCTCTTGATCCAAAGAAATAAAATAACCATCATCAGTCAAGTGAAACTGCTGCTCATAAAGCCAACGCTGATATTGTTTATGTCCGGTACCTTTCCCAATACCTACTTTATCAAAATAAGCATCTGCGATAGTTTTAACTTCTTCGAGTTTGAGGTCCGTACGTTCCATCAATTCAAAAATATTAATGTCGGCTTGCTGTGCTGATACCCTTTGCGAACAAAAGGGTAAAGCAAAAATGAAAGCAACACAAGCGATTGCTTTAAAAAGATTAGATCGTTTTATCATAATAAGAATAGTTTTAGTTAATCTAAAGGTAACAAAATATTTAATATAAATTTAACAACCAATTAGAATTCAGACAAAATATAAATATATTTTTTAGCCATAACTAGCTTATTATCAGAACTATATAAAAATATATAATTTATTTTCAATGAGAATTCAGTATCCGGCATTAAAAAAGACCTCTCTAAAAGAGAGGTCTTTTCCTGTAATCTGCTTCGGGAATAAGGCTACTTAATCATTTCATAGCTACGTTTCACAAACTTTGTGAGCTCTTCACCGTGTAATAAATTTTGAGAAAGTTTAGCCAAATCTAGAGCTTGCCCAATCAAGTCTTTTTGCTTTTCATCCTTTGCGCTTAAGATATTACTTACCAACGGATGATTTGTATTTACGACTACCTGATACATATCCGGCATATTACCCATACCCATCATTCCGCCACCTCCCATGGCACTCATTTCTTTCATGCGACGCATGAACTCGGGTACAGTAATAATAAAAGGCTCGGAGTCTTCAGCTCGAGATTCTAACAAAACCGTATAATTCTTATCGTTAATCGTTTCTTCTAATAATGGCTTCAAAGTCTCCTTTTGCTCATCAGATAGTTTACTCTCAATGTCTTCGTCTTTCTTTATTAAATTATCAATATGCCCTGCATCAATTCGGGTAAACTTTAATTTAGATTCTGTGAATTCTTGCTCAAGCTTTTGAATTAAATGTGGAGCAATCGGTGTGTCAAATAGAATAACCTCATAGTCTTTTGCCTTTGCGCTTTCAATAAACGAATGTTGTGCTTCAGCGTTAGCAGTGTATAATAGTACATGATTGCCGTCTTTATCAGTTTGAAAATCTTTAGTCTTAGCAATTAGCTCTTCCATGGTAAAGTACTCATCATTTACTGTAGGCAGAAGGGCAAAAGATTTTGCTTTGTCGTAAAATTTATCTTCGGTCATCATTCCATACTCAATGATTACTTTGATTTCATTCCACTTGGCTTCAAAGTCCTTACGATCTTTTTTGAATAGTGTGCTAAGCTTATCAGCTACTTTTTTAGTAATGTGACCAGAAATTTTCTTTACCGCTCCATCAGCTTGCAGATAAGATCGAGAAACATTCAACGGAATATCCGGCGAATCAATTACACCTTTAAGCATTTGCAAAAAGTCTGGTACAATTCCTTCTACATTATCGGTTACAAAAACTTGATTTTGATATAACTGAATCCGATCTTTTTGAACTTCCATATTCGGCTTTAACTTAGGGAAGAATAATATCCCAGTCAAATTAAACGGATAATCAACATTCAAATGAATATGAAAAAGTGATTCTTCAAATTGCATAGGATACAACTCTCTGTAGAATGCATCATAATCTTCTTCCTTTAAATCACTTGGTGGTTTAGTCCAAGCCGGATTTGTATTATTGATAATATTATCAACTGTAATTTGTTTGTGTGGTTCGGTAGTTTCCTTACCATCTTCGTCAGATGTTGTTTTGGGCTCAAAGTCAGGATCATTTACCTCCTTCGTTCCAAATTTGATAGGAATCTGATTAAAGCGATTGTACTTGGTCAAGAGTTCCGTGATTTTGTGTTCGTCTAAAAACTCTGTTGAGTCTTCTGCAATATGTAAAATAATTTCTGTTCCTCTATCCTCTTTATCACTCTCCTCAATATTATACTCCGGCGATCCATCACAGGTCCAATGCGCCGCTTTTTCTTCTTTATAAGATTTCGTAATAATCTCCACTTTATCTGCAACCATAAACGAGGAATAAAAACCAAGACCGAAATGACCGATTACACCCGTATCATTTTTATCGTCTTTGTATTTTTCTAAGAACTCCTCTGCACCAGAAAATGCAATTTGATTGATATATTTCTCAACTTCCTCCGCTGTCATACCAAGACCTTGGTCCTTGATATGAAGCGTCTTTTTGTCACTATCAATCCTTACTTCGATCTGTGGTGTGCCATAATCTACCTTGGCTTCTCCTATTGCTACCAAGTGTTTCAACTTTGTAGTAGCATCGGTTGCATTGGAAATTAATTCTCTAAGAAATATCTCATGGTCTGAGTATAAAAACTTCTTAATTAGGGGGAAAATATTCTCTACCGATACGTTTATGTTTCCTGTGCTCATTTCTATATTTAGTTTTGTTATTACTAGTAGGTCAAAAAAAATACCAAACTCAACATTACGTCAAAGTGACATACCTTTTTTAAAATTGAACTTTTAGTAAATAAAAAAACCGACTGCATTTGCAATCGGGTTTCTAAAATAAGGTGGTCTGCTAACTAGCTTGGGGACAAACGGCTTATGATTTTACTCTTTTAGATTGTCAAGTTACCAGTCCCCAACTAGGTTGGGGGCAAGTACCAGCGGCC
>CAZTCQ010000024.1:27950-29881 GCA_964612525.1 uncultured Chitinophagaceae bacterium | reverse complement strand
TTAATGCTCAGCCCACTCAATAGCGTCTAAGTCAATTCCTTCTTTGTACATTTCCCAAAGTGGACTCATTTCGCGCAATTTCAATACTGTTTTTCTAACTAACTGAACCGCATGGTCAATTTGTTCTTCTTTGGTAAATCGGCTCAAACCAAAACGCAACGAACTGTGTGCTAAATCATCGCCTAATCCTAATGCTTTTAATACATACGATGGTTCTAAGGAAGCAGACGTACAAGCACTACCACTACTTAACGCAATGTCCTTATTAATTCCCATCAATAAGCCTTCACCTTCTACATGCTTAAACGAGATGTTGCTTACATGTGGTAAACGATTTTCTTTATGACCATTTAAATAAGCCTCTTCAATTTGCATCAATTCGTTTTCTAACTTATCTCTTAACTTGCTTGTGTGTGCAGCATCTTGTTCCATTTCTAAACGGCAAAGCTCACAGGCTTTACCAAAACCTACAATACCCGGAACGTTTAATGTACCCGAACGCATTCCACGCTCGTGGCCACCGCCATCCATTTGTGCAGTAACTTTTACTCTTGGGTTTTTACGACGAACGTACAATGCACCTACCCCTTTCGGTCCGTACATTTTATGAGCAGTGAAAGCCATCAAATCAATTCCGTCTTCGTTTACATCTACTGGAATTTTACCTACAGCTTGTACCGCATCGCTCATCATAAGCGCGCCATGTTTTTTAGCAATGGCAGAAATTTCTTTCATTGGATTCACCGTTCCAATTTCATTGTTAGCATACATGATGGCTAAACAAATTGTTTTAGGTGTAATCGCAGCTTCTAATTTTTCTAAATCAATCATACCATCGCGGCCCACTTCAAGATAGGTAACGTCGCAGCCCTCTTTTTCTAATACTTTACAAGTGTCTAGCACAGCCTTGTGCTCAACCGTGGTTGTAATAAAATGATTTCCTTTAGAAGCATACATTTCTGCTACACCTTTCAAGGCTAAATTATCAGCCTCAGTAGCACCAGAGGTAAAAATAATTTCCTTCGGATTGGCACCTATCAAAGCAGCTACTTGCTCACGAGCATAGTCAACCGCTTCTTCGGCCGTCCAACCAAAACTATGATTACGGCTAGCCGCATTACCAAAGTTATTCGTGAAAAAAGGGACCATTGTTTCTACTACTCTTGGATCGCAAGGTGTAGTGGCATTGTTGTCTAAATAAATTGGAAGTTCCATATCTCTTTATTTTTAAATTAATTTGTTCCCGATTCCTTAATTATCGGGGTACAAAGATATTGACAAAACGCTTAGCAACCTTGGGTTCTCATAACAAACCCGACGGGTTTATAGCTCTTTTAACTAATAAACCCGTCGCGTTTAATACTTTTACTTCGTGAGAAAAATAGAACACATAGGCATAGCCGTAAAAGATTTAGATCAAAGTATTTCGCTATTCGAAAAACTATTAAATACGGATTGTTATAAAACAGAAGCGGTTGGAAGCGAAGCCGTGCAGACGGCCTTTTTTAAAACGGGAGAAAACAAAATAGAACTAGTGGCGGATGCAACGGATTCTGAAAAAAGAACTATCGATAAGTTCATTGAAAAGCGAGGGCAAGGAATTCATCACATTGCATTTGACGTAGAAGATATCCAAGCAGAAATGAAAAGACTAGAAGGTGAAGGCTTTGTTCTTTTAAATGAAAAACCTAAGGATGGTGCTGATAATAAATTGGTTTGTTTTTTACACCCAAAAGGAACAAACGGAGTATTAGTAGAACTTTGTCAAGAAAAAAGCTAAAGTGTTTAAATTACTCAAAGTTCAGCTCTAACTATTTCAAACTCACCTTCTGCGCATGCAGAATAGTTTTATCATCGCCACTTCTATGCACAAAAACTATGATTTTACAATTATCTATATTCCAAGCATTATCACCCTCAATAGTCGGTGA
>CAZTCQ010000024.1:15177-27850 GCA_964612525.1 uncultured Chitinophagaceae bacterium | reverse complement strand
CTATGATTTTACAATTATCTATATTCCAAGCATTATCACCCTCAATAGTCGGTGAAAAATTGATTCGTTTTTGAATAACCGTTCCAGCTGTTTTATCCGTAAAATTTAAATCAGAACCCGATATAGAAGTAATGGCATCGCGGAATACGTGCTGATGGTCATAAAGAATTTTTTCGGAACCATCTTTTTGATAATCTTCAACGTCATCTTCTATGATATAGGCTGTTACAAAAATATCCTCAGTCACGTCTTCTGTGAACGCTATTTTGGCAACCAACTCACCCGTATTATTGTCAGCAGTGTAACTACTAGTAAGACTAATGTTTACTGGCGTGGTTTCGGCTAACATTGGATTAATTCTGTTAATCCAAGCGCCACGATCAATGTCAAATATTATGCCGCTTCCTGTAGCCTCTCTATTAATTGAAGCACAAGGTAAAGGAGCTATTCCTCCCAAGATTCCAACAATTTCATCTGCTTTGTCTTGACGAAAATCGTATTTACTTTTTCCGAAAAGAGGTTCAGTAAATCCGCCTGCACTTGGTGGATGAATACCCGCTGTTAATATTCTATCTGGATTCGCATTGCTCATGGTTTTTATTAACCTAGCAGCATCTGGGCAATTCGCACAGTTAACTCCTGTCAATTCTTCAATAAGCACTACCCGATCTTGTTTGGGTTCTAAAGGAGCTATATAACTCGAATCGGCCACTTTTGTGTTACTAAGGTCTAAGCCAGGAGGTGGTTGCTCTTCGCAAGAAGCTAACAACAAACCAAAACTTACTATAATTCCCGCTACCAAAAAATTTAATTTACCCTTCATATGCCCTCAAATTTACAAAATATTTTATTTATTTATTGTCATAAAATGCTGACAACACTAAAAGCTAGACGTCATTCCAAATTTAAAACCGCTAAAGGCTGGCTCAAAACGACAAACACCTCCTGTACAGTTAATCCCCTCTACTTGTTTTACATATTGACCCGTAAAGCGATGCGGTCCCTTAGTATAGGCTACAAAAACGTTTGGATAATGTGTAGGTTCCCGTCCTTCCCCATTAATTCCTGAGGGTTTAATATTGTACATATCCGTAACGGCAAAGGACCATTTTGGAGAAATATTATACTCTAACAAACCAAATAACCACGAACCATAATCTTGCTTCGTTTCCATATATTGCGCTTCCATACGCAATGAATGTTGCTTATCAATTTTATAAACCACTTCGGTAAAAGGTGTAAAAGCGTACACTAATGGTGCATCAGCCTGAATTTGATACAATTCTTGATTATACTCCATATACTGAGCACCTACATGGATTATAAATTTTTTAAATCCACGATATTCTACTTCTCCCCAAGCTTCTCTAAAAAGTTTTGTCGGTTCCGTGAAAATATTGTCTTGCAAAGTATTGATGTGCGTATAACTCACATTAATCCCTAATTTATCCGTCGGATTATAAAATACATTCAAATTAGCTGCTTGTTCTGACACATCCTGAGATTGTGGACTATAACGAGCAATTACTCGTTGTGTTCTGATTTGAGCAATAATAGGTTGCCAATTATACAAACCATTCAAAGCCGTTTCATTTGGTGACGTTCGCATCACAAAATTCTCTGTTCTTTTTATAGCCGCATTAATTCCTAGTTTATTGACGGCAAATCCTAAGGTAGAATACAATGAAGTTCCTGGAGCGGTATAAATATCCTCAGCATTAAAAGCAATGGCTTCATTACTTTTCACAGCTGCTTCTACAAACCAAGTAAAAGCACCATAATTCAATGTATTATAAATGGTTCCAGCATGCGTATTATATTTTGGTACAAAACGATCGGCACTATCCAAACCATTCACACTATTCACTACTCCGGCAATACTCGCTTGGTCCATGGTTCTGGTTAAAGCACCCACACCCAAGGTATTATATCCTTTTTCACCTACCCCAAAATCGGTTTCAATATTCAAAGCTTTTACAATAGGTTCATAACGGGTAAATTCTCCTCTTCGTTTTATCTGACCCGTAAATCCTTTTACTTTTAAATGGTCAGTAAGTTGATATTTAAGCTTCAAACCAAATAAAGCATTATCAATCAATAAACCACGATCTTCGTAAGCACGCCAAAGTACACCACTACCGATTTGGTCATAAATATGACCCCCTTCTATGGTCAATTTTTTAAATTCTTTTCTCAGATTAAAAGCGCCAATCCCAGCAGCCGTATAAGCTGAAGTAGGAATTAATAAATTCGTATTTTGAAAACCATCAAAGCGAACTGTAGCAGCAAATCCTTTATTATCCGCATACCGAAGACTCAACCAAGCTTCACCACCACTTAAATAATTATCATACAAATTATTATCAAACGCCCCAATATTCGTATCCCGAATGTAAAAATTTACATTCGTCATAATATCTCCGGACAAGCGACCTTGAGCACTAGCTACTGAACCCAAACCACTGAGCAATGAGGCAGTCAGTATAAAAATGATACACAGTTTTTTCATAGCGTTCCCAAATATAGAATCAAAAAAGCGAACTGAATTTTAAATCATTCACTTATCAACGCTATTCACATCCTTACTATTAATAAATTTCTTTTTTAAAAATAAACTATTGTTACTATTAGGGCTGTGAATAGCTTGATAACTTAATTATACGTGCTAATCCACATAACCTTACCCACTTAATCCACAACAGGAATATTAATTTGTATACTTTGTAGCCATATCTATCAACAAAACAATCAATTTGTGAAGAACAGTTATACTCTAAAAATTGATACGGCTAGGATGTGGATAGCCTAAGTAGAAAAAAACAGAATTGTTTACAAATCAAAAATGGTTCAGCAAAAACCAAAGTTATTCATAAAAAATGCACAACAATAAATATCTTATTGAAAGGGAAGATTCTTTGATAAGAATAGGGAAATCCCCTATTTTTGCGAACTTAAATTTTGTGAGTAATATGTCAGTAATTCAAACCCTAAGAGGAAAAGGAAGCGTTGTAGTGACCATTATGCTTATACTAGCATTGGTGGCTTTTATATTTATGGATTCTTTTCAGAACGTAGGAGAAATATTTAGAGAAGACAGAACACTAGTAGCCGATATTAATGGCCAACGTATCGAAACCAATAAGTATAGCCAAGGTCTTCAAGAATACGAAGAAGCGGTTAAACAAAATCAAGGTAAAGAAAGCTACACTGATGAAGAATTAGAAGGTTTGCGCACTCAGTATTGGAATCAACAAGTGAATGAAGTCTTGATAGCGCAAGAAAGTGAATTGCTTGGACTAACCGTTACGGAGAAAGAAAGAAATTCAATGTTTACCTCTATGAATGCAGATCCAATGGTGAAGCAAAATTTTACCAACCCAGAGACGGGTCAGTTTGATCCAAACCGAGTGATTCAATACGAACAGCAAGTCATGCAAGGGGAAGACATCAACATGAAAAAACAATGGGGTAAGTTTAAAGTAGAACTAGAAAAGCAACGCAAGGTTAATAAATACTTAGCGATGATTAAGAATGGTATTTACGCACCTAAATTCATGATGGATGAAATGGCCAAACAACAAAGCGTAATGGCTAATATATCTTATGTTAACATTCCTTATGAGTCAATCGATCCTACAAAAATAAAAGTAACGGATGCGGAAATCAAAGAATACATGCAAGCTCGAAAAGCAAGCTTCACGAATAGTGAAGATAATGTGGGTCTAGAGTATGTAAGTTTTCCTATTACGCCAACGGCAAAAGATACTATGGCTTCCTTGGGTTTATTAACGCGAATCAAAGACGAATTTGCTGCAAGTCCAAATCCATATGATTATGCGAGTGACAAAACAGATGAGTTGAGCGATGAGAATTTTTACAATGCCAACACATTAAAAAATGAAAACAAAGAAGCTCTTTTAGCGGCAGCACCTGGAAGTATTATAGGACCCTACTACGAAAACGGAGCTTATCGTTTAAGCAGAATCACAGAAAAAAAATCACTGCCCGATAGTGTTCGATCTTCTCACATTTTAGTTCAGCCGAGCGAAACACTAACGCAAGCTCAAGCAGAAACAAGAGCTGATAGCATATTGACTCAATTAAAAGCCGGAGCTAATTTTGCAGCTTTGGCACAAGCCAAAAGTGCTGATAAAGAATCAGGAGCCAAAGGAGGTGATATTGGATACTTAGCCAATGGCATGGGCTTTTCTAAAGAGCACAACGAATTTATTTTTCAAGGAAAAACGGGTGAGTTAGAAATAGTAAAATCTCAGTACGGTTTTCATGTAGTAAAAATTACCGATCAAAAAGCCTATCAACCAAACGTGAAAATAGCCACGATTGCAAAGTTGCTTGAGCCTAGTCAAGAAACAATCAATGCTGCTCAACAAAGAGCTAGTGCTTTTACAGAAAAAGCAAAAGATGAAAAATCGTATTCCGCTACTGCAAAAAAAATGGGAATGGATAAGCGCTTAGCTCAAAACATAAAAGCAACCCAAGGTGTCGTTCAAGGTTTAGGTAATGTGCGCAACCTAGTACGTTGGGCTTATTCGGCTGAGGTAGGAGCGATTTCAAATGCCATGATGTTTGATGACAAATTGGTAGTAGCTCGCTTAACCGAAAAAGCGAAGAAAGGAGAATTGGCGCCAGTGGCTAGCCGAAGAACACAAATAGAAACAGAAATACGAAAACAAAAACAAGTAGAACAAATTGCGGCAAAAGCAAAAGGCGTTTCAAACCTAGCAGGAATTGCTGCCAAATTTGGCGTTGAAGTAAAAACGGCTGACTCTATCAAAGTAATTGGTAGCTCAAATCCTGATTTAGGATACGAATCCAAAGTGACGGCCGCGGCAGTCAATAAAGCGAATAAAGGAAAAGTAAGCGGACCCATTGCTGGACAAGGCGGTGTTTTTTATATCAATGTAAACTCGATAGTTGATAATTCTAAAAACACACCACGCATTCCTCAAATGGAAAAAATGCAAGTGGAAGGACAATATAAAAATAGCGCGGATCAAATGATTCCTATGTCGTTAAGAAAACGCGCAAAAATTAATGATAACCGAAGCGTGAGTTTAGGATATTAAAAAAACAGTAAATTACTTACAGTAAAAGCCGTCCCCAACATTGTTGGCGACGGCTTTTTTTATGAATGCTATATTCTACCCAGCAGGATTCTGAACGGTATAGAAAAACTGTTCACGAACAATTTTCCCATCTTGTACTTCGTACAAGCTCATTTCTTCAAATTGTTGACGACCACCTTCTTTAAAAGTAATATCCATAGACTGACGCGCAGTGAAAAAGTTTTCCGCCACGGTAGGTTCGCCAAATTCACCACCGTGCACTTCTTGAATGCTCTCGTTCCATTTTTTACCTTTCTCTGCCATTTGCTCCAGTCCTTCGGCTCGCTCCCATTCCGCACCTTGGGGTTCAATACTAACGCACTGTGGCGAGTATAGCTCTTGGTAACAGGTTTTAAAATCTCCTTGGCGGCAAAGTTCTGCCCATCGGTTTGCGACTTCTTGTGTTGTCATAATCTATTCAATTTTTTTAGTGAGTAACGAATATAATATAAAGGGTGCGCAATCAGTTTATATTGCTTTTAAGAAAATCATAAATGCCCCCTGAAAATCTTCGCAACACTTTCACTTTTGTTTTATCAACTATCCATTAAATAAAATAACTTTGTCTCATGCAAAAAATACTCTCGTTGTTCTTAATCTGCTTAGTAATTTTTTCATCTTGTGAAAACGAAACAGATTCCATTGATGAACCAACGACTTTGAAAAAAGCCCCTACTTTTAATGAGCAAAATGCATATGCTCATATCGAGTCTCAGGTGGCTCTGGGTCCGCGAGTACCCGGCACGGACGCACAGGAAAAATGTGCTACCTACATTCAAAATGAAATTGGTAAATATTGTGATACCGTTTACGTTCAAAAAACAACAGTCACTCAGCCTATCTCCGAAAATAAATACCCTTGTATCAACATCGTCGGTAGTATAAATCCTGAAGCTTTATACCGAGTATTAATTTTAGCCCATTGGGACACTCGCCCATGGGCGGACATGGATGACGAACGAACCAAAGAACCTATCTTGGGAGCCGATGATGGCGCAAGCGGAGTAGGTGTAATGTTGGAAGTGGCAAGAGCCATTCGGCAAAGTGAACTAAAATTAGAAGACGTTGGCGTAGATTTTCTTTTTGTGGATGTAGAAGATGTCGGTAAGACAGAATGGAGCGAGTTGAGCTATAGTTTAGGAACACAGTACTGGGCCAAGAATCCACACATAGCAAATTACAAAGCGAATTATGGTATGTGCTTAGATATGGTTGGCGCTAAAAATGCACAGTTTTTATTAGAAGGATTTTCAAAAAGATATGCCGGTGATAAACAACAAAACATTTGGGACATAGCGAACCAATTAGGCTATGGACGCTATTTTTTATATCAAGACGGTGGTGCCATCACGGACGATCATGTAGTGGTAAACGAAATGGCGAACATACCTTGTGTGGATATCATTAATTTGCAAGAAGGTGGAAGTTTCGGAAAATATTGGCACACGCACGATGATAATATGGACGTGATTGATAAGTCTACCCTGAAGGCGGTGGGGCAAACCGTATTACAAGTTTTATACGAGGAGTAAAAAAGGAAGGCTGTAGCTTTTGGAAATTGATACAGAAAAAATAAAGCAAAAATGAACGTATTACAAAAAGCCCAAATCCTGCATGAGGATAATCATATCATCGCGATTAATAAAAAAAGCGGTGACATAAGCCAAGGCGATAAAACAGGCGATGCGCCTTTGGGTGACTACGTAAAAGCCTACATCAAAGCGAAATACAATAAGCCGGGTGAAGTTTTTTTAGGAGTCATTCATCGTTTAGATCGCCCTACCAGTGGAGTAATTCTTTTTGCGCGAACTAGTAAAGCACTCACGCGCATGACCGAACTTTTTAAAAAACGGCACGTTCAAAAAACATATTGGGCCGTAGTGCGCGATAGTAAATTACCACCCTCGGGTAGCTGCGAAAATTTTCTTTGGAAAAATGAAAAGCAAAACAAAAGCTATGTAGTAGAAGAAAATAAAAAGGGAGCAAAAAAAGCATTGCTTCACTACAAAATAATAAAAACCGACGGTCCATATCAACTCATAGAAATACAATTGGAAACGGGACGGCATCATCAAATCAGAGTGCAGCTAGCAGATTTAGGTGCACCGATTATTGGTGATAATAAATATGGTTATAAACGAGCCAATCGTGATCAATCGATTCATCTACATTGTCGGTACACAAGTTTCGTGCATCCCGTAAAAAAAGAGGAAATAAAAATTACAGCGCCTTTACCGAAGGATGTGATTTGGGATCGGTTTGGGTAAAGAAGAGCTAGTCCTTTTTTGAAATAGCTTGAATCATACCCTTAAAAATAAATCCATGAAAGGGTAAAACAAGATACCAGTACAAACGACCGGCTACCCCTAAGGGTCGGAACGTGGCTGTTTGTGTTAATCGGTTTCCTTCCATTTTAAATTCTAACCACGCCTCACCGGGTAGTTTCATTTCTGCAAAAAGAAGTAGGCGTCCTTCATTTTTGTTAGCGTACAAAACGCGCCAAAAATCAAGAGTATCTCCCGCGCTAATCGATGTAGGATTCGTTCGACCTCGACGCAGCCCCACGCCCCCCACCAACTTATCCATAAGCCCTCGCAAGCGCCATAAAAAATTTCCAGCATACCAACCTGTGGTTCCTCCAATGCTCCATATTTTTTCAATAGTGGTTGTTCGCGAGATAACATTTTCTTCTCTTGAATCTGTAAAACACCCAAAGGTTGGTACTTGAATAAAATCTGAGATTTCAAAATCCACATCGCTACTTATGTAGGCATCTTTCCAGCTAGAAACGATGTCGTTATTTTCTATTTTTGCAAAGGCTCGCCGCAGAGATTCTTTATAGGAAATGGGTTTCAGTTCTAAAATTTTATTAATTTGATTGTCACGGCAAATAACTTCGACTTTCATACTATTGACCAATGAGCTCGCTAATTTATAAGAAGTTGACGTCACAAAATATAGCCAATAGGATGAAAGTCTGGGTGTCATCACGGGCACAGTTACAATCCAACGTTTAAGTTTTCTTACATTGGCAAACTCTAATAGCATTTCTTTGTAGCTGAGCACATCGGGCCCGCCGATATCAAAGTTTTGATCAAAGGTTTTAGTATTGAAAAGAGTTTGGCTCAAAAAAGAAATTACGTCTGCGACACCAATGGGTTGACACCGGGTGTTTAACCATTTGGGTGTAATCATGATAGGTAATTTTTCTACTAGATCCCGAATAATTTCAAAAGAAGCACTACCCGATCCGATAATAATTCCAGCCCGGAGTGTGGTTAAGTGATAAGGTCCTTTACTTAATTCTTCTTCTACTTTTTTGCGTGAGCTTAAATGTTTTGAAAGCTCTTCTTCATTTATAATACCACTTAAATAAACTACATGTTGGACGTTTGTTTTACGTAAAGCTTCTCTAAAATGAATCGCTGAGGTTTCTTCTAATGATTTATAATCCTTAGAGGAAGACATGGAATGAACAAGATAATAAGCACCATCTATATCAGAAGGAATTTTTGATAAGCTGTCTTTTTCCAACAAATCTATTTCTATCACTTCTACTTTTGATCGAATTGAGGCAGGCGGGTTGAACCGTTTTACATCTCGCACACAGCAAATAACGGTGTGACCTTGCTCTAATAAAATAGGAAGTAAGCGCTTGCCAATATAGCCTGTTGAGCCCGTAAGAAGGATTCTCATTGATGTAAAATAGCTTGGCTAAAAATAAGATTAAATCTTCTGATTAGCAATTTAGGTGAATTTACACCAAACGAAACGGAATTACTAGTTACCGATAATACCCACCCGCCTCAATTTCTTCGAGCACCGGGGTCGTTACCAAATACCGAAATGATTTTTTTTCTTTGATAAGCTTACGAATGCGCGTAGAAGAAATTTCTAAAAGAGGAGCATCTAAAACATTGATGCGTTTTGAAAGTGAAGTATCAATTGTAAAACCCGGGCGTTGATAAACGAGTAAATCGTATTTTTCTAAAAGGGTTTTGTGGTTTTTCCATTTGGTAATATTTTGAAAACTATCTCCACCCATTACTACAGAAAATTCATGTTCAGGATGTTTTTCTTCTAAAAAAGTAAGTGTGTCAATGGTGTAAGATGGACGAGGCATTCCAAATTCTATATTACTCGCTTGAAATTTTGCTTCTTCTTCTATGGCGAGTCGCACGAGGTGCAATCGCTGATGCTCGTTGAGCAACGAGGCGCTTTCTTTGAGTGGATTATGCGGTGATACTACAAACCATAATTGGTCGGCGTCGGTTTCGTTAATCACATGATTGGCGATAATTAAATGGCCCACATGGATGGGATTAAAACTTCCGAAATAAAGCGCAACTTTCATGAGGACAAAACAACAATATTTTTATCAATTTCCATAGATTGAACGTACGGAAAAACCCAACCGTGTGAGGTTGGGTTTACCGAGTAGTGTTCATTATTTATGCTCACAAACTTACTATCTTAGTTTAGGTGTTACTGGTTTTTTAGGTTTGCGGTGATAGGTAGCACCGATAGTTACCAGCAAAGGATTGCCTGTGATAGAAAATCCATCGCCCCAACCTGGACCCCAACCTAGTTCAGGATTAATTGCAAATTTCTTCTTAGCATCTATGAAAAAATAGCCACCAAAGGAAAAAGAAGAAAAGAAACCTGAAGTAGTTTCTGCTACATCAACTACTTTGTCAACGAGTTCATTTCCTGTTTCTCCGTAATCTTTTCGTACGTTTCTAATTTTTAATCCTGTACGGTTGGCCATGTACAATATTGTTTTTTTACCTCCACTAAAGTTATATTTAAACGTTACACCCAACATCGTAGAACTATTTTTTACCTCGTAATTGTTCGTGGTGCTAGTGGAGCTTCCACCACCATTTATTATTTGTTGGGCCGTATTGAGTAGATTGAGATTATTTATATCGATTCCGCCGGATATAATATCTTGGGCCAGACTTGTAATACTTCCCGTACTTTTTGTGGTCATAGTACCGAACATAGCTCCGACAGTTATATTGTCGCGAATACCATAATCGGCCGATAAATAAGTAGGTGGCAAAACAAGTTTGCTGCCGGATAAGTTTTTAGCCAAACTAATCGGAAAGGTCATGTTTACATTGGTAAAAAGATGCTTTTGAACGTGGGCACGTTTTTGACCAGCCATTGCTTGGCCGGCTACACCTCCGATTACACCAAATTGGGCATGAGTTAAAATCGCGATGCTCAATAGTAAAATTGTAGTAGTAATTTTTTTCATTTTAAGTGAGTTTTATCCAAAAATAAGGGCTTTCTAGCAAGATTCATAATGAAATTTTTGATTCTCAAAGCTCAAAAGTCCCATAAGACTATGGGACCTCTGATGACTTTAAATTGTATTATGAAGAAAATAGTTATTACACTAAGTTCAAAACAATAGCTGCAAGTACTGTGCCAAAAATATTAAAATAAAAAAATATAATGTTTTCACAATTCATTTGCATAATCCAAAAATTGTTGCATATTTGTGAGTATATCGAAACAATTATACCATTTGGTCCGTGAATATGGTGATGAAAGGCTATTCCGATATTGGATAAGCGTGTTTCCATCTTCGATGTGACCAAACCCAATTCTCAGGCTGACGTTTGATAGAATTCTCTAAAAAACGAACATACGCGGTAGTAATCTCACCGTCTTCTGTTTGTTTAGGGTTCTCAAACGTCAGTTTGATGTTTATAGAGTATTGTCCTCGTTTTTCTTTTATAAACTCAGCAAAAAAAACAGGATAGTTATATCTTCTAGCGAGGAGTTCTGCGCCCTTGGCAAAAGCTGTTTTACGATTAAAAAAATTTACCCAGGCGCATCGCTTCGTATCGGCTGGTGTTTGATCGGCCACGAAGCCCCATAGTACATTTTTATTTTTATAGGTTTTTATGCTTTCGGGCATATCATTGACAGGCACCACAATAGTTCCAAAGCGACAGCGGATTTTTGAAAAAATTCTGTCAAAAGTAGAATTATTAATAGGAAGGTAGGGTCCGAGGAATTGTTTTTCCATATTCGGCGTTGCGAGCAAAGTAGCCCACTCCCAATTAAATTGGTGCGACACCATGACCACAGCATTTTGCCCCGGAAATTTTTCATCTGCCAATCGCCAGTTAGCGCTCATTCTTTTAGTAAGCGTTTTTTGCGAAGCGCTCAGCATTTTTATTCCTTCCACTATGCTATCGCATAAATTTTTATAAAACTTCTTTTCAATGTTCAAACGTTCTTCAGCATTTTTTGATAGAAAGGACTGTGCCAAGTTCTCGCGCACTACTTTTTTACGATAGCCTAAAATTTTATAAAAAACTAAATACAGAAAATTAGAAAATCCATACAACGCCCAAAACGGGAGAAGAGAAAGTAAATAAAGAACAGAATACGTTATTCGATAACTCATGGTACGGAAGAACAATATTACAATTACATTATCTTTAATCCATGACCGAGGATGAGATAAGAGAAAAAATAGACAAAGAAATAAAACGTACCGAGGAAAAAATAAAAGACTACTCCGAAATGTCAAAACCTGTTTCGCCTGATGATGCTATAGGCAGACTGAGCAGAATGGACGCTATTAATAATAAAAGTGTGGCAGAGGCTGCTCTGCATAAAGCGAAGGAAAAACTAAAAAAACTAGGGTATGCAAAAACACAAATTGGCAAAGTAGGATTTGGAAAATGTAAAAGATGTGGCAACCCAATTCCAATTGGCAGAATCATAATCCGTCCAGAAAGTTTGTATTGTGTATCCTGTGCAGATTAATTATCTCCTCCGCTTCACCGCCAAGCATCATCCTTCAGTATAGCATTTATCATTTTCTTAGGCTTATCTTATTCTTAGGCACAATACTTATTGTAATTTTACATTTCAACCTTTGGTATGATCAATTTTCGGACGCTTACTTTATTCGGTATTTCGATGTTACTGTTTTTTAGCATGAACGGTCAATCTCCTGTAAAAAGATTTCCGAACCAGCAATATGGACGACAAAAAGCTGGCAAACCAATGGTAGTAAAACCCTCTACTAAAACAGTTGATATCCAAGAATCTAAAAATTTCGAAGAAAGTCAACCCACTATTCTAAGAGCAAATAAAACGGAACAACCTATTGAAAAATGGTCCTTGGAAGAATGCGTCCAATATGCTACCGAAAATAATCTGGACTTGTCAGAAAGCGAGCTCACCCAACGGATGAACCGCTTGACCTTAGAGCAAAGCAAGGCGAGCCGCTGGCCGTCCTTGAATGCAGATATTAGTTTAGGAAATAGTTATGGTAGATCGATTGATCCTACCACCAACCAATTTATCAACGCAGGCTTCTTATTTAATAATGCTAGTGTAAATTCTCAGGTTCTATTGTTTGGTTGGTTTAGAAAGAAGTTAGAAATCAAACAAAATTATTTAAAACAACAAGCGTCTAATGAACTCTATGCGCAACTACGAGACAATATAGCGCTCAATGTAGCCAACGGATATTTGCGGGCTTTGCTAGCCAAGGAGCAAGTTAGAGTTTCTAT
>CAZTCQ010000024.1:4705-15077 GCA_964612525.1 uncultured Chitinophagaceae bacterium | reverse complement strand
TAGCCAACGGATATTTGCGGGCTTTGCTAGCCAAGGAGCAAGTTAGAGTTTCTATAGAACAACTCAATACCAATCAAGCACAGCTTTTGCAAACGCAACGGTTTGTTCGGGCGGGGAAATTACCCCAGTTAAACTTAGAACAAATGCAAGCCCAGGTGGCTTCGGATAGTGCAAACATTATTAGTGTTCAAACGGAGGAACAACTTGCTTTATTACAATTACGTGCTTTGCTAAATTTAGATTTTACAAGGAAATTTGACATTGTAAAGCCAAAGTTAGGCAATAAGGATATGATTGCTAGTGAGCCTTTGTCACCCAATGAGATTTATGAAAAAGCCTTACAAAATCAACATAGAATTCGCGCGCAATATATGAACCTATTGGCCGCTAAAAAGGGGATAGAACAAGCTGAGTCTATGAAGTATCCTTCTCTCTTTGTAGGGGGTGGGCTTAGTACGAGCTATAGCTCTCAGTTTCAGGAAGTGACGGGGAGAACGATAGTGGGTCAGCAAGAGATAGGTAGCGTACAAGTGGCAGGTTTAAACTACCCAATTCAAACACCGGTTTATGATTTTTCTCGGCAAACGGTTCCGTACTTTCGACAAGTGGAGAATAACGTACGGAGTAATATTGCGTTGACGCTGAGTGTGCCAATTTTTAATGGTCATCAAGTAAAAACGAATGTGGAACGTGCTAAAATTGGATTGTTTAATCAGCGAATTATTGCTCAGCGCGAACAGCAAAATTTGCAGCAAGAAATTTATACGGCTTCTTTGCAAGCCACAGCTGCGCAGCAAAAATTTAAGGCCGCCCAAAGCGCAGAGCAATCTGCTAAGCGTGCGTTGGACTTTGCCATCAAGCGCTATAATATTGGAATGTTACCCACTTTTGAATATACTCAAACGCAAAACAATTTTAATCAAGCTAGCTACAATACTTTGTCGGCCAAGTATGAGTTTTTATTTAAACAAAAGGTGCTCGATTTTTATATTGGTAATCCTATAAAACTGTAAGCAAATGAGCAAAACAACAAAATGGATTTTAGGAATATTAGCAGTAGCGGCGGCACTCTTTTTTGCTTGGAAAAAGTTTTATAAAAAAGAAGAATCTACCAAAGTAGCTGTAGAGAATAGTCAAAAGCGTACTTTAATAGAAAGCATCTCGGCGAGTGGAAAATTGCAACCTGAAAAAGAAGTAAAAATTAGTCCTGATGTTTCGGGAGAAGTCATTGTACTGAAAGTAGAAGAAGGCGATGTGGTAAGAAAAGGACAATTGCTGGCCACTATAAATTCACAAACTTATCGAAGCGGCGTGAATCGTGCGCAGGCCCAATTGAATCAGACAAAATCAAATGTTCAAAATGCGCGGGCACAGCAGCTTCAATTTCAAGCGCAGCTAGATCAGGCTAGAGCTACTTATAATAGAAACCGCCAACTGTTTAATGAGCAAGTGATTAGCGCTTCGGAATTTGAAACAGCGGTGGCCTCGTACAAAACGGCGCAAGCAAATTACAAAGCCTCCATGGCTACTATCAAAGGAAATCAATATGGTGTGGCTAGCGCGCGGGCTAATGTGAGTGAGGCAAGACAACAACTAAGTCGGACTACTATTTACTCTCCTATGAGCGGAACGGTTTCGGCCTTGTTTGTAAAACGCGGAGAGCGTGTAGTGGGAACTGTGCAAATGGCAGGAACGGAAATGATGCGCATTAGCGATATGAGTCAATTAAAAATTGATGTGGAAGTGGGCGAGAACGATATTGTAAAAGTAAAACTCGGTGACAGCGCTAAGGTAGAAGTGGAGGCCTATGGAACGCAAGCGTTTTATGGTAGAGTGAGCCAAATCAAACAAGCGAATCAGGGAGGACTGGCCCAAGCGGCTGGCTCTGTCAATGATCAAATTACGAATTATACAGTGAGCGTGATGCTTGACCCAAAGAGTTATGAAACCATGCAAAAAGAAAGCCCGAACCAGGCATTGTTTCGACCGGGTATGAGTGCTAGTGTTGAAATTTACACTCGTCAAAAAGAAGAGATTTTGGCCGTGCCTATCAATGCAGTAACGACTCGTGAGGATGAAAATGCTGAAGGAAGTTACACTGATATTATCAAGGAATATGTGTTTGTAGATAGTAGTGGCTACGCTGTGCTGCGGCCGGTGACTACGGGCTTGCAAGACAACAAATATGTGGAGATTTTATCAGGACTGAAAGGTGAAGAAAAAGTGTTGGTAGCACCTTATGGTGCAGTAGCACGCAAGCTCAAAAACAAAGATAAAATTGAGGTGGTAGATCAAGAGGAGCTTTATGAGGAGAAGTAGGGCTGATTTGGTGATGAAGCGATTTGGTAATTTGATAATGATTGCTCTGTTATTCGCTTCTTGTAAAAACAATCAGAATGAAAATTCATACGCGAGCATAGATTATTTTAATGATCATGTTGACAGTATTCCTAAGAAAGTTTGTAAACTACGCTAATGAGGATTTGGTGTTATCACCTACTGATAGTTTGTTTTCAGATAATGATTCAATGCAATTGTATTATTTTGAAGTTTTTACGAAATGGCTAAACGGTACTGATGGATATGTGAGCGAAGGTGCGGGTGAGGCAGCACTTCGTTACCTAAAGCAAAAACCTGGACAATTTGTTTCTTTTATTCAAAAAGATATTGAAAGTAATAGTGAAGTGGGGTATCTAAATTGGCAAGAAAGAATAAAGGGTGAACTAGGAATATCATACGAGGATGAAGAAATAAAATATATGCATCTATTTCGGAATAAGATATTAGATAAATGTAATACTAAGGAAGAGTCAGAGTTTATTCAATTATTTTTCTATGAGATGATTGTGTCTGAACCGATTAAAGAATAGTTTCTTTAATTATCCCAATACTTCCCAAAGCACTATTCCTACACTCACACTAATATTAAAAGAATGCTTACTGCCGCTCTGTGGAATTTCAATACAGGCGTCGCATAGGGCAAGCACTTCATCGCTTACACCTTGTACTTCATTGCCAAAGACAAAAACAATTTTTTCGTTTGTAGTTCGTTTAAACTCAGAAAGTGAAATGCTGTCATGCACTTGTTCGATAGCAAGGATTTTATAGCCTTTTTCTTTTAGCCTTTTTATGGCTGCTACACTTTCTTTTTCATAAGACCATTGCACACTTTCCGTAGCGCCTAGGGCGGTCTTGTGAATATCACGATGTGGTGGTTGGGGTGTTACACCACACAAAATTATTTCTTGTACTAAAAAAGCATCGCTGGTACGAAACACACTACCCACATTATGCATGGAGCGTACATTGTCTAATACAACTACAACATTACTTTTCTCATGTGTTTTAAATTCTTCTACGCTCAATCGATTGAGCTCTGCCATTGTTTTTTTCTTCATCTCGTATTTATAAGGCTGTTATTTCTTTTATGTAGGTAACCATATTTTTTTGATCACCACTTTCTATTCCTACTTCCAACTTATTATCATCTATTTTTTTGTACCATACTTTTTGCGGAAGATTAAATTCTTCATTTACAAAAACGAATTTATTATCAGATTGGGATGTGAGTTCAAATTCAAATTGTCTGGCTCCATCTAGGGCTTCAATCGTTGTTCTATAGTAGCAGCCGCTGTCCGTTTCTTCTATTTCGCTTTCTTGGCTTAGTTTCATTCCGCTAGTTCCTACCTCATAGTTTAGCGCACTATAATGTTGCTTATCTATTTTTTCCCAAGTCTCTTGTAAATAAGTAGAATCATTCAATTGCATTTTCCAACTACCTTCTAAAAAGGAAAAATCAGCAGTCTGATTTTGGCGACAGGAAAAGCAAAATAATACAAATGAAAGTAAGATGAAAGCGTATTTTTTATTCATAATTAGAAATTTAAAAATAAATTGAATCTTGCGAACAAAGGAAATTATATTTCGGAAGTGATG
Source organism: uncultured Chitinophagaceae bacterium (assembly GCA_964612525.1). Taxonomy (GTDB): domain Bacteria; phylum Bacteroidota; class Bacteroidia; order Chitinophagales; family Chitinophagaceae; genus JAGNRR01. The sequence goes on along the minus strand of CAZTCQ010000024.1, from coordinate 11,141 downwards.
GACAAATGATTTTGAAAGTTGGTATCAATGTCACTATATTTATGATTCATTAAAACCCAACCCTATGTTTTTCAGAATTAGACACAAAGAAATGTATTCGCGTGGCGAATTACTCCTCAGAACTCTTTTCGGTATTTTTTATATTGTAATACCCCATATTTTTATTTTACTATTTCTTGCCATTTGGAATGCTATAATAAATTTTATAAATTTTTGGATTATACTTTTTACAGGAAAGTATCATGAAAGCTTTTTTGATTTTCAAGTCAAGTTTTTACGTTGGAATACGCGTCTATCGGCGTCAATGTATAATTTGGTGGATGGCTACCCTGCTTTTGGTTTAGATGCTTCTCATCCAGATGTGTATTTGGACATTCCATTTCCGACTCAGCTGAGTCGCGGGAAACTTCTACTCAAAACATTCTTTGCTTTCTTCTATGTATTGATTCCTCATATTTTCATCCTTTATTTCCGAATGATTTGGACCATGATTTTATCCTTTATTTCTTTCTGGGTTGTTTTGTTTACAGGCAACTTTCCTAAAAATTGGCACGAGTTTATAGTAGGTACCATGCGTTGGTCTACTCGTCTTAGCGTTTTTATGTACAATATGAATCAAGAGTATCCGGCTTTTACCGGTAAAGAGTTACCTTCAGAAAAACTACCGTTTGAAAACGATTCGAACTACGACGATTGGCATTAATCTCTATTTTATTCTATGAACGAAACTCATTACGACGTACCCCAGCCTAGTGAAGTTAGTAAGCGCGATCGTGAGGACGGCATGGGTGCCTACCTTATGATGTTTGCTTCTACAGCCATTGGCTTGCCTTTGCCCATTATCAATTCGTTGGCGGCCATCATTTATTATTTTACCAATCGTAAAAAAAGTCCGTACGTACATTTTCATTCTTTGCAGTCTTTGCTTTCGCAAATACCCACTAGTATTTTAAATGCGATTCTTATTTTTTGGGCAGTGCGAATTTGGCTTTTGGAAAGCCTGACGTATAACGAATATTTTAAGGGTTATTTGATTGCCACGATTGTTGCCAATGTGATTTATTTTATTTTTAGTTTACTAGCTGCAATGAGAGCTTACAAAGGCAGAATGTATTACATGATTTTGTTTGGTCCGATTGCGTATAATGTGGCTTTTCGTAAAAGAGTGGAGAAACAATTCGTGAACAAACCGCCCACACTGTGAGAATTGCCCGTGATATACTTATTCTTTTGATTGTCTTTGGAGCTATTTGGTTTGGAGCAAGTTTTATTGATTGGTCTCCTACTTTTGATACTAGTAAAATTGTTTCTACTGAGAAAGAAGAAGAGCTTGGAGATTTATTATTTGAGCATCAGATAAAAAGCGGGACGCATGGTGAAATCATCGAGTCAAAATATGTAGATAGTGTTTTAAGTACATTGGTAAACCGCTTGCAAGAAACCAATCCGAGTTCGGAGTATAATTATGAAGTATATGTTTTGGATAAGACTGAAGTGAATGCTTTTACCTTGCCCGCCGGAAGAATTTGTTTTTACAAAGGCATCATAGAAAAAATGGATTATCCAGAGGAGTTATTAGCGGTCTTGGCTCATGAGATGGGTCATAACGAAGAGCATCATATCCTCAAGCGATTGGCGGCCAATTTTGGACTGTCAGTCATCATGGGCGGGGATGAAGTAATTTTAGGTGAAGTTTTTAAATCACTAGGTCTCATGCGTTTTGCTCGCTCGCAAGAACGAGAAGCCGATACGTATGCTTTTAGTACCCTAGAAAAAGCGAATGTCCATCCAAAATACTTTGGTACCATCATGAGTAAACTATTTAACGCACAAGCAGAAGGCAGTGAGTTGTTGGATATTTTAAATTCTCATCCTAACACAAAAGAAAGAATGAAAAAAGCATTCAAACACAAAGTGAAGGGATCGTTTGTAGAAAAAAAAGTTGACCTAGACTGGAAAAAATTTAAGGAGGCTATAAAGTAAGTTAGCACTCCGGCAAGCTCAACGGAATATTGGTTGCCAAACCTCCGTCGCTAGTTTCTTTGTATTTATGATTCATGTCTAGTGCTGTTTCCAGCATAGTTTTCACTACTTTGTCCAGGCTAACTTTAGCGTCGTATGGATTACTTTGTAGCGCTAATTGTGCTGCGGTAATTGCTTTTATCGCGCCCATGGTATTGCGTTCAATACAGGGTACTTGTACCAAGCCGCCTATAGGGTCACAAGTCATACCGAGGTGATGCTCCATGGCAATTTCTGCGGCTGATAAACATTGTTTTACAGTACCGCCCAAGCATTCGCAGAGAGCCGCTGCGGCCATGGCACTACTTACACCAATCTCTGCTTGACAACCTCCCATAGCTGCAGAAATGGTTGCACGTTTTTTAAAAATGCTACCTATTTCTCCGGCTGTCAATAAAAATTTAAGTATTGCTTCCTCACGGTCGACTTTGAAAAATGTTATGAAGTAGTGTAACACGGCAGGAATTACTCCCGCAGCGCCGTTTGTAGGTGCCGTTACTACTCGGCTAAAACTTGCATTCTCTTCATTCACGGCCAAGGCAAAACAACTTACCCAATCTAAAGTGTATCGAAAATTTTGGCCCGTTGCATCTGGGCTGTTTTGAATAGCTTCAATCCACTCATTATAATTTGTAAACTCTTGCCCCTTGAGCAATCGCTTGGCTAAAGGTTGTGCTCTGCGTTTTACATTTAAGCCACCAGGTAAAATTCCAGTTTGTTGACAACCACGATAAATACAATCTTGCATCACCTGCCATATTTCTAATAAGCCTTTTTTTGTTTCTGCTTCACCATGCCATTCACTTTCGTTTTCCATGGCTATTTCAGAAATACTCAAACCCGTTTTAATGCAATGCGTTTCCAATTGTTTGGCGCTAGAAATTTCAAATGGCAAATCAATGTAAGTGGTCATCGGATTATCAGCATTATCCTTGGTGACAAAACCACCACCTACAGAATAAAATGTTTTGGATACGTCTTCACCGCTTTTTAATTTTACTAAAAAAGTAAGTGCATTGGGATGATAGGGTAAAGACTCTTCCTTTAAAAAAATAATATCACTGCTTGGAGAAAAAGGAATGGTAAGCGATTGCGCAAAATTGAGTTCTTGTTTTTCTTTTATGCTATCAAGTGTAGGTTGAATATTATCTGGCTCAAAAGTTTCGGCTTGAAAACCACAAAGGCCAAGTTGAACCGCCAAATCCGTACCGTGTCCAATACCTGTTTTAGCTAAGGAGCCATATAGTAGCACCTGTACTTTTTCAACTTCTGCTAATTGATGGGTAGCCTTTAGTTCTTCTATGCATTGCAAAGCTGCTTTCCAAGGTCCAAGGGTATGGGAAGAGCTGGGGCCAATCCCAATCTTGAAAATATCAAATACCGATATGTATTCGTGCTGCATTGGAGCAAATGTATTACAAATGCTCGTTATAATTCATACGTTCGTGAAGGATACGAATGACTACACAGTGTTTTTTTTCTACTCGATAAAAAACTAAATGTTTGTTAGCGTTCAATTTTCGGTACTCTATTTTATTGTAAGGATAAACGGCGCCAATAGTTGGGTTAGCGCAAGCGAAATTTAAATGACTAAACAAACTATCTTGGTATTTCTTAGCTTGGGTCAAAGACCATTCTCTTACGGTATATTCAAAAATATCTTCAAGATCTTGTTCAGCTTGTGGGCTCAGAAATAATGCTAACACCTCATTGATATTTTTTAGTCATTCGTTTTTTGAATGCCTCATTGTCAAACTTTTTTGGCTTCCCACTTTTTTCTCCAACAACTAATGCTTTATTGATGGCTTTAATTTTGGCATTTTCTATTTCAAGTAAGCGCAGTCCGTTTCGAATTACTTCGCTTGCTGATGCGTATTGTCCTTTTTTTAATTGCGCTTGAATGAATTGATCAAAATGTTCACCAAGTATTATAGAAGTGTTTTTTGACATATTACAAATATACCATAATATGGTATACTTAATAATAATTGAAAAAGTTTAGTTTTGTTAGGAATCTTAAAAAGTGGAAGACCCGAAAAAGTATATTAAAGTTACAGGATTAAGGATTCCGGAAAATGCTTTTCGCATTCTTGAAAATGAGTACATTGATATTATGTATCCTGAAAAGGTTATTCATGGGAATTTAATTATTTTATTGGATGAAGGCTTTGATGCTGAAATAGAAAATGATTTGTTGCTATTAAAAGAGTTATTGGATTCGAAATTACTCGAAGTCGGAGAGACAGAATTCCATGTATCTTCTCACTATTGTAAAACATAATTTAGCTCTTACGCACCTCCCCCAAAGCCGTAATCCGATACATCCCTTCCCCAATCATTTGTCGAATCAACTGCATAGTTTTAATACGTTCTTCGCCGTGTAAGTGACCAATAATATTTTCAAAAGGCACACTTTCTTTATTAGTAAGCGCATTGTCCAAAAGTTTTTTTACTTCTTCAAAATCAACTTTTACGACAACCGGATTATCAATATCACATACACCACAAACTTCTTTTTCTGCTTGTCCAAAATAGTTTGCAAGTACTTGCATTCTGCAATTAGATTTATTGAGCACGTATTTTTGCATGGCTGCTAGTCGTTCTTCATCGCGTTTTTTATGCCATTCTATTTCTTGATAATTTAAAATGATTTGCTCCGCGGGGTAACGATTGTCACTAAAGTATAGTTGCGGTTTATCTTTTTTAGCGACTAGTTTTATATAAGAACGCGATGCTAAAAAATGCAAATCCTCTTTTATCTGTGCAACAGACTTCTTTACTTTAGGTGCTAGGTCGTATTCATTAATTGGCACAGGATATTGCCAAATGCCGTTATACATTCTTAGCAATTGCTTCAGTAATTCATCTTGACGGTGATAGTGCTGTGCAATATGATTGAGCTCTTCGCGCGAGGCTAAAATTTGTACACGCATGGGCATATAGACTGAATCACTTAGGTGCCAGATTTTTTGTTTCGCTAATAATTGCATGCCGTGCAATGCCGTGATTAAATTATAGTTGGTCGCTTTTACAAAAGAGAGCAAGTCAAAATCAAAATATTCTTCTGCACCACCACCAGTAGGAATTTTTAAGTAGTTACAAACAGCGGCGTACAAATTACGCAATTCATTTTCGCTGGGGAATTTGAGTGCGGCTAGATCGTTTTGACGACTTATACTTTTGCTGTTGTACAAAATAATTCCTTCAGCGTTTTGTCCATTGCGCCCGGCTCGTCCTACTTCTTGATAATAGGCTTCTAGGCTTTCGGGCAAGTCATAATGTACTACCAAGCCAACGTCAGCCTTGTCAATCCCCATCCCAAACGCATTGGTACTCACGATGACTTTTGCTCTGTTTTCTAACCAATCGTTTTGTGCTTGGTCGCGTTCCTCTTTTGATAAGCCTGCATGATAAAACGTGCTATTTATTTTTTCTTGATTAAGCAAAAGCGAAAGTTCTTTACACGCTCTTCTGCTTCTACAATAAACTATTGCACTGCGCTTATTTTTTTTAAGAATAGCAACTAGTTCAGTTTCTTTATTTTCTACTTTTTTTACTTTGAGCGAAAGTTCTTTTCGTACAAACGAACCGCTAAAAATTTGAGGAGTTTTTAATTCTAAACGTTCTACAATTTCTTCTTCCACTTTTGGCGTGGCCGTAGCGGTCAATGCTAAAATTGGTTTGTTGGGCAATTTATATTTTATGTCTTTAATATTCAAATAAGCAGGTCTAAAATCATGACCCCATTGCGCAATACAATGCGCCTCGTCCACGGCTATAAATGAAATAGTAGCATTGGTCAAAAATCGTAAGAATCGTTCGCTCTGCAATCGCTCGGGAGAAACGTACAATAGTTTAATGTCTTCATCTAGCGCATTGCGATAAACCTCTCGGCTTTCATCTGCGCTGAGTCCGCTATAAAGTGCTGCGGCCGGAATGTTTTTTTTATTCAGCTGCTGTACTTGATCTTTCATTAAGGCAATGAGTGGCGACACAACCAAGCAAACGCCTTTTGCCATAAGAGCAGGTAGCTGGAAGCAGAGTGATTTCCCGCTGCCGGTTGGCATGATTAAAAGCGTGTCCTTGCCACCTAGTATAGAATCTATGGCTTCTTGCTGAAGCCCTCTAAAACTATCGTGGCCCCAATGTTTTTTTAATAAATCGTGGGACAAACTCATTTATGCAAATATGAGAAGTTCTTACACGGGAACGAAACTTATTTGCTATACAATCTCCATTTTCTTCAACAGAAACGAAGCATTCATATTCTTACAAATTCCTTTTTTGAAAGTATAATCAAAATGTAATTCGTCATTAATTATTTCTGCATCGAAGTAATAATTTTTTACCTCGTCAAGATCTTTTTCAATTTCGCACAGACTTAAATCATGCGTGGCAATAATTCCTGTAGCAT
>CAZTCQ010000024.1:0-4605 GCA_964612525.1 uncultured Chitinophagaceae bacterium | reverse complement strand
TCTGCAAAAAAGTAAGAGCTATCATCGGTTAGAGAATCTACTGTGCGCATACTGGTTATCAACTTTACAGGCGTATACTTACTTTGTGTTGCACAAATGGGAAGGCCCACATTCGCCATAACAATATGCAGACCAACGGTTCTCAGGAAGGTACTTTTCCCCGCCATATTTGCTCCTGTAACTATAAAAAACTGCTGATTAGCAATATGCAAATCATTGTCAATTCGTTTTTCCTCTTCTAATAATGGATGTCCTAAGCCACTAGTTTCAATTGTGTTCGTAGCGTTTTGAATTTCAGGAAAAATATAAGACGGCTTATTAAAAACATAAGTACCCAAACTATTGTAAGCATCAAAAAATGAAATGACCTCAAACCAATCATTTAGCTTATTATTAAATTGTGCAATCCACTGTTCAACCTTATACGTTTGCTTAATATCAAAAAGCATAAAACCATTGGATACCACAGCCGATAGAATATTTTTTCTACTATTAAACGTGTCAATCAGTTTTGAAAATTCTTTAAAAATTAAAGAGGCCTCTTTTCCGTTTGATTTTATAAGTTCTTGTTTTTCTTTAAGTAAGGGCGCTGAAAATTCTTGTGTTTCAATTTGTTTTAAAAGAGAAGCGTACTGACGAAATGTATCTTTTACCTGATCAATATGATTAGAAAGCTCATTGGTTTTTTTTGTAAAACGGCCCGTAATGGCAAGTCCCAACAGAAACCAAACGAGTATCCCAAACTCAGGAATAAACTCAAAACCATACAATACAAGTACACCCAAACTAAGCGCACTAAAAATAGTTGGCAACCATTTCATTGTTTTTGGAATAAAAGCCTCATAGGATTTTAACCAATCCAATATTTCAACAGCCGAAGTTTCTACGTTTACTAAGCGTGCCGTGCCGGCAAATAGCTGACGCCATTTGGGTAGGGTGGCAAGCTCTTTTATTGCTTCTTGGCGCGTTTCTATATGTGTAATATCATTTGCCGTTAAGGCATTAGCTAGTGCTTGGGCTCCTTCGCTTACTTCCGTCCGATTGATAAACTGAAAAAAAGACCCCCGCCCAAATAAATCAATATCCAAGCTATAATGATGCTGTGGATTTTGAAATACGAGGCCCTGTTCTCTATCATGAAAGTTTCCGTTTCCAATTTCGATTTCCTCCTCGTTTATTTTTGCAAGCGCTAAGGCTAAATCTCTTTTAGCTTTTAGCTGAACATGCTTTTTTATTAAAAATAAATAAAGCGCAACACCAACAAGGCCAATAGCAAAACACAAAGGCCCATTAGGATATGAAAAATAAATGCCGGCAACAGTAACCAAAAAAACAGCTAGACGAACCAAGCTCAGTTGGGTAATTTGTTTTTTTGCTGCTTGACCATCGGTTTGATGGCGCGCGAGTTCGTGCTTATAAAATTCTTGTGGACTGCCCATAGATAGAGTGCACGAATTTACACTTTTGTCTTGCAAGTAACGCACTTTTACTAAGCCCTTCTATTTTTTATTGCTATGTCTCTAGCGTGTATTTTTGATTAACCAATCATCAATGAAAAACTTTTTCTTTATATTTTTTTTATTCAGCCACAGCTTATTTGCTCAGGAGCCAAGCCATTATTTTGTAAATATTGAGAGTGGCTTACCTACCAATGAGGTTTATGAAATCTTGCTTAGTAAAAAGGATGGTATGCTATATGCCGCTACCAATAAGGGTTTAGCGCGTTATAATGGTAGTACGGTAGAGGAAATAGAAATTCCAGACGGTGAAGAATTATCTATCACGAGCTTAGATGAAGATAAATATGGCAATATTTTTTTCGTGAGTTTTCAAGGAGGGATATATTGTTATGATGGACAGAAAGTTTTTTTAATTAAAAAATTATCTGCTCAGTTAGGTTACCCGAATGGTGAAATATTTACAGATTCTGTCTTTTTGTTTTCAAGAGACAGTAAGAGTTTTTACACTTATCATGCACCCTCCAGAAAATTAGATTCGGTTACAATTAATCTGCCGATTCAGAATAAAACCATTCTTACTTTTTATGCTAGTAATGTAAATAAGGCATTTATTAGAATGGATAATAATCGATTAAGTTTTGAGAATGGTGAGGTTAAGCATTTAAAAGAAACGAATCTTTATCCTTTGGCTGAGATTAGTTTAAATGATAAAAATTATTTTATCGGTTTAAAAAACGTAGACGGCAAAACGAATGAACCGCTGCAGGCTTATTATTTAGAAAATACGAATGCTGATAATGCGCAACCTATTAAATTAAAAGGAATAAAAGGCGTGCGGGTTTTAGAAGCAAAAGTGCATCGCCAACAGCTTTATGTCCTTACAGAAAAAGGTGTATTTATTTATGACGAGCAGTTTAATTTACAAGCACATTGGTTCTCTAATTTAAGCATCTCGTTTATCCAACAAGATGCTGCAGGTACAATTTGGTTCTCTACTTTAGAAAAAGGACTTATTGCGATTCCGAATAGCGCAGTGCGACCCACTACAATTTTTGGTAAGGGACTGATTACAAATTTTATAAACAATGGTCGAGGTATTTCTTATACCAATTCAAAGTCGGAGTATGGTGAGTGGCCTCAAATGCAAAAACTAAAAACCGCATTAGGAGGTCGTGTTTTTATGTACAGAACAAATCAATTTAAGGATGCCATTAGCTTTGTGAACATAGGAAATAATTTTTTATTCATGCCTAAAAAAGTACCGTCCTATCAATTTGTAGGCTTGGGTTCTAATTTAAAATGGCTCTCTTTTTTTACGGATACCAAAGACCATTTTACAAGTACCTCTGCGGGTTTTAGCTATTACGGTAATACGGATCAGATTAAGGATTTTACCACTAAATATAAATTTGATGAAGTAACGCAACTCAAAGGTTCTATTGCAAAATTTAAGCAAAGGGTAGATATTTTTAAGAATAAAACCTATACGCATTATTATAATCCTTCTAGTGGTTTTATTTATGTTGGTACCCGGAATGGCCTTTACCTTTTTACACCGGATAAAAAGCAAAGAGAAATTAAATGGAAGCAAGAGCGTATTCAATCGGATTTTTTATATCCTAGTACATCAGGAGAGATTGTTTGGAGTGGCGGACGCACAGGGCTTTATAAATTAAAAAACGGAGAGGTAAAAAAGCATTGGGCTACGCAGCAAGGCTTATTAAAAACACGCATTGATCGTCTGCGGCAGCAGGGCGATACACTTCTTCTAATTTTTGAAAAAGGGGTGCAACTTTTTACAGAAAAAAGCGGCGTGTTTGCTACCTATTCTGCTGCTAACTATTTGCCCAAAGCGGTGTGTATAGATGCTTTATTATATCAGAACGAATTGTATGTTTCTACTACAAAGGGTGTATTTATATTGCCTATACAAGAAACTAAAAAATCAAAATTATATGCAGCTATTGCATCCTTATGGTCTAAAAATAAAAAACTAGAACAAGGAAAAAATATTTCTTTTAGTGATAATTCTTTGCGCTTTAAAATTAACGGGTCGGCGTTAAATAGCCGAGGAAATTTTACATATGAGTATCGATTGCTTCCTGCAGATACTGCATGGACATCGCAGGTTTCCACTAATAATGAAATCCGATTTAATTCCTTACGAGAGGGGCGCTATACCCTAGAGGTAAAACTACAAACATCTTTTAATGAGAGTGAAGTTGCAACTTATGACTTTACTTTGGCGCCGCCATGGTATCGTTCTTGGTGGTTTTATATCCTTTGCGTTCTAGGGATTTTACTTATTATTGGTTTGATATTTTATTCGCGGCTCAATCAAATTCGAAAGGCAGCAGCCTATGACAAGCGCATCAAACAGTCTGAAATTACAGCGATTAAAGCACAAATGAATCCGCATTTTGTGTTTAATGCCCTAAACTCTGTACAGAATCTAGTAATTAAAAAGGACTTTGAAAATACCAATGAGTACCTCGGTATGTTTAGCGATTTGGTAAGAAAAACCTTAGAACATTCGGGTAAGAATGAAATAGCGCTTACGAAAGAAATAGAAATGCTACGACTTTATTTAGACCTAGAGCAGTTACGCTTTGGCTCAAGCATATTGGTCAATTTTGATGTGCAAGTAGATGATGATCTACAAGAAGAAATTAAGGTGCCACCTATGCTTGTTCAACCCTATATCGAAAATGTATTTAAACACGGCTTATTACATAAAGTGGGTGATAAACAAGTAGATATAGTAGTAGAGAAAAAAGAGAATCAACTGTGGGTAGAAATAACAGACAACGGTATTGGACGAAAAAAATCCGCTGCTATGCAGGCAAGAAATAAAAGTGCAGGTTTTAGTACGAGCGCAAATCAAAAAAGAATGGACCTGCTCAATGAAATGTATAATGAAAAAATAAAAGTACAAATAGAAGATGCCTTCTCGGACCGAGAAGATTGTGGCACACGGGTAAGCCTTCAGTTACCTATAACCAATACCCCTTCGAAAACTTAAAATAACGATTGGGAAATTTAATTTTAAAGGTCAAAGAAACTTTACTTTTATTGTAAAATGATACGAGCGCTCATAATAGATGATGAACAACCGGCCCGCGAGGTCATGCGTGAGTTACTTACA
>CAZTCQ010000023.1:26687-30013 GCA_964612525.1 uncultured Chitinophagaceae bacterium | reverse complement strand
TATGCTGAAGATAGTGCTGATAGTAGTAAGTATTTAGTAGCTAGTAGTTAGACTGATATTAGGTTCGAATTAAAATTCTTCATTATATTCCATCCTAAATAATTCCAAATCCGTAATTAAAGCTAACTGACTTGAAATTTCATTATTGACACATAATAACATTGGGAAATCCTCTGAAGTTAAAATACACCAATCTTGACTATCAGGAAAAAGATAAGTATTATAGTCAAAAACAAAATCATTTTGAAGTTCAAAATATTTGTCTATTGAAATATTGCTCATTTCTTGTTTGCTCTTGTTATGAGGCGGGTATCTCAAGAAATCTTCTATGTATAAATATAATCTGCTATCTAAAGTTAAATTGCTAACCAAGGATTTGAGATTATCAATGCTCTGTTCGTCTAATATTTTGATAGCTGGAGTGTCTTTAATGTTATCCAAAACATTCCAATTATAATTAACGTTGAACAAGTTCGCAATTTCTTTGACAGTTGTTTTCCGAAATAAATTATCTTCATTAGGATTAAGAAACAAATTATGTTGTCTAAGTATTCTTATTCTCTTGTTTGTATCCTCAATTGTAAAGTTGTTTTCCGGAAATTCATTAAAAGGGAAGTCATCAACAATTCCAATATTCCAATGAATTAGAAAGTAATTGTCAAAATTATTTGGAATAATATCAGATAACTTATTCCAATAGTCCTCACTTCTATTAAGTTCGAAGAATTTTTTTATCCAATCAAATTTTGACATAATCTTTAAAATGCCCCCAACTTAATCAAACCAACCTGCACCAAGCCAATAAGAAAACCGAGAACAGCACCCAGCACTTCAATAAATCGAAATTCTTTTTTCATGATATCGTAGAGAATGCTTTCTAGTTTATCACTACTAAAATTTGACACTTTTTCTACTACTAGTTTTTCTACATCTAGGTCTTGTTGAATGTTGTCATTTACCTTTTGTAATATTTCAGGGATGCTGTCTTTAAACTCTGTAAGTAAGGTAGTTTTTAATTTTGCTTTAGTGTCTTTGCCTATAAGCATGGCCGCCATGGGCATTTCTTCTTTTAGGCGTACGTCTAAGAAATTATCTACTTTACTCGATACCGTTTCCATCATAAGCGCTTGATTGCTTTCTGAGCCTATCTTTTGTTGAATGTCATCTAGTGATAGCAATTCATTGGCAACAAGCGCACCTAATTTCTCAGCAAATTGCTTTTGGCGCTTAGGGAAAATGCCTTGAATTTTTAATCCCAAAATATTCTTCTCCTCTCTCGGGTTAAAAAGCATTTTTATAGCCAAGAAATTGGTTATCCAACCTATAAAAGCAGACAAAAAGGGTAGGGCGTATATCATAAAGTGCTAAAATAGTGTTTAGTACTTAGTAGTAAGTAGCAAGTCGTAAGTATTTAGTTTAGACCTAGACGTAATTCGTTTAAGCTAGACTCACTCCGGTCTGATACATTAAAATCTACATTGCCTTTAATACCATTCATTCTGCCCTGGTCGCTGAATTGCCAGAAATAATAGTCGTGATCAATGCGTGGTTTGCCATAGCTTTTATAATGTGCAATCCACAAAGGGTATTGCTCAAAATCTTCGTTTAAATTCTGACGATAAAAATCTGAATAAGTATAAAGGATGGGTTGAATGCCATAATGCCTTTTTAAAAGATTGGCGCAAGCTTTAAATTCTTTTCGTGCCTTTGCTTTAGAAACGCTGTATAAATCTTCAAAATCTATGACGGGTGCAAAATCTCCTTTTGTTAGTTTCACTCGGTTTATAAAATACCTAGCTTGGGCTTCGCCATTTCTTCGTGGGTCAAAGAATAAATAGGCGCCCCGATCAATTTCGTAATCTTTTGCCTCACTCCAGTTTCTTTTAAACTGATTATCGGTAAGATAATTTCCCTGCGTTGCTTTCATGAATACGAAATTTACTTTTTTGCCTAAATCGCTCATTTCAGATACTTGCTTCCAATTTATTTTATCTTGATGGTGTGAGATGTCGATACCCAGCAATTTATTACCGGGAGGTATTTTTATGCCAAAGCCGGGATAGGTGTAGAAAGGGATACTGAAGTAATCAGCGGCCAGTTTAATACCGCCCAATAAGGCCGCAAGGACGATCAAACTAATAAGTATCCTTTTTTTGTAATTATTCTTCACAAGTGTTGGCAAGATATTTTTAGAATGATGGTTCCTAACAATATTTCGCCTAATTTTACGTTAAAGAAACATGCGGATGCGTTCATATATTTTAATCATCTCCCTATTTATTTTTGCAACAGTTTCAGCGCAAGCGCAGGTGCGAGGGGGACAACGTGCTTTTGAATATTTACGATTGTCGCAAAGTCCTCACATTACTGCTTTGGGTGGAATCAGTGTGGTACATTCTGCTTCGGATGTCATGATGAGCACAGCCAATCCTGCCATGCTTCGCCCCGAGTTTCATACTGACTTAGGTATTAATTATAATTCATTTTATGCAGGCACTACAGGGCTTAATTTATTTTATGCGCATCATAGCAAAAAACTAGAAACCACTTTTGGTTTTGGAATTCAGTATATGAACTATGGTGACTTGACTTTGACCAACGACATTGGACAAATACTAGGAGACGGTCGAGCGGTAGATTATGCGATTACTTTATCCGCAGCAAAGTCTTATTTAAAAAAATGGCGCTATGGGGCCAACGTAAAAATGGCTCGCTCAAACTTAATTGATAAAACGGCTTTGGCGTTAGTGGTTGATGCAGGTGTCACCTATTCTGACACGATTAATAAATGGTTCTTAGGCCTTGCAGCAAAAAACGTGGGCTATCAGTTTGATCGATACTACGATAATATTCCTTCTCAACCTTTACCCTTAGATATTCAAATCGGGGTTATGAAGCGTTTTAAAAAAGCGCCTTTTTCTATATCGGTTTTAGCTCATCATTTAAATCAGTGGAATTTGTATTACGACAATCCGGCTGACAGACAAAATAATATTTTGATTACTGACACCGCCGATGTGCCACAGCCCAACAATTTTGGGCGAACGCTTTTGAATCATTTTGTATTTGCCCTAGATATCAACCTTGGGAAACGATTAGAAATTAGTGGCGGTTATAATTTTATGCGGCGCACTGAACTTGGTTTGAATGAACTAAAAGGTTTAGCAGGTTTCTCGTATGGAGCTGGCTTATATCTAAATAAAATTACTGTTCATTTTGCTCGCTCTCATTATCATTTAGCCGGGGCTTATAATCAAATCGGGTTCAATTTTCAATTAAATCAATTTTTTGGACTCGGCAGTTTTGGTAAAAAAATTAATTGGAGT
>CAZTCQ010000023.1:13318-26587 GCA_964612525.1 uncultured Chitinophagaceae bacterium | reverse complement strand
TCAATTAAATCAATTTTTTGGACTCGGCAGTTTTGGTAAAAAAATTAATTGGAGTAGTAAATATGCAAATGCATATTAAGTAGTTGAAAGTGGAAAAGGGAAAGTTGATAGATATTCTGTATTATCTATAACATAATAACTTTATGCCGTATTCATTTTGTTCTATCAAAAATTGACCAGCCATTTGGATTGTGCTTTTGATCTTTTCTAGATTTTGCGAAAGCTTTTATCAGAGTTAATTATTCTAGGAAAAAAGATGTACTCAATTTCTTTAAATATTAACCAGCCTCCCATTGAGTTATTTCCTTCAAATCCTATTGACCAATAGTCAAATTCAAAGGTTGTGTCGCCATTTATGAAAAGTTCTCCAATTTCTTTATTTTGAACCTTTTTGAATTCAATTTTCTTAAAAAGGTGTGCATTATTTACGATTTGCTCAACTAGCTTTTTCCATTTGGAATTAGACAATAAATGCTCATTGAATTTGGAAATTGAAATTCGTATTTCTCGATCTACTTGTTGGTAGTATTCTTCTTGATTAAATGCAGGCATATTAAACTATCCATTTTCAACTATCAACTTTCCATTGTCCATTATCAATTGACGTTTGTATATCTGTACCGTATTCTCTAATCCCAAATAAATTGCGTCGCAAATCAAAGCGTGCCCAATAGATACTTCTAACAAATTAGGAATTTGCTGCCCAAAAAACTTCAAGTTTTGCAGGTCTAAATCATGACCTGCATTTAAACCTAAATCATGCTCGACAGCCACAGTTGCGGTTGCTATGAAATCTTTGATAGCTTCCTCTTTATTATTATGATAGGAATTAGCATAAGATTCGGTGTATAATTCAATTCGGTCAGTCCCTGTTTTTTTGGCAGAGGGGATGAGTTTTGGGTCAGGATTTAAAAAAATTGAAGTTCGAATCCCTGCTTTTTTAAATACCTCAATGGTCTCTTTTAAATAGTCTAAATAAGTAATTGTGTCCCAACCGCTATTGGATGTTAAAGCATCTTGGCCATCCGGCACTAAGGTTACTTGCGTTGGTTTTGTTTCAAGAACTAAGTCTATAAACGCACGATGTTTGGGGTTGCCTTCAATATTAAATTCTGTGTGTACCAATGGTCTCAATTCTCTGACGTCTTGGTAACGAATATGTCGTTCGTCAGGGCGGGGATGGACCGTGATACCGTCCGCTCCAAATTTTTGAATGTCCTTAGCCGCTTGTAAAAGATTAGGGTTATTGCCGCCGCGAGCATTGCGCAAGGTGGCCCACTTATTAATATTTACTGAAAGCTTTGTCAATTGAATTATCCTTCTTACTCTTCTACAGGCATTGTCTCTTCCTGTTCCTCGGCTTCTTCAATCATTTTTTCAATTTCCTCATCCGGAAATTTATTGTCCAATTCTACGTCAACCGTGCGCTCAACATTGTTTGCGTACCAGCTATCTTCCACTTTACGCAGTTCTAATTGGTCTACAATGTCAGGAAGTTGACTATTAGAAAACTTTACAATTGCCACGCCTTCTGCTTCTTTGATTTCCATGTTTTTTATTTCGACCGTGGCAGCTTCAGACTCTTGGATCACCTCTGCGGCCAATAATTCTTTTTCAGATTGGTATTGATCTAACAAACCAATAAATTCTTGAGAAGCATATTTTTTTGCTTCGCTGTAATCCATCGTGATATATGATTTCAGAAAACTTTCAGCTACCATATTTGGATCACTCAAATCACTGCCGCCGCCGCAAGATGAAAGAATAAATAAAGTACATACGATAAGAAGCCAATTTTTCATTTTGCAAAAGTAAAGGTTACACCTCATAAACTCTTTTGAAACAAGGTATTTGTAATTCATTAATTCTTGTCTTGTTCCTTCGCTTTGGCTTTCCTTCTTTCTATATAACGCGCTTTCTCTTCTTCTTTTTCCTTTTCTTCTCGTTCTGTATCCGTGTCGTAGGCTTTGATAATTTGTCGCACGAGTCTGTGCCGTACTACGTCGCTACCATCCAATTCTATGAAAGACATTCCTGGAATATTTTTTAATATCCTAAAAGCTTTTCGCAAACCGGATTGCTGGTTTTTGGGTAAATCAATTTGAGACATATCACCCGTAATGATAGCCTTAGCTGATGGCCCAATTCGAGTCAAAAACATTTTTAGCTGAAGGTCCGTAGCATTTTGAGCTTCGTCAAGAATGACGAAAGCATGGTCGAGCGTTCGTCCGCGCATATAAGCTAGGGGAGCGATTTCAATCACTCGGTTGGTCATGTAATAGCTCAATTTATCCGAAGGAATCATATCATCTAATGCGTCATAAAGTGGTCGTAAATAAGGATCAATTTTATCTTTTAAGTCTCCAGGCAAAAAACCTAAGCTCTCGCCAGCTTCTACTGCAGGGCGGGTTAAGATGATTTTTCTGATAATTTTATTTTTTAAGGCACGCACGGCTAAAGCAACGGCCGTATAAGTCTTACCCGTTCCGGCAGGACCTATAGCAAAAAGTATATCATTATCCTCTGCTGAGTTTACTAGCCTCCTTTGATTGTGGGTTTTTGCTTTTATCACCCGGCCATTGGGTCCAAAAACGATTATATTATTTTCAATATTATCGCGAATGCTATCATCGATTATGCCATCGTCATCACCTAAAATTTGCGAAAAATAATTCTCCGATAAGTGTCCGTTCTTCTCAAGGTATTTTACTATAAGTTCAATTTTTTCTCGAGCATCGTCTACGTTTTCTTTATTGCCCGAAATTTTTATTTGCGTTCCGCGAGATAAAATCTTCAGTAACGGAAATTTCTTTTTTAGTATGTTGAATTTATTATTATTGACTCCATAAAATTCGATTGGGTTAATGGAGTCTAATTTGATAATGTGATCTGTCAATGTAAAATGTTTAATGTTTCGTAAAAATACGAAGCCTTTACGGATAGGCTTCAAAAAGCTTTGCCGCCCTGTGCAAACATTAATTTTGGAAATAGGAAATACCTACTTAAATTTGAGAAGATTAATTTTTGAAAAGATATATGGAAATTCAAATAGGACAGAAAGCTCCCGATTTTAAACTTCACAATACAGAAAAAAATATAGTTTCTTTAAATGACTATAACGGAAAAAATGTTTTGCTACTTTTTTTTCCGCTAGCATTTACAGGAGTATGCACTAGCGAACTTTGTTCTGTGCGTGATGGTTTGGCTCAGTATAACGATTTGGAAACTGATGTAATTGGCATTTCTGTTGATTCTCTTTTTGTCTTGGAAAAATTCAAAGAAGAAAACAATTTGAATTTCACCTTACTATCTGATTTTAATAAAGAAGTATCCAAGCAGTACGGCTGCCTCTATGATTCTTTTGTATTTGACATGTCTGGTGTTTCTAAGCGATCCGCCTTTGTGATTGACAAGGAGGGGATCGTTCAGTATGCCGAAGTGCTAGAAAGTGCCGGTGACCTTCCTGATTTTGATGCTATCCATGCTTCTCTTCAAAAAATAAAATAAAAAAATATGAAAAAAACACTACTACTTTTAGCAATACTCATAGCTCCGATGCTTATTAAAGCGCAGCTCGTTGAGGATTTTGAAAACTGGAATCCATTTACGGTTGGTTTCTTTGGACCGGTGCAACTCACCGAGCCTGTCAATTGGACAGGGTCTGACTCGTTCGTGGTTGCGGTTGGTAAACTGGTGAATCCCTCGGGGAGTTTTCAAGCTCAAATTTTTCAAGATAATCCAGGCCAAGGTGGCACAGGCGCCCTTCGGGTGGCAACAAAATTTCAATCCGGTATCAATGTACCAGGACAGGTTAATTTACCCGCAAAAGATTATCCTGCCGTTTGCACAAACTCTCAGATAGCAATTGATGGAGCGAACAGAACTTTTAGTCAGGTGGGAGGGAAAGCAATCAACTATAAGCCTTTTGCTACCACCATGTTTGTGAAAAACACTACTGTAATGGGTGATTCTACTTTCATTACAGCTTTTTTAATCGATAATTCTGACGGAGCGGACAGCATTGTTGGAATCGCTGATACCATCCTCAGAGCAAACATAAATAGCTTTACGTCTATTTCGTTGCCCTTTACTTACATCAATACTTTAACTCCCACACTTGTTCGCTACACAATTTCTTCTGGAAATCCCTTGGCCTTGTTGGATAGTACCGGTGTTTTTTCGGTTCATGAAGGAACAGAAATAGTCGTTGACAATATTAATCTAGCCTTTGCAACTGGATTAAAAACCTTGGTAAACCGAAGCCCGATTGCCCAAGTATATCCCACTACTCCGAGTTCAACTCTAAACATAGACTTCTTCAAAGAAGCGAGTAATGTAAAATTGGTGATTTATGACCTAAGTGGTCGTGAACTAACCTCCTTCGACCTGCCGTCCTTGAAAAACACGGTGGATGTAAGTAATTTGGCGTCTGCAAGCTATTTATATGGAATTGTAAAAGACGGGGAGCTTTGGCAAACTGCTCAGTTTGTGAGATAGGTGACAACTTTTAATAATAATAAAGCGGATTTTACGATCCGCTTTTTTTTGGTTTAGGCAAATTTGTTTCTAGTTGAGCTAGCTTTCTTCAATCAAATGCTTCACAAATGTCTCGGTAGCTTTAGCCCTATGGCTAATCGTGTTTTTTTCTGCTTTGGATAGTTGAGCAAAGCTCCGATAAGGGAGCGCATTCGGCACAAAAATTGGATCGTAGCCAAATCCGCCGTCTCCAATTGGGTTTTGTGTAATGCTTCCTTCGCAAATTCCTGTAAAAACCAAGTGACGGCCATTATCTATCAAATGAATTACCGTCTTGAAATAGGCACTTCTATCTTTTTTACCCTCTAGTTTTTCAAGTAGCAAGGCTATGTTAGTGTCGCTGGTAGCTTCCGCGCCGCTATATCTCGCCGAATAAACACCAGGCTCTCCATTTAACGAGTTTACAAATAAGCCTGAGTCCTCCGCAAAGCAGTCCTTACCAATGGCGCCGAGGAGTTGCTCAGCCTTGGTGCGCGCATTGGCCTCTAGCGTATCATACGGTTCATTGAGTTCCTTTGCGAAGCCAATGTCCTTCAAAGATTTTACAGCAAAGGAGTCTCCTAAAATACTTTGAATTTCACTTACCTTATTGGGGTTGCTTGTAGCAAAAATGAGTTCTTTTTTCATAGTGAAAACATACTTTTTAATCCATTCCACAAAGCTTGTTTAGCGGGAGAGGATGCGCATATTTGCGATAAAAAATTAGCGTTAAGTATTTGAATATCATTCACTTCTTGTAGCTTGTATAACCTGTTACTATAAATAGCAGATTCTGTGTCGAGTTGGTTTCCAAAGCAAATAATTCGCTCGGGTTTTATTTTTCGGACGTAGTTCAACAATGGCATTTTTTGAGCCAGAGAAAGGTGATAGATGTCGGTTAAATTCAAGCCTGTGGCGGCGATCATTTTATCTAATAGTATATGCTCCTCGCTTTCGGCCTCAATCGTATCTGTGAGAATCAAAATTCGTTTATCAAAATTTCCACGAGGCTCCGGTAAGCTAAGCCCTTCATTATCAGGGCAAATCAACTGCTCATCATAGATAAAGAGGTTGGCGGCCTTTATTTTATCATTCATTTGTGACTTCTATTTTGTATATTTGCGGCACTTCAAAATCAACTGAAGTATGCGAAAGTGAGAGCAAATTAGCTCTGAATCACTGTATTATCGCTTTTTGACTTACAAACTAATTAACAAATTAATGGAAACAGCCTTAATGAATATAAATATCACGAAAACAACCGAAAGCAAAATTTCACAGTTCGATGAGAACGATATAAATTTTGCAAGAATCTACACAGATCACATGCTTGTGGCCGATTATGAAGACGGAGAGTGGAAAACTCCCGAAATCATGCCGTTTGGTAATATGACCATGCATCCCGCCACGACTTTCATCCACTACGGGCAATCAATTTTTGAAGGAATCAAAGCTTATAAAAGCCAGGATGGTTCAGTAAATATATTTAGACCTGCTGATAATTTTTCTCGATTTAATATCTCTGCCAAGAGAATGGCTATGGCGGAAGTGCCGGAAGAAATATTTATGGGTGGTTTGAAAACCTTGGTAAATCTAGATCAAGCTTGGGTTCCGGGTTCTGAAGGGAGTTCGTTGTATCTGCGACCTTTTTTGTTCGCAACAGACGAGTTTATTGGAGTGCGTCCTCCCACAAAATTCCGCTTTATGATTATTATGACGCCTGCAGGAGCTTATTATAACAAAGCAATTGATATTTATGTGCAGGATAAATACGTTCGAGCTTTTCCTGGTGGAGTAGGGTTCGCAAAAGCGGCTGGTAATTATGCAGCAGCTATGCAACCCACCGTAGAGGTGAACCAGATGGGCTACGATCAAAATTTATGGTTAGATGGCGTTGAGCGCAAGTATATCGAGGAAATCGGAACTATGAATGTCTTCTTTGTGATTGGTGATAAGGTGGTTACGCCCTCATTAGAATCAGAGACTATTTTAAATGGTTTTACAAGGCTGAGTGTAATTAGCCTATTAAGAGATAAAGGCATTGAAGTAGTAGAGCGCAAAATATCTATTCAAGAAATTGAAGAAGCAAGTGCTGCCGGTACTCTAAAAGAAGCATTTGGTGCCGGAACAGCAGCCGTGATCGCACCTATAAATTCGTTGACTTATAAAGAGAATAAAATGAGTTTGCCGCCTCAGGAAGAATGGTCAATTTCTCCTGCTGTAAAACAAGAACTTGCTGACATACGTTATGGACGCAGTGAGGATAAGTATAATTGGATGTTCCCTGTAGGAGCCTAATTTTGCTCGTAATTCATGATTAAAATTGGGGTATTTGGTGCAGGGCATCTCGGTAGAATTCATGTGCAGCAGTGGCAGCACGTTGAAGGTGCAGAATTAGTTGGATTGTTTGATGTTGACACTGCAGCCGCTGAAAAAGTAGCCCAAGAATATTCTGTACCGGTTTACAATTCTATTGAGGAATTAATTGCTCAATGTGATGCATTGGACATTGTGAGCACGACTAGTACGCATTATGAATTAGCTGAAAAGGTGATTCGTAAAGGAAAGCATTTATTCATTGAAAAACCTATGGCGGCTAGCCTGGAGCAAGCCAAAACAATTTTGGACATGAGCGCTGAGGCAGACGTTAAATGTCAAATAGGGCATGTAGAGCGTTTTAATCCTGCTTACTTATCTATTCAAGATAAAGATATTGAACCGCTTTTTATAGAAGGGCACAGATTGGCTCAGTTTAATCCAAGAGGTACTGACGTTTCTGTTGTGCTAGATTTAATGATCCATGATATTGACATCATTCTGTCCTTGGTCAAAAGTGACCTTAAAAAAGTATCAGCTAGCGGGGTCAATGTGATTAGTGACACGGCTGATATAGCCAACGTTCGTTTGGAGTTTGTGAATGGCTGTGTGGCCAATCTAACAGCCAGTCGCATTTCCTTGAAGAACATGAGGAAGATTCGCATTTTTCAAAAGGATGCTTACATTAGCCTTGACTTTTTAGATAAAAAATCTGAAATCGTCACTATTTCTGACGATGACGGTCAAAAAGGCGCTTTTGATTTCCCAATAGAGCTTCCAGACGGTAAAAAACGAAAAATCAGTGTGAGTATTCCCCCCAAACAAGAGGTAAATGCGATTCGAATGGAGCTTCAAAAGTTTGTGGAGTGCATTGAAAACAATACGAATCCTGTAGTCAGCGCTCGGGATGGATATTTAGCCATGGATATTGCCTATGAAATCCTCAAAAAAATTAATGAGGCATTAAAAAAATAAATATCTTCATATTTCGTTAGAGTATTAGAGAGGTATGATTAAAAGAGTGACAATGTGGTGCATGGGAATTTGCTTATTAGCTTTTTCGGCTTGTAATATTATTAATCCAGAGGAGCCTGTTCCTCAGTATATCCACATTGATAGTTTTCAGGTAATTTCATATGACGATTCCTATCACGGTAGCGTCAGTAAGAATATTACAGAAGCCTGGGTGTACGTAAATAATTTTAATGTAGGAAATTTTCAGCTGCCTGCCGATATTCCGATTGTAATTGAAGGTGAGGATAGCGCTCGACTATCAATTGCGGCAGGGATAAAAGTAGATGGTAGAAGTTTGAGCAGAAGACGTTATCCATTTTATACTCGTTACAATCAGTTCTTGGCTAAAGAAGCAGGTAAACAAACTATTATTCCAACTATTGAATATAGAGCAGACCAAAATTTTAAGTTGATAGAAAACTTTGAAAACGGTAATTCTTTTACTCCTTACACAAGTCCTGATACTGGCTTAGACAGAACTTCCTTGCCGCAATATGTCAGGGATGGTGGGCATGGGGGGCTAATATTTTTAGACGGTGTAAAAAGAAATGCTAGGGTTTCAACGATTCAAGATTTTTCTTTTCTGCCAAATAAAGAATCTTTTTTAGAGCTTGATTATAAATGTGATATTCCATTTACGGTAGAAGTTCAATTGGTTACACCAGGTAATACGGTAATCGTGACCGATCTTTTGTCAATCAATATCCGCGAGGAGTGGAATAAGATATATATCAATCTTACAGAAATTGGTAAAAACTATGCGAACAGTAAAGTCAATTTTATTTTAAAAGCAGGTTTAACTCCTGGGCAAACCTCTGGTTTCGTAGCTGTTGACAATTTTAAAATTATTAGCCAGTAAAAATGCGAAAGGAGGTAAAATCAGCTTTAGTTCGGTATGCAATTGCAGATTATTTGTCGGCGGTGGTTGCTTGGTTTTTGTTTTTATCCTATCGTAAAAATGATTTACAGTTTACTTTTGATTTTCAGTTTTGGCAAGAATTGAGCTCCAAAGATTTACTCTTAGCCTTTGTGGTGGTTCCTATTATTTGGTTGGTTTTTCATTTGTTTTCAGGAGCTTATTTTAATCCATACAGAAAGTCTAGAGTCAGTGAGATTCTGCGCACTTTGCTCATTTCAATTATTGGTGTAGGCATTATTTCAGCGGGGGCTGTTTTTAATGATATCAACATTGATTCTAGCTATTACGTAAAAGCTTATTTAGGTTATCTATTGATTCAATTTGTAGCTTCCTCCTTGTTTAGAATGTTTATTTTGAACAAGGTAAAGAGAGATATCAATTATGGTAGATTTGGATATAATACACTTATTGTCGGAGGGAATCAGTTGGCCGTTAAATTGTACAAAGACATCAAGGAGAACCCCGTGAAGTTGGGCTACTCTTTTAAAGGTTTTGTTTATGCCGAAGAAAATGGTTCGAATGGATTATCAAATCACTTACCGAAGTTGGGTAGCATAACAGATTTAGAAAGTATAATAGATGCTCATCAAATCGAGGAGGTCATTATTGCCTTAGATACCAGCGAACATCACCGACTAGAGAAAATTCTCTCACAACTTTCTCATAGAAAAGTAGTGATAAAAATCACACCTGATTCATACGATATAATTTCAGGCTCTGTAAGAACGAGTAATGTGTTTGGTGCTGTATTGATTGAGATTTATCCTGAATTGATGCCCGATTGGCAGCGAGTTTTTAAACGCGCCTTTGATATCGTGGCTTCGGTATTAGTTTTAATTTTGCTCAGTCCTTTGTATTTATTTTCAGCATTAAAAGTACGCTTGTCCTCACCGGGAGCTATTTTTTACAAGCAACAACGGATTGGTTTGTATGGAGAACCCTTTTGGATTTTTAAATTTCGCTCTATGCTCGAAAATGCAGAAGATGCTGGTCCGCAGCTCTCAAGCGAAAACGACCCGCGTATCACAAAGTGGGGTAGGCTGATGCGTAAGTGGCGTATTGACGAGTTGCCGCAGTTTATTAATATTTTAAAAGGTGAAATGACTCTAGTAGGTCCAAGGCCTGAGAGAAAGTATTTTATTGATATTATCTCACAAACGCATCCGCATTATCGCTACCTGCACCAAGTGAAACCTGGTTTGACTTCGTGGGGGATGGTAAAATTTGGCTATGCTGAAAATACAAAAGAAATGATAGAGCGAATGCGCTATGACTTGCTGTATATCAAAAATTGTAGCATGGGATTAGATATTAAAATCATGCTTTATACCATTTTGGTTATCTTGCAGGGTAGAGGTAAATAAACTCTAAAAAATTAAGAAACGGTTTCAAATGAGAATTCTAGCAATCCTATCCATCTGTGTTTTTGTAGCGCACAATTCAAATGCATATTGGCAGCAAAAAGTGGATCATAAAATTAGTGTAACGCTTGATGACGAAAGTCACATTCTTCGCGGGTATCAAGAAATGGTGTACACCAATAATTCGCCCGATACTCTAGAGTATATTTTCATGCATTTGTACCCAAACGCCTATAAGCATGACCACACAGCCTTTGCCAAACAAAAAGTAGAAAACGGAGATACTAAATTCTACTTTAGCGATAAATATGAAAAAGGGTTTATAGATAGTTTGTCATTTACTGCTAACGATTTACCCTTAAATTATAGTAAGTATAATGACAATGAAGATATTGTTTTTCTCGAGTTAGTCGAGCCGATTTTACCAGGAAAATCAGTCACTATCGAAACTCCATTTCGAGTGGTGATTCCGAAAACATTTTCACGTCTTGGTCATATTGGTCAGAGTTACCAAATAACTCAGTGGTATCCCAAGCCCGCAGTATACGATAAAGACGGATGGCACATGATGCCTTACTTAGATCAGGGAGAATTTTTTTATGAGTATGGTGATTATGATGTTGAGATGACCCTGCCGTCAAATTATGTAATAGCCTCGACGGGCGATTTGCAAACCGAGAGCGAGAAGGAATTTAGAAGGTTGCGGGACATTAGCAAATTGCCATCAGGAGAAGCTGAGAAATCTCTGTCTAAAGAAAGTAGTAGTCAGTTAAAAACCATTCAGTTCACTCAGAAAAATGTTCATGACTTTGCTTGGTTCGCTGACAAGCAATTTTTGATTTCCACTCAAGATTTTCAAAAACCTTCCGGTGCGAATTGCACGGCTTATAGTTTTATAACTCCGGATAATTTACTCAAGTATAAAACTAGCGCCAAGGCACTAGCTGAGACAGCAAAGTATTTATCAGAAAATGTAGGCGAATATCCTTATAATCAAATCAGTATTGTGGACGGTCCCTTGTATGCAGGCGGAGGAATGGAGTATCCCAACATTGCTATTATTGGAACTCTGCCCGATGAAAAAACGGTAAATATTGTAATTGCCCATGAGGCAGGGCACAATTGGTTTCAAGGAATTTTGGGAAGTAATGAGCGCATACACCCTTGGTTAGATGAAGGGGTCAATTCTTTTTACGAAGCCAAAGTGGTGGAGCATTTAAAAAATAATAATATTCCTATCGCAAAATCTGGACAGAATGGAATTATCTATATGTTGAATGGTCATATTCATCACGATCAGCCAATAGAATTTCCTTCAACAGAATATACTGACGCTAACTACGGTGGTGTAGTATATGCCAAAGCTGCCAAAGCATTAGAGTTTTTAGAAGGCTATATGACTCCTGAAGATTTTAGTAAAGGGATTAAACAATATTTTAATTTGTGGAATGGTAAACATCCATCACCAACAGATTTTAGATATGCGATGGAGCGAAATACTCAGAAAAATCTAGATTGGTTTTTTGATGACTTGCTAAGACGGAAGCAGCCCATTGATTTGAAGATTTCAAAATTGAAAAAGGAGGGTGATAAAGTTAGGCTAACGGTCAAAGACAAATTTGGAGCGACTTATCCTGTTCCAGTTTACGCAATGAAAGATTCTGATGTTATCATGATGAATTGGGCGCAAAATGGCACAGTGACTTTTGATAAACAAGAGGGTATTGATCGATACGTGATTGATAAAAATGCTTGGATTCCAGAAATAAATAAGCGGAATAATACCTATAAAACTAGCGGTCTTTTTAAGCGCACCCCGCCTTCTATTGGAATGGGGACTAGTTTTTTAAAGCCAGGCAAAAACAAAGCGTACCTATTTCCGGCGGTTGGTTTTAATCATTATGATCGAACCATGTTAGGTCTTGTGTTTCACAATATTGCCCTGCCCAATAAACAATTTCAATTTGCCTTAGCGCCCTTGTATAGTTTTCGTTCTAAGAAGATAAATGGAACGGGCGTGGTTGGATATAGTTTTTATCCAAAGGGTGCATTCTACCGAATTACACCATCTATTCGAGGGGCTCTATTTAGTCAGGATTCTATCAAGTTGAGTCTTAGCGAACCGATTTATAATCGTTGGTATAAAATTAATCCTCGAATTCGTTTTGAGTTAGCGAAGTCCAGTTTACGCAGTCCGATTGAACGCAGCATTGAATTGAACTATTTTCACGTAGGTACGCAAGATCAATTTAACTTTAGTACCGACACTATTACAAATATTACGACACCTAGTGTGGGAGATTATGAAAAACGAAACATTATAAGGGTAAATTATACTCATAAAAACAACAGAACCTTTAATCCGTTTGGCTATAATTTCCAATATGAAACGACTCAAGATATTGCCAAACTGAGCGCAGAGGGGAATATTAAAATTGATTATTTTATTCCGAAAAAAGCACTTTACATTAGAGCCTTTGCTGGTAAGTTTTTCTATTTAAATAATGAAACGAATGTGTTTGATGTAGAACCTTATTTTTTTAACACTACACCAACGGCTGTAAATGATTATGCCTATGAAAATACTTTCTTTGGACGAAATGAGCAATCGGGATATACCAGTCAGCAAGTGATGAATAGAGAAGGAGGCTTTGCCACGCGGACTACTTTTTTATCTAATCCTCTTGGTCGCAGTGATGATTGGCTAGTGTCAGTAAACCTGCGAAGTGATATTCCGTTGAAGTATAAATGGTTGCCACAGTTATTTTTTAATGCGGCTTCCTTTGGTGGGGCTGCACAAACGAATCCTAGTAGAAATACAACCTTGTTTGAAGGAGGGGTTCAGATTAATTTATTCAGTGATATTGTAAGAGTAAATATCCCCTTAGTGCTTAGCAAAGATTTTAAGGATTATACTCAATCTATTTATACAAAAAATAGATTCTCCCGTCAGATTTCTTTTTCACTTTCTACGGACAAAATAAATTTTTTACGCACGCAAGAAAGTTTGACGAAGTTGGTTTTTTAAGAGTTCACCAATTGGGTATTTAAGGACCTACTTTAAACAATTGAAGGAGTTGCTATTCTACTTAATCTATCAACTCATAATCCAACTGCCTCTTGCTCAAATTAGCACCTGCCACC
>CAZTCQ010000023.1:11121-13218 GCA_964612525.1 uncultured Chitinophagaceae bacterium | reverse complement strand
TTAATCTATCAACTCATAATCCAACTGCCTCTTGCTCAAATTAGCACCTGCCACCTGAATTCGAACTTTTTGCCCCATTTGGAATTTTCGCTTGCTTGTTTTTCCTACTAGCATATAGTTCTCTTCGTCATGAATAAATTCTTCGTCTTGGTCGCGCACACTTATGAGTCCCTCACACATGTGCTCAATCGTTTGACACCAAAATCCAAAACGCGCTACACCGCTTATCACCGCGTCAAACTCTTCGCCAATGTGCTGTTGCATAAACTGAACTTGTTTGTATTTATTTCCGGTGCGCTCACACTCCGTGGCCGCTCGTTCTTGCGCGCTGCAATGCACACATTGCTCTTCGGCTTTGTTTTTCTTTGTGAATTCTTGCTTGATTCCTTGTAATTCATTCCAAAGTACGCGGTGTGCAATCACATCAGGGTAACGACGAATGGGCGAGGTAAAGTGAGAATAATCAGAAAAACCTAAGCCATAGTGACCAATATTTTCAGTAGAGTAAACGGCTTTCGCCATAGTACGGATTCCTAATGTATGTAAAATGTGATGCTCTGGAATCGGCAATGATTTTTCAATCATATTATTAAACGAACGCACAATAGTTTTATTATCTTTTAAGTCAAAAGCATAACCCAGTTTACCCGCAAACTTTGTAAACGGAAGTAGACGATCAATATCTGGAGCATCATGTATTCGATACGGATACTGTAATTGCTTATTCTCTTTTTTACGCTCTCCAATATATTCGGCAGTAGTTCGGTTGGCTAAAAGCATCATTTCTTCAATCAACTGATGCGACTCCTGGCTTGTTTTTACTACTACCTCTATTGGATTGCCTTCATCGTCTAAACGAAATCTTGCCTCGGTACTAGCAAAGTTAATCGCTCCTTTATCAAAGCGTTTTTTACGAAAGTGCTTTGAAATTTTATTCATTGCCAATACTTCTTTTTTGTGTTCGCCTTCCTTTCCTTCTATGATTTCTTGAACGTCTTCATAGGTAAATCTATGATTAGAGTGAGTGATGGTTCGTCCAATCCAAGCATCAATAATTTCTAGTTTTTTATCAATTATAAAAACGGTAGAGAAAGTAAATTTGTCCTCGTTCGGTCGGAGAGAGCAAAGTTCATTGCTTATTTTTTCGGGCAGCATAGGCGATACTCTGTCTGGCAAGTAAACGCTAGTAGCTCGCTCATAGGCTTCTTTGTCTAGCGCGGTGCCTGGTTTTACGTAGTGTGCTACGTCGGCAATGTGTACGCCCAACTCTATTTTACCATCTGTTAATTCTGTGTAGCTGATGGCGTCATCAAAATCACGTGCGTTAAATGGATCAATTGTTATTGTAAAACTGTCGCGCATGTCTCGGCGCTCAGCTAAATCTTCCTTGGAGATTTCAAACTTCATATCAGCCGTTTCTTTCATGACCTCATCAGGGAACGAAAGCGGGAATCCATTCTCTAAAAGAATTTCTTTCATAGCTAAATCATGAATGTTTTCACCTGCAAACGATTCTAAAATTTTACCATTTGGGTTTTTAGATTTGTCTTTCCAATTGGTGATTTCAACCAGCACGCGGTCTCCTGTATTTAATTCGCTTGGCACATTGTTGAGAAAAATATCATTTTTATATTTTGTTCCTTCGGGAATAGCGAAGGTGTATTTTTCACTTATGTCCAATCGGCAAATTAGTTGGTGTTTGGCTCTCTTTGATACTCGCAGCACTTTGCCGTGTGGTCTTTTATTTGATTTTCCGACACGAGTAATCGCTACTTCTACGATGTCACCGGGCAATGCATTTTTGGTGTCTCCCTTGTCAACTTTAATATCAACGGTCATTCCTTCCACCATCACAAAGCCTACGCCATGAGGTGCAAAATCGATTTCACCATATACCGAAGGGGAGAACTGGCCATTATTATTTCCTTTTTTTAGGTTGCCTTTGTTCTGTCTTTTTTTCTTTTTTTTGTTTTTAACGGCTGCGCTCGCATGGCGGGCCTTTTTTCTTTTCTTTGTCATATTATGATTTTCGCAACGCGAGAGAGAAATCTCTTAAAGCGTGTGCTATTTATTTTTAATTATTGTTGCTGGCTCTTT
>CAZTCQ010000023.1:9195-11021 GCA_964612525.1 uncultured Chitinophagaceae bacterium | reverse complement strand
CATCGAGTAATTGATCAAACTGTGTTCCTTCGTCAAATAAAAATGAAATTCGAATGGGAATTACTACTATAGGAAGATTGTATTCTTGAAGTAGTTTTTTGTGAAGTAAAAGACGAGTAGCGTCTTTTTCAGTTACAAAGATACATTTATTCTCGTTCTTGATGTAATTAAACGTTTCGTACAGTTCTTGAATGTCGTCTTTGGTAAAATAATGGTGGTCTTTATAGTTTAACTCATGCACATCCTGAGTAAGGGTGGCGACTCTGTTTATAAAGGGTGTAGCATTGGCGATGCCCGAAAAAGTAATGGCTTTGGTTTCTTGATTAAACGATATGTTATTATCTAAAAGCGGATAGGGTTCGTCGTACTCAATTTTGGTAAAAAATACTTTTTGATTGGATTCAGCTTCCAAATCACTAAGCATTTTTTCTTTTTGTGCTACCGTCAATTCAGGACATTTTGAAACAATAATAATGTCTGCCCGCTTAGCTGCCTTGCGACCTTCACGTAATCGACCCAAGGGTAAAATATAATCTTTGGTATAGGGTTTGTTATATTCAGTAAGTAAAATGTTGAGGCCGGGTTTTACGCTTCTATGCTGAAAGGCATCGTCCAATAAAATAGTTTCGATATAAGGAGCGCGCTGCAGTAATTCTGGAATGGCTGTTACACGATCTTCGCCTACTGCTACGAGTATATTGTCAAACTTTCGTTTAAATTGATAGGGCTCATCTCCTATGCTGCGAGCATCTGCGTGATCGTCGGCTATTCTGAATCCTTTGGTCGAGCGACCATAACCACGGCTCAAGGTAGCCGTATGAAATTTTTTAGAAAGCAATCTTACCAAATATTCTATATGCGGAGATTTTCCGGTACCGCCCACAGAAAGATTACCAACGCTAATTACGGGAATTGCATCAAAGCTTAGTGATGAAAACAAACCAGCATCATAAAATTTATTCCGAATCCAAATAATGACTCCGTACAATATGGATATCGGGAAGAGAATGTATTTTAATATGGATTGTAGGTATTCGTTCATTGCAATTTAAATGAGTGCCCCTTCGGGGCAGGATATTAATAGATTATATTTCTTTTTTTTTGTAGCCCCAGCGGGGCGACATGTTCTTGACTATTTTTTATGTTGCTATTCTTCATCGAAAAGGTACTCATTTTTATATTCTATTTTATACGCCTTTAAAAAGTCTATATATTCTTCCTGAAATGACTTGGTCTTATGATGAGCTTCTTGATCTTTTATATAATTAATCACATCGTCAACAACTGATTGGCTAACCGTGAATGCGCCGAATCCTTTTTGCCATTCAAACCTTGTGTTTACAAATTTCTTATCATTAATCCACTTTGACGAGTTCGCTTTTATAACTCTTACAAGGTCGGATAAGTTACAAGTTGGTTTTGTTCCTACTAAGATATGTATATGATTGGGCATACCATTAATTATCATCATTTTCTGTTGCTGATTTGCTACGATACCAGAAATGTATTTGTATAATTCATTTTTCCAATCGGCTGAAATACGATTTTCTCGACCTCGAACGGCAAAGACTATATGAAAATATAATTGTGTATATGTGTTAGCCATGTTTAATATGTCGCCCCGCAGGGGCTCACTGGGTTCGTTCTAATTTTTGCTATTAATCTTACGCCCCGCTGGGGCTTATTTGAATGATTAAATCTTACGCCCATTATAGTGCAAAACCTTTTGTTATATAATTTATTACATAACCATATTAGCACTCCGTACAAAGCGGATATTGGGAAGAACAGATATTTTAATATGGATTGGAAGTATTCGTTCATTT
>CAZTCQ010000023.1:0-9095 GCA_964612525.1 uncultured Chitinophagaceae bacterium | reverse complement strand
GCGGATATTGGGAAGAACAGATATTTTAATATGGATTGGAAGTATTCGTTCATTTGTTTGAAATATAATGCATCAAAGAGTTTAAATTAATTTAATAATTCTGTTCTTCCTATTATAAGTAAAAGTTCAAATGCGGAACGATGATCTCCATCTTCATTAGCTAATTCTAAATACTTCCGTGCTTTATTAATATCTTGATTAACAATTTCACCTTCTAAGTATATCTTTCCCAGCAAATAATTGATTTCGTTTGTCTCGTATGCGCTTGATGTTCCTGGGTTATTCTGTTTAAATAGTTCGAAAGCTTTCTGTTTGTCTTTTTTAACTCCTACGCCATAGTAATAACAAAGTCCGAGGGATAAGTCTTCGTAGAATTCACTAGATGTTTTAGCGATTGAATAATATTCAAACGCTTTTTCAAAATTTTGCTTATTCCTGTATTCTATTCCTAGACTATGAGCAGCTTCAGGAGATCCTTTCTTCAGTGCTTGTTCGTAAATTTGAATTGCTTTTTTAACGTTTTTAATACAAACTTCATTTTCGGGATAACTTAAATGATGAGCATATTCAACCATCCCGTTTACGTCGCCCTTCTCAAAAGATTGCTTTGTCCATTCAAAAGAAGCTTTATGGTCAATGGAGACTATTTCAATATTATCAATGATTAGTCCGTCTCGGAAATACATTGCTACCTCATTCATTGCTGATGCATCTCCGCTTTCGGCATCTGCCAGCAGTTTTAGCCAGTCTTCTTTGCTTTTAATTACCATTAATTTAATTATAGCTTGCCTAACAAACCTACAAAACAAACTATATTTACGGCTGATTACTTATAAACAAGAATGTCAATACTACAATCCATTTTAGAGATACTGAAGTACACGGTTCCCGCCATTGTGGTGCTCATTGCTTCCAGCTTAATCGTGAAGCGTTTTTTAACCGCCGAAACAGAAAAAAAGCACTTAGCCTTATTTGGTAAAAAAGCAGATGAAATTTTACGCTTGCGCTTACAAGCTTACGAACGTTTAATTCATTTTGTGGAGCGCATTCACCCCAATGCTTTGATAAGTCGTCATTACATGAAAGGAGCTACTGCACAAGACGTGCAATTATCCATGATTAAAAATATCAGAGAGGAATATGAGCATAATCTTTCGCAACAAATTTATGTGAGTAACGAAGTGTGGCAAACAATCAAAAGTGCCAAGGAACAAGAAATATCTATGATTAATCAAATAGGAGCCAATATGAAAATGGGCGCTCCTGCGCAAGAGTTTGTAACGCGGCTTAGTGAATTTGCCTTAGATGAGCATACCGAAGTTCCCACAGATATTGCATTGCATATCTTAAATGGAGAGGCGAAGAAAATGCTGTTGGCGCAAGATTAGTTTTCAATTGATAATGGATAGTTGAAAATTGATATTTAACTAAACTTTCTAAACAAAAAACAACTAAACATTAAATGAACATTTTAGACAACAAAAACTTTTTCTTCATTGGCGTTGGCGGCGCTGGGATGAGTGCGATTGCACAATTTCTATCAGGTACTGGAAATATTGTAGCCGGAAGCGATCGCTTATTCACGAATCCAGAAAATGATTACATCAAAGACCAATTAGAAGCGGAGAATATTCAATGTTTTGTGCAAGATGCGAGTGGGATTACTGAGCAAACGCAAATTATGGTGGCTTCAACTGCCATTGAGGATACTAATGTTGAAATCAAAAAAGCGAAAGAGTTAAAGATTCCGATTGTTAGCCGAGCTGAAATGTTAGCGGCTATCTGTGAAAGCAAAAAAACGATTGCCATTGGCGGTACGAGTGGAAAAAGTACGGTCACGGCTATGATGTTTCATTTGTTGTATGAGTGTGGAGTGAGTCCTAGTTTGATTACAGGTGCAGGATTAGCTTCTTTAATAGAAAAAGGAAAAATTGGAAATGCATTTGTCGGAGAGAGTGAATATCTTTTGATAGAAGCTGATGAGAGTGATGGTTCTTTAGTTAGATACAAGCCGCATGTGGGAGTTCTTTTAAATAAGGACAAAGACCATTTAGAAGAAGATGAATTGGACAAGGTCTTCAATACTTTCAAAGCAAACTCGAGTGAATATTTTATTGTCAATCATAATCCGATTGCAAAAGTTGCCGAGTTTACTAAGAATAGTGAGTATGATTTTGGAACAGGCACTCGTTTTGAAGGGAAAGACTTTCGTCAAAAAGGATTTTCAATTACGTTTAAAGTAGGCGAGCAAGAAGTTATATTGCCTACTATAGGTGAGCATAATATGGAAAATGCTTTAGCTTGTCTGGCAGTTGCTGATATTTTAAAAGTAGATTTGGCCAAAGCTGCAAAAGCCCTCGGCACCTATCCAGGTATCTATAGAAGGCATCAATTATTAGGAGAAAAAAATGGCGTAATTGTGATAGATGATTATGCTCACAATCCGGCTAAAATCGCGGCTAGCATAAAATCAGCACAAGCCGTAGGAGAGAAAGTAATTGCTTGGTTTCAGCCACATGGTTTTAAACCGACTCGTTTTATCCGAGAAGAGCTAGTAAAAGAAGTAACCGCCTGCATGCGTCCGCAAGATGAAATGTGGATGAGTGAAATTTATTATGCAGGGGGAACTACAACTAAAAATATTTCGGCGAATGACTTGATTGAGGATTTAAAGGGGAAGGGAGTGCAATCACATTTCGTTGATGATAGAAATGATTTGTTGGAAACTATGCGTCCTTATCTTAGTGAAGGGAGTGTGTTACTATTGATGGGCGCACGTGATCCTAGCCTAGAGAAGTTTGGGAAAGATGTTTTTCAAGCTTTGTGATTTTTAATTTCCCTACATTTGGGTTTGGTTATTCATGGAATTGCAAACGAGTTTTGGAAATAATAAAATGGAACGTCTTGGACGTTACCTTATAATTTTTTCAATTTTAGCAGGAGCTTTGCTTAGAATTTATTTTTGGTGGCAAGGACGTGATTTATTTATTGACGAAGCGAATGTAGTCCGAAATCTGTATGAACGTGATTTTGTTTCTTTGCTACAACCTTTGGATTACGGTCAGTACGCTCCTCCAATTTTTCTTTGGTTTCAAAAAATCGTTACGCTTATTTTTAGTTTTGGAGAACGCGCAGTTCGGTTTTATGCTTTGTTGTGTAGTATCGTCTCTTTGCTCATGTTGCGAACACTGCTACGTAGATTAGAAATTATAAAAGGAGCTTGGTACGCTATCGTTCTTTTTTCATTTGGTTCCTTGGTTTTGTATTATTCCGTGACGGTTAAGCAGTATAGCGGCGATGCCTTGGCTACTATATTCTTATTGTTGGCTGCCTTGCAATTTCGATTTAAAAAAAATCGCACGTTACGATTCAATCTTATTTGGATGTTGATTGGGTCAATTGCTATCTGGTTTTCTATGCCTTCGGTGTTTATTTTGGCCGGAGTTTTGTCATATTACTTTTATAAGTTTTGGATAGGGCGTAATAGAAAACAAATTTTTAATTTAGTTCTGATTGCTTCTGTATGGCTAGTGCAATTTTTAATTTATTACTATTTTATTTTATCGAATCAAATTCATTCTGACTATCTCCAGAACTATCATGAGCCTTTTTTCTTGAGTGTTATTTCTTGGCAGAAAAACTTCAATCTCATTCAAGCATTATTTAGTGAACTGGGTGGGTCTACGGTACTTGCTTATGGGCTGCATTTTTTGTTATTTGTGCTAGGTGCTATCAGTATTTATAAAAAGAAGAAAGAATATTTTATTTTGCTTTTTATCCCTTTGCTAAGTGTTCTAGCTGCGGCATTTTTAAAGCAATTTACGCTCATGCCTCGCGTTATGTTATTTTCTTTTCCGATTCTTCTAATTGTAATCGCATTTGGCGCTCAGGATATTTCGAGAAGAACCCAAAACTATTTTATAATAGTTCTACTGCTGGCGGCAGTTATTAATGTTTCAAATTTTAAAACATGGAAAGTTTTAAAAGGGGAGTATCGAAAAGAGGAAATTACAAAAGGATTTGATTTTGTAAAAGAACCTTTGCTAAAAGGTCACTCAGTTTTTATATCCCACTTGACCAAGCCCGCTTATTATTATTATACTCAAATTCACCCTGCCGCTAAAAAATATGAATATTTAAAAAAGGCCACCTTATTGAATTGGGATACAGATTTAAAACAAATTAGTGCCCAGCAAAAAGTAGAGGCTTACTTTGTATATTCCCATCCTTTGACAAGAGAAGAACAAGAAAAAAGGAATCGTGACTTGGCTTCTTCCATGGAATTATTTAGCACTTTTGAGCGTACGGCTTGCTATGTATTTGGATATAGACCCAAGTAGTATTCTAAGAATAAATCTGATTGCAACCTATATTTGTCAACCTCTATGAGTGAAGAAAACAAAAAACAAACCACATCGGGTTTAGAAATAGACAAAGTATATTTTAAGAAAGAATACAATCTTGAAAATCCGGGAGAGTTTCCTTTTACGCGCGGTGTTCATGCTGGGATGTATCGGGATCGTTTTTGGACGATGCGTCAATATGCAGGTTTCAGTACAGCCGAGGCTAGTAACGAACGCTATCATTATTTATTAAAAAATGGAGTGACGGGTTTAAGTGTAGCTTTTGATTTGCCAACACAAATAGGCTACGATAGTGATGATGAAATGGCTATGGGTGAGGTAGGGAAAGTAGGTGTAGCGATAGATACATTGGAGGACATGGAGCGTTTGTTTAAAGGAATAGAACTAGAAAAAGTTTCAACTTCTATGACGATTAATGCTTCGGGTTTTATTCTGCTTGCTTTTTATGTGGCTTTAGCCAAAAAGCAAGGAGCCGACATTTCTAAAATAAAAGGAACGATTCAGAATGATATTTTAAAGGAGTACGCAGCCCGAGGAACCTATATTTATCCGCCTAAACAAAGTATGCGTTTGATTACTGATATTTTTGAATACTGTAGTAAGGAAGTGCCGAAGTGGAACACGATTTCAATTTCGGGTTATCATATTCGTGAAGCGGGAAGCAATGCCGTGCAAGAATTAGCTTTTACGTTAAGCAATGGAAAGGCCTATTTAAAAGCGGCTATTGAAAAAGGATTGGATATTAATGTTTTTGCCAAAAGGCTTTCTTTCTTTTTTAATGCTCATAATCATCTATTTGAAGAGGTGGCAAAATTTAGAGCGGCTAGAAGAATTTGGGCAAAGATTACCAAAGACTTAGGCGCAACAGAAACCAAAGCACAAATGCTTCGCTTTCATACGCAAACAGGTGGCAGCACTTTGACGGCACAGCAGCCGCACAACAATATTGTACGTGTTGCCATTCAAACCTTAGCGGCTACATTGGGTGGTACACAATCACTACATACCAATGGCTATGACGAGGCATTGAGTTTGCCAACAGAAGAAGCGGCCACCATTGCTCTGCGAACGCAGCAAGTGATGGCCTATGAAA
Source organism: uncultured Chitinophagaceae bacterium (assembly GCA_964612525.1). Taxonomy (GTDB): domain Bacteria; phylum Bacteroidota; class Bacteroidia; order Chitinophagales; family Chitinophagaceae; genus JAGNRR01. The sequence goes on along the minus strand of CAZTCQ010000023.1, from coordinate 3,638 downwards.
GTGGTGTAACGGATACGGTTGACCCCTTGGCTGGTTCTTATTTTGTGGAAGATTTGACGGACCGATTAGAAAAAGAAGCGTTAGACCTTATTGAAAAAATTGATGTTATGGGTGGGAGTGTTGAAGCGATTGAACAAGGGTTTATTCAAGAACAAATTGGTAATAGTGCTTACAAATATCAGAAAGAAATTGAGAGTGGTGAAAAGGTAATTGTGGGAGTCAATAAATTTGAAACGGAAGAAAAAACAGATATTCCCATCATGAAGATTGATGCCGCGATTGAGAAAGAACAAGTTGCTAAATTAACGGAGTTGAAGGCTAGAAGAGATAATACCAAAGTCGAAGCTTTGCTCTCTCAATTAAAAGAAAAGGCGCAAACTACTGAAAACCTTATGCCTCACGTGGTAGTATGTGTTGAGAATTTGTGCTCATTGGGTGAGATTGCCCATGCGCTGCGAGATGTTTGGGGAGAATACAAGGGATAAGCTTTTCCACAACTGCCTAAAAATTAATGATTTAATATTCTTCTTTTCTGCTTAAATTTACCACATGATTATACCGAAAGGAACATTGATTCCAATTGGGGGGGCGGAAGACAAGGGAACAGACTTAGTAGAAGGTTCCACGAAAAAACAACAATTAAACTTTTTTGATTTAGGCATACTGAAAAGTGTTCTGAATGAAATTGGAAAAGAAAATCCGAACATTATTTTAATAACCACTGCTTCTCAGATTCCTGATGAGGTTGCAGAAAATTATCTTGACGCATTTAAAAAATTAGATTGTACCAATGTGACTCATCTTAGAATAAGAAACCGAGATGAAGTTGATACAGCAGAAACACTAGCGGCTATTAAATCGTGTGATGGCTTAATGATTTCGGGAGGGAATCAAATGCGTCTGACCACCATTTATGGAGGCTCTGAATTTTTAGACATCATTCATTCTCGATACAAGGAGGAAGAAGGTTTTGTCATTGCAGGAACTAGTGCTGGAGCTATGGCCATGAGTTCTACCATGATCGCAGAGGGTAGTGCTTCTACCGCACATAAAAAGGGTGCAGTCAAGCTCACTGTTGGATGGGGCCTCATCCGAAAACTAATTATCGACTCTCACTTTATCAAACGAGGTCGCTTTACCAGATTGGCACAAGCAGTTGGCTCAAATCCAGGTTCTATTGGTATTGGCTTGGGAGAGGATACGGGTGTCATTATCAAAAATGCGAATGATATGGAAATTATTGGTTCGGGCTCTGTAACACTCATTGATGGTTATGACGTTCGTCATAACAATATCGCAGATATTAGCCAAGGCAAAACGGTTTCCATTGAGAATCTAAAAGTGCATATCATGGAGCGAGGCAATAAGTACTTTCTCAAAGAACGAACGTTTTCTGCTGAGGTGAATGAGCTAGTATAATTCTTACGAAGCGTTTTCGTCGAAGGTTTTTGACTTGTGTTGTCAATTTTTTAAATTATTTTAATTTTTTTTCATTTGTTATTAAACTATTAATAACAATGAGTAGTCAAAGAGGAAAATTTAACAACATGAAAAAAATGATTCCTCTTTTGTTCCTAATTCCTTTTTTAACCCAATGTACCATAATCCGACCAGGTGAGGTGGGTATTAAACAGCGATTTGGCAAACTAAATAAACGTTCTATCAATCAAGGAATGGTTTCTTATAACCCCTTCAGTACTAAGGTAATTAAGGCTAGTACACAAACTCAAAACCTTCGGTTGGATCTAAATTTACCCAGTAAAGAGGGGCTTAGCGTAAAATCTTTAATCTCAATTCTTTATCGTTTGGAGCGTGATAGTGTAGGGCAAATTATCAATAATTATGGATTGGATTACGAACCTTTGATTGGAAGCATTTTCCGCTCAGCAGCCTCTGATGTTTGTGCAAAATATTATGCCAAAGACATGCACTCTGGTAAAAGGGCCAATATTGAAGAGTCTATTAAAAACAAAATGGTTGAGCTCCTTAACGGAAATGGAATCCTGATTCAGTCGGTATTAATGAAAAGTATTTCGTTACCCCCTGGATTAAGCAGCTCCATAGAACAAAAGTTGCAAGCGGAGCAAGATGCTATGAGAATGGAGTTTGTCTTAAAACAAGAAAAACTAGAAGCCGAAAGAAGAATTATTGAGGCCAAGGGGAAACGTGATGCTCAAAAAATATTGTCTCAAGGATTAACTAGCGAGATAATTCAATTAAGAAGCATTGAAGCTTTTGAGAAATTGAGTAATTCCACCAACGGCAAAGTAATTATCACTAACGGGAAAGCACCGCTACTGATTGATTAATCGTAAAATTAATTCCACTAACTATAAATGGCAATCAAATCGTCGCCAGTGCTAGAAGCGCTGGCGCGATACATGCCACTTGAGTTGAAGCACAACTCAATATTTCCTTTTGAGTCAATAGCTATTACGCCACCTTCGCCTTCAAGTTTCACTAATTTATTTTTTACAACTTCATTACAAGCTTCTTTTAAAGACAATCCTTTGTATTCCATGAGGCATGAAATATCATGTGCTACCACAGCTCTAATAAAATACTCACCATGACCAGTTGCTGAAACGGCACAAGTTTTATTGTTAGCATAGGTGCCCGAACCAATGATAGGGGTATCGCCAACTCTTCCAAACTTTTTATTCGTCATGCCACCAGTAGAAGTGGCCGACGCTAAATTCCCTTGCTCGTCTAAGGCGACCGCGCCAACAGTTCCAAATTTTTTCTCGTTCAGAGGATTTTTTGCATGATCCATTTGTACAGTACCCGCTTGCTGAGCTAGTAAAAATTGATCATATCTAAACTGATCAAAAAAGTAATTTTCTTCCATGATTTCAGCACCCACTTTTTTAGCAAATTCTAAAGCGCCTTCACCAGATAAGTAAACATGCTCGCTTTGTTCCATTACTTTTTTACAAAGTAAAATTGGATTTTTAACCCCAGTGATTGCGCCAATTGCTCCTGCGGATAAATCTTTGCCACTCATAAGTGAAGCATCCATTTCATGCTTTCCTAAGCTATTGAATACAGCGCCTTTACCCGCGTTGAATAAAGGACAATCTTCTAAACTCATAACTGTTTTTGTAACAGCTTCTGAACTATCACCTCCTTTTGCTAGGATAGATTTTCCAATTTGTAGCGCTTCATTTAAAGCATTTTTATAAGCGGTTTCTTTTTCGGAAGTGAGCATGTTTGGCTCTATAACACCAGCGCCACCGTGAAGTGCAATTGAATACATTTGGCAAACGTAAGTCTGAATTTTGAAATATGATCTTTAAGTTGTTAAAGCAGTTTCGTTTTATAGAACTAATGGTACTGTAGCTATTAGCTTTCCACTTGCATTATAGAAACTACCATTCTTCAAAATTATTTCATCCTCTAAATTCATCTTAGAGAGTAGTTGTACAAATAGTCTGGTAAAAGATTTGATTTCTTCAGAAGGATTTGTAGTTCCTTCATTTTGCATTTCCAATCTTGTTTGATAAATATCTAAATAGTGTTCAACAGTGTGGTTAGGCATAATTGTTTGGAGTATAAAAATTCCAAAGATAGAAGGATTAAAAATAGTTGTCGTAATTCGTAATTGAAAAATCCGTAATTGTTTCAAACATTCGTAATTG
>CAZTCQ010000022.1:9819-30429 GCA_964612525.1 uncultured Chitinophagaceae bacterium | reverse complement strand
TATTTATGTCTAACATATTAAAAGTCAATACATCTAATCGTTGGTAACCGTTACAAACGGATAACCGTTAACTCAGGTTATCGCAAGGTTTGAGTTCTTCAGAATTGTAAAATGGTGTTTGTCTTTTTTTTGTTTACAATTTTTTAGCAGTGAATTATTCAAATGTCTTCTGTCGTATTTTTGAATCTTATTTTAATAAAATGCTTGAAAATTTCAACCCAAACGATATCGCTCTAGCGGGTAATAATATTTTTGGATTGCCCACTAATTTTGAAACGGCGGACTTGATTATTATTCCTATGCCTTGGGAAGTGACAGTTTCGTATCGCAACGGGACGGCTCGCGCGCCAGAAGCTATTTTCGTCGCTAGTAAACAAATTGATTTGTATGATGCCGCGGCTCATGATATGTGGAAGCACGGTTATTTTATGGAAGCAGTGGATGCTGAAGCGGTGGAGAAGAATCATTCACTTCGTTTAAAATCGGAAAGTATTATTCAAAAATTAGAAGAAGGAGGCACGCCGTATGATACAAAATTACTAAAGGAAATGCATGCAGTCAATCTCGCTACTGAAACTATAGTGAAAGGACTTTGCGATAAGGCAACAGATTATTTAAATCAAAATAAACTAGTGGCCGTAGTAGGCGGCGATCACAGCGCGCCCTTAGGTTTGATAAAAGCCTTGGCCCAAAAAAATAAAGATTTTGGGATTTTACAAATCGATGCTCACTTTGATTTTCGCAAAGCCTATGAAGGATTTACCTATAGTCATGCCAGCATAATGTATAATGTGCTTGAACAAATTCCAGAAGTCTCGAAACTTGTGCAAGTTGGGATTCGAGATTATTGTGATGAGGAGTTTGACTACATGCAATCGCAAGGGGAGCGGGTCCACGCTTTTTTTGATAGGGACGTAAAAAAGAGATTGTACGAAGGGGATACTTGGCAGAAAATTTGCCATGAAATTGTTGAAGCCTTGCCGCAAACTGTTTATATAAGTTTTGATATTGACGGTTTGGCACCCATACATTGTGCCAACACAGGAACGCCAGTCAGCGGTGGCTATGAGGTGGAACAAATAGTATATCTTTTCGAGAAACTAGTAGACAGCGGTCGAAAAATTATTGGTTTTGATTTGGTAGAAGTAGGCTGCGGAGAAAATGCTAAGAAGGATTTAGACGCTATTATTGCAGCTCGTATTTTATACAAAATGTCTAATCTATTTTTAAAGAGCCAACAAGAAACTTAATCCCTTGAAAAATCAATTCTTTTTTTTAATCGTACCGGAAAAATACGATAAGTATTTCAGACAAATGAAAGCGATGCACATAATGGCTTGTCTTTTTTTATTGGTCTATGGCATTTTACTTTTAACAGATTGGGAAACCAATTGGATGGAAGTATTAGCCTTGGCGCCCACAACCATTGCTGTTTTGTACTTTGTATTGTTTAAAGGCAAAAGCTTACAACAGGTTCAAATCAATCAAGTGTTACGGCTTTTTGAACTTGGTTTCTTAGGCATCGCGGCACACTACTTTTATTCAAAAGGAATGCAGCTACCGATGATCGTTTTTGCCGGAGCGGCTATGTTTATTTTAGTGTTACTCGTTATGGAAAACCGAATTTTTTCTGAGCGATTTATTGAATTGAATGATCAACATATTATTTGGCCGCAATTATTCCATACTCGAAAAATCCCTTGGCAGAATTTGGATGCGATAATTTTAAAATTTCATGTACTCACTTTCGAGATGAAAGATAAATCATTCCTTCAGCAAGAGGTGTTTCATAAATATGATGAGCAGGAACTCGCTCTGTTCGATGATTTTATAAAACGAAAGCTGTCATGACTTTTGAAGAAGCGTTGGATTTTTTGTATAAAAAACTACCTATGTTTTCTAGGCAAGGGAAGGCGGCTGTAAAAAAGGATTTAAAAAACACATGGGCTCTTTGTGAGGCATTGGGTAATCCGCAACATAAATTTAAAAGTGTTCATGTAGCGGGCACGAATGGGAAAGGTTCCGTGAGTCACATGCTAGCTTCTGTTTTGCAAGAGGCGAATTATAAAGTGGGCTTATATACTTCTCCTCATCTACAATCCTTTACAGAGCGTATTCGAATCAGCGGGGTAGAGGTGTCAAAGGATTGGATCGCACAGTTTGTAAGTCAGCATCAAGCCATCATTGAAGAAATAAAACCGTCCTTTTTTGAAATTACTGTGGCAATGTCATTTGCCTATTTTGCTGAAGAGCGAGTAGATATAGCCGTTGTTGAAACAGGCCTAGGAGGAAGATTGGATAGTACAAATGTGATAACCCCCGAATTGTCCATTATCACGAATATTGGTTTGGACCATATGGATATGCTCGGCGATACCTTAGAAAAAATAGCCGCAGAGAAGGCTGGCATTATAAAAGAAGAAGTGCCAGTCATTATAAGCGAGACGCAAAAAGAAACGGAGGGCGTATTTTTTAAAAAAGCGCATAGTGTGCAAGCGCCCATTATTTTCGCCGATCGCATTTACTCTGAAGTCAAGTCGAATGGACAAACGATATTGATAAATAAATCCAATATGAGTATGCTTCCTCTAGACTTAGATGTGAAGGGAGCGTATCAAATAAGAAATGCAAGAGCTGTTATTTTGGCGGTCGATTTATTAAATCAAAATGGGTTTTCTATCTCAAAAGAAAAAATGCTGACGGGATTGAGTCGCGTGAAAAAAAATACAAATTTGAGAGCGCGTTTTGAAATCATTCGTCATGAGCCACTCATAATTTTTGACGTTGCGCATAATAAAGAAGGCGTGAGTTTGTCTTTGGAAGAATTACAAAAACAGAACTTTAAAGATTTGCATATTATTTATGGTTGTGTGAACGATAAGGATGTTTCTTCGGTTTTGCCATTGTTTCCTGCGAATGCTAATTTCTATTGGACGCAAGCGGATGTGCCAAGGGCGCTCGATATTAGTGAGTTGGAATCCAAAGCCGCTGAAATAGGAATTAAAGGAAAGGCATTCGAAACGCCAAAATTAGCCCTGCAGTTTGCTAAATCTCAATGTCAAAAAGAAGATTGTATACTAGTGATCGGCAGCTTTTTCATTCTAGAAACCTTACTTTAGCGAATCAAACACTTTTCCGAAGGCTTCGTTGAAATTAAACGTCTAAAATATTATGTGTAATATGAATATGAAAAAAACAATGGTAGTGCTCATTTTACTGATTTCTACTTCAGTAAGCAGTATGGCTCAAGGAATTCCTAGTCAATGGGAATTCACTAATAATTATACTCAATTGCAAATGGGTAAAAAAGGTTTGAAGAACCTTTACAATGATTCCATTATCAGAAAAATTGATTTAGTCTTTCCACAGGCTAACTATTGGCAATTGATGCAGCAAAACAAAAATGCAGCGATTAATATACCAGCTACCTTGACCTATGAAGGGACTAAGATTTTTGATAGTGTCGGTGTTCGATTTAAAGGAAACACATCTTACTCTAGGGTGAATGGAGATAAAAAATCTTTTAATATCGAGATTGATTGGAAAAAAAGTGGAGCCGATATTAGTGGTTACAGCACTTTGAATTTGAACAATGCTTATCAAGACGAATCTTTTCTGCGTGAAGTCATGTACACGTATTCAATCCGTCGTCATATTCCTGGCTTGAAAGCTAATTTTTCGCACCTAACGATTAATGGTCAAGATTGGGGTTTGTATCCTAATGTTCAACAGTTAAATAAGGATATGTATTCTGACTGGTTTACCTCAAATGATGGAGCCAGTTTTCGTGCCCAAGGTGTAAGTGGAGGCGGAGGTGGACCAGGCGGTCCTGGTGGACCGCAATGGGGCGATGGCACTACTGCTTTAAATTACAGAACAAATCCCAATGATTATCAAACTTATTATGTTTTGAAATATTCAGACTATGCGAATCCTTATGATGAGTTAGCCACTCTTTGTGATAAATTGAACAATACTCCTTTGGCTAATTTAGAGGATACCATGAAAGTTTATATGGATTTGGATAGAACCCTTTGGTTTTTGGCGAGTGAAATTGCTTTTACGGATGACGATGGGTATGTATACAAAGGGAAGCAAGATTATTATGTTTTTAAAGAGATGGCCACCGGACAATTTGTACCCATGGAGTTTGACGGAAATTCTCCTATGGCAATGAATAAGGCAACATCTTGGAGTCCGTTTCATAATGAAAACAATGTGAACTACCCCTTACTCAATCGATTGTTGCAAGTGCCTTCGATTCGACAGCGCTACTTAGCACACATGCGAACGATTATTGCCGAGGAGTTAGATCAAAATACATTTGATACCAGATTAAACTATTACGTTTCCTTGATTGATAGTGCGGTGCAGGCAGACCCTAAAAAATTGTATTCTTATAACGACTTTACTAATGAAGTGAATGTGCTTAAAAGCTTTGTTTCTACTAGAAGAAATTCTTTGAATAGTAATGCTGAGGTGAGTCAAATGGCACCAACGATTTCTAGTGCTTCTCATTATACAAATAACACTCAATGGGCCAGGCCCAACAGTAATCAATCGGTTGATGTACGAGCTACGGTAAGCTCAACCAATGGAATCAACGCAGTGAATATATATTATAGCGGTGCTATTAATGGGCAGTTTACCAAAGCTTTAATGTACGATGACGGAGCACATAATGATGGTGCTGCCAATGATGGTGTTTATGGTGCAACTATCCCAGGATTTAGCGGAGGCACTTGGGTTCGCTATTATGTAGAGGCTGTTTCAAACAATGCTGCAAAATCTGTTTCTTATTTACCAGTAGGTGCGGAGCATGATGTTTTTGTTTATTTGGTAATTCCACCTACAGCCTCAAATAGTGGTGTAGTCATTAATGAAATCATGGCTTCAAATACTACTGCCATTGCCGATGCGAATGGAGAATATGATGATTGGATTGAAATACACAATACAAGTAATACTACAGTAGATCTTAGCGGTTGGTATATTACTGACGATCAGTTTAATCTTACAAAACATAAAATTGATGCGGGGACTACAATTCTACCTGGTGCTTATCATATACTTTGGGCCGATGAAGACGGGAGTCAAGGGCCTGATCATATCAGCTTTAAACTTTCTGCAGGTGGAGAGCAATTAATGCTTCTCAATCCAAATAAAGAAATAGTAGATGAGCTGACTTGGAATTCTTTACCGACAGATCAAAGCTATGCACGTAGTCCAAATGCAACGGGGAATTTTACAGTAAAGTATCAAACCTTTGCTTTTAATAATGATTGGCCTTTGGGAGTGGAAGATGTTTTGGAGCCTTCTCAAATATCATTGTATCCTAATCCGGCGAACAGTCAATTAATAGTTTCCTTGCCGGACTATGCAGTTCAAAACTTAGATGAGATAGAAGTATTAGATATCACAGGTAAAAAATTAATCACTGCTACGGTTGAAAGTGAAGTAAAGATTTCAACAGTTAGTTTAGCTAATGGAATGTACATTTTAAAATGTGGAAACGTAAGTAAGAAATTTGTAATTCAACATTAATAAAAATTAAATTACTACTGGATAAAGAGCTTTCATTTGGAAGCTCTTTTTTTAGTCTAATAAATCAGGACGTCGTTCTTGGGTACGTTTTAGGGCTTGTGCATTTCGCCATTCTTCAATTTTGGGAAAATTGCCACTGAGTAAAATCTCTGGAACATCCATGCCGGCAAAAGAAGCCGGTCGAGTATAAACGGGAGGTGCCAGTAAATTATCTTGAAAACTATCTGTAAGGGCAGAGGTTTCGTCGTTTAAAACACCTGGGAGTAAGCGGCCGATACTATCTACCAAGACGGCTGCGCCCAATTCGCCGCCACTCAAAACGTAGTCTCCAATTGATATTTCTTTGGTCACATATTTATCTCTTATTCGCTGATCAATTCCTTTGTAATGTCCACAGATCAGCATAAGGTTTTTAGTAAGTGATAGGCTATTCGCCATCTGTTGATTATATGTTTCGCCGTCTGGTGTTAAAAAAATGATTTCATCATAGCTGCGTTCACCTTGTAGTTTTTCTATTTGATTCGCAAGTGGTTCACACATAATGACCATGCCCGCACCGCCACCATATTGGTAGTCGTCTACTTGGCCATGTTTGTTTATAGCAAATTCTCGTAGTTGATGACAATGTATTTCAAGCAAGCCTTTTTCCTGCGCTCGTTTCATGATGGAGTGTGCAAAAGGACTGTTCAATAATTCGGGTAAAACGGTTACAATGTCTATGCGCATATTCCAAGCAAATTTATATTAAATATCCTACCTCACGTCAAGAGAAGAATCGGATTATCCAATCTTACAGAAGACCTTCTGGCAAATCCGCTATGACGATTTTTTCAGCAGTTTTTATTTCTACAAATAATTCCTCGTTAGCGGGAATTAGTAATTCATTTTCTGAGTTCTCATGAATGATAAAAAGTGGATTCGTTTTTGGGTTAAGAATATTGTCTATTATGCCAACTTTTTTCTCATTATCAAACAAGGTATACCCGATATAACTATCTGCCTCTACCGTAATTTTTATTTCTTCCTCCCTAACATTTGGAGACAAATAAACATTCTTTTGTAAAATCTCTTTCGCATCTTCTGGAGAATGAATTTCTTCAAACTTTACTAAGTAAGATGAGTTAGATTGTTTTTTTATGTTTTCTATAAAAAAAGGAATTTGGCTGTCCGGGAGTAGTTCGATTAAGAGTGCGTCCCATGAATTCACACTCACCGAATCGCTTAGCTGATGTTCAAACACTACTTGACCTTTGACGCCATGCGCCCCCGTAATTTTTCCTATTGATTGCATGTCAGCCTATTTTGGTTTTATAACGGCCATATATTTTTTAAGTTCATCTCGCACTCTAGGAGCTAAGAAAAATAAACCGACCATGTTGGGCACCATCATGGCAAAAATCATCGCATCAGAGAAATCAATAACTGCGCCCAGAGAGGCGGCTGCACCTACTATAACAAATAGACAGAACATTCCTTTGTAAACGTATTCGGCAATTTTTGATCTTCCAAATAAGTAAGTCCACGCCTGATAGCCATAATAGCTCCACGAAATCATGGTAGAAAAAGCAAACAAAATTACTGCAGCTGCTAATACCCATGGGAACCAAGAGATTTCACTCGCAAATGCCGCAGAGGTAGCCGTTACACCATCACCGACTTCTTGACCGTAAGACATAATAGAGCCATCGCTATTGGTAATAATAATTACCAAAGCAGTCATGGTGCAAACTATCACAGTGTCAATAAAAGGTTCTAGTAAAGCTACCAAACCTTCACTCGCGGCATATTTCGTTTTCACCGCAGAGTGAGCAATACTAGCCGATCCAATACCAGCTTCGTTACTAAAGGCCGCTCTTCGAAACCCTTGTATTAAAACGCCAATAGCACCACCCACAATTCCTTCACTCGCAAAGGCGCCAGATAAAATGGAGCCAAAGGCAGCGGGTATCGCGCTAAAGTTCATGCCCAAGATAACCAAAGCGGCTAGCACGTATATCCCCACCATAAAGGGAACAATTTTGTCAGTCACCTTTGCGATGGATTTAATTCCTCCAATAATTACGATTCCTACTAGGATGGCCATTACTAAACCAAATATCCAGCCTTTGCCAAAGAGACCATTTGCTTTAAATTCAGCTTTGAAATTTTCGGCTGAAACGATATGTTTTCGATCTGACTTAGCAGAGGTGAGGGTTACTGTTTTGTCATTATTTACCGCACTTACTAAAAAGTTTTGACCTTCCGTAACGGCTATGTTACTCTTCACAAAATCCGCTGGCAATGTTACTGAAGCCGCTGTTGTGGCCAAGCCACCCAGAATGGAATCTTTAATCACTTTTTTAGCGGTTACGCTAAACGAATAGTTTGCATTGCTGAAAAGCACATTGTCATCTTTCTTTTGGGTAGAAAAAGTAGTACCTACCGTATTGAAGGTGGCATCATTGATAAGGTCGGATTGAACTTTTGCATACTTATTGATCATTGGTCCGTTGTTCTCAATCGCATTTAAATTAATAGATTCAAACATTGTAAATGCTTGATTAGACTGAAACATATTTCCGCCTCCGAAGCTTCCGCCAATGCACATTATGGCAAATAGTACGGCCAATACTTTTCCTAAGGTGCCGGCTTTAAATTCCTTTAATCCTTTGGATAGGTAATACATAGGGCCACCGTAAACAGTTCCATCATCGCCAATTTCACGATATTTAACACCTAGTGTACATTCTACAAATTTTGAACTCATACCAATCAAACCCGCTACTATCATCCAAAATGTAGCACCTGGTCCACCAATGGAAATGGCCACGGCCACACCGGCAATGTTTCCGAGACCTACCGTGGCACTTAAGGCAGCGGTTAAGGCTTGGAAATGCGACACTTCGCCTTCATGATTCTCCACTCGAATCGTATCAGGATTGTCTCCCTCAGCATCCGTGGATACATTGTTAGACACTTCTACTTTGCCTCCTTTCTCCAAGTCATCGTATTTACCTCTCACAATATTTACAGAAGTCATAAAACCTCTGATATTGATAAACTTAAAATAGATAGTAAAAAACACAGCGCTACAAACTAAAACGATAAGTACCCAAGGAACTTCAACACTTCCAAAAGGGATGGTAGCAAAAATGAGTTTTACAAACCATCCAGTGTAATCACCAAAGATTTGATTTATTTTTTCATCTACACCTGTTGCAAAGGCAGGAGTTATCGAGAGCAACAATGCTAAAAGACTAATTATTTTTTTCATAATATCGAAGTCTAAATATAAACACTATTTTTTTTTAAAGTAGATAGTCTATCCACATTAGGTTTTATCTTTATCCACTCCAAAAGAACGATATGGAAGAAAATAAACGAGTATATATCTGTGATGTAGATTACCTCTATAAAAAAGAAGCCGATGAATTTGAGAAATTTACAGGGGGAGCTGTTTATGTTTTTGTTCGTGCTTTTGATGTTAGAGACGCAGTCCAGCATCTTGAAGAAGATATGAAACTGAGAAGTATTGAGCCTAGAGAAATTGTTTCTATCTCACCTTATAACGTTGAGCAAGAGTGGGCCAATGAAGAAGAACAAACGCACTACTTGCATTTATATGTTGAGTGTGAAAAGGTAAATCCCGTAGTGTACGACGATTTTATGGCTTACGAAAGAGGGGAGTGAGCTGCACCTTTTAGTAACTACTAAAGTCAAGATACAAAAAAACGTTCCGAACAAAATTCGGAACGTTTGTAAAAAAAGTATTTATGGTATTATTTGATTACCAACTTCTGCGTTACTGCCGAGCCAGCATTGCTTAATTGGACGGAATATATCCCTTTGGCAGGAAAAATATTTTTATTCAATTTAACTTCTGAATTAGCCTTAGCTTCTTGTGTATGAACCGTTTTACCAAGTAAGTCAGTAACTTTTATAGAAATGGCATCGTTTACATTTGCTAAGTCAATAAACACATCACCCGTACTAGGGTTAGGGTAAATAGAAATTTCATTCTGCAGAGCTAAATCTATTGTAGCTGTTGGAGCCCCGCCTGTTGAGGCAAACCCACCATCTGCCTCAGTACTGATAGAGTTCAGTACATCAAAAGTGGAAGTGTTAGCATCTACAATAAAGGCAACAATGTGAGCTTTAGATACATCTATTGGATCTTGCGCGCTTGTAAGATTATAAACATACTGTTTTGAATTCAAATCACTTGCGGCAGATGCAGCCGAGGTCAAGACATCGCCCCATTGTCCTGTACTAATATTTTCTCTGAAAGTATGCTTATAGACATAGGGGTTGCTTGCCGTGGCACTACTTCCTGATTGGCGGTCTGAAGTCAAATCATCTTCGGTAAGAAGAACATATACAGAATAAGGATTAGAGATAGCAGAGAGATTAAATGTTTCGACATCAATCGTCAAGGTTTGAGCCGTAGCATCATAGTTTGATTTAACGGCTACGTTTAGATCAGCCGTTTCAGCAAGTGCTGTATTTACCATTGATTCCCATACAGTTCGACCTTGTAAAATATTTCCATCAGCACCAATAGTACGATTTATAAAAGCGGACGGCATATATCTACTACCATCACCCGGTGAGCAGTAAGAAGAAGTATAAAACGCATCAGCAAAGGAACGTCTGAAATCAGTTGCACCAGAAGTAGGATTTGTGAAGTTTGAATTAGTAGGCGAATAGGCGATAACGTGCGCCTTGCCAGGGTTATCCACCAAAATATTGGCTACAATTGTATGACCGGCCGGACAGTTTCCGCAGTTCACTCCTGTGAATTCCTCAATTAGAGCATGTTTTGTTCCTGGCGTTTCATACACAAACTGTTGTGCCTGAGTTCCTAGAGTTAGTGCCATAAAGGCAAGTAGCGAAAGTAATTTTTGTTTCATGGTATAAAATTTTGACCCTAAATTACGACAGATTTTTCAGATCCCTAATTATTTAACAACTTAGATTACTTAGCATAATTTCAGAACTAAGAAGCGTTGATAAAGTAATGCTATTCGTACTGACTCAAAATTTTCTTATCAATATAGAAAGTGCCAAAAGGAATAAAGCTCGCTAAAACTACTTTCCACGTTGTTTTGAAATGATTCCACTTGTACTGACGGCTTACAAGGTAAGTATAAATAATATACAATATAAATAAAAAACCATGGGCATAGCCCACAGGAGTGGTAAGTGCCGGTTGGTCAAAAAAATATTTTAAAGGCATGGTAATAAAGAATAACATTAGTAAAGAAATGCCTTCAAAAAATGCAATAATTCGTAATTGACCAATTCTAGTTTTTAATAATTCTTTAAGCATGAATAAGAGCGAAGGTAAATCATAATATGCTTAACGATACTTTGTAACAAAAGGCACATTGTATCTAAGAGATTTTTCTCATCTTTGTATTCTAAATTAGTACAAGATGCACATTGAACAAATATATACTGGTTGTTTAGCCCAAGGGGCCTACTACATTACAAGTGATGGAGAGGCTGCAATTATAGATCCGTTGCGAGAAATTCAACCTTATTTAGATCGGGCCGAGCGAGATGGAGTAAAAATTAAATATATTTTTGAAACACATTTTCATGCTGATTTCGTGAGCGGTCATATTGATTTGGCCAAAGCGACAGGAGCTAAAATAGTCTATGGTCCCAGTGCGGAAACAAAATTTGACGTGCATATCGCAGAGCATGGTGAAAGTTTCATTTTGGGAGAAGTTCAATTTAAGCTTTTGCACACACCCGGACATACCTTAGAAAGCAGTTGCTATTTACTTTTAGATGAAAATGGGAAAGAGCACAGTGTTTTCACGGGCGACACTTTATTTATTGGTGACGTGGGTAGACCAGACTTGGCTCAAAAAGCTGCGAGTATGACGCAAGAAGAGCTTGCGGGTAAGTTATTTGATTCACTTCGCGAACATATCATGACATTGAATGATAGCACGATCGTATATCCAGCCCATGGTGCCGGTAGTGCCTGCGGTAAGAATATGAGTTCGGAAACGGTGAGTACCATTGGTGATCAGAAAAAAAGTAATTACGCTCTACGTGCAGATATGACTCAAGAAGAATTTATTCATGAAGTGACAGACGGCCTGCAACCTCCTCCGGCCTATTTTCCAGTAAATGTAGCTTTGAATAAGGAGGGGTATGACTCCATCTCGGAGGTTATGCAACGTAGTCTGAAAGGTTTTTCGGTTGATGAATTTGAGGCGGCGGCTACGGAAACGGACGCCCTGCTTTTGGACACTAGAGATCCCGAAGATTTTGCAAAAGGCTTTATACCAAACAGTATTAATATTGGTTTGAATGGAGGCTTTGCCCCTTGGGTGGGGGCTTTAATTCCAAGTGTGAAACAAAATATATTATTGATTACCGATGAGGGAAAAGAAGAAGAGACGATTACTCGATTAGCTCGTGTTGGTTTTGATTATGTTATGGGTCATTTGGCAGGAGGATTTTCAGCATGGAAAGCATCGGCAAAAGAAATTGATCACATTGAGCGCTATACGCCTGAAGATTTACAGGCTAATTTTAATAAAGAAGGGGCACAAATTGTTGACGTCCGAAAAGAAACGGAATTTGCGAGTGGCCATATTGTAAACGCGCAAAATATTCCGTTGGGAGCTCTTAGCGAACGTTTGGCGGAATTTCCTAAGGATAAAAAAATAGTTTTGCATTGCAAAGGGGGCTATCGTTCTATGATTGCCGCTAGTATTTTAAAAGCTAGAGGATTCGAAAATTTGTTGGACGTTCGTGGAGGTTTTGATCAAATCGTAAAATTAGATTTGCCATTTACTAAAAAAGAAAAAGTTTAAAAATGATTAATGCATTAAAAAAACTATTTAAAATAAAATCAGTTGACTACAAACAACTCATAAAAGAAGGAGCTGTTATAATAGACGTTCGTTCTCCCCAAGAATTTGATAGTGGGCACATTCGCCCATCTAAAAATTTACCACTCCCGGATTTGCCGCACAGGCTAATGGCTGTGCCGGATAAAAACAAAACGTACATAACAGTCTGTGCATCAGGTATGCGCTCCGCCTCAGCTAAATCATTAATGAAAAGAAATGGCTACGAGAACGTCTATAATGGAGGAGGTTGGAAAAGCCTTCAATCAAAAATATAATTATGGCAAAAACAGCATTTTCAGAACTAATAGCAGGCGATCAACCAGTACTTATTGATTTTTTCGCAGAGTGGTGCGGACCTTGTAAAATGATGCCGCCTGTTTTAAAGGATGTAAAATCAAAAATGGGTGATCAGGTTAAAGTAGTTAAAATAGACATTGATAAAAATCAGGCGCTGGCTGGGCGTTATCAAGTGCAAAGTGTACCAACTTTAATGATATTTAAAAACGGCGAAATTGTTTGGCGTCAGTCAGGTGTGCGTCCTGCCCACGAAATTGTGAAGAAATTGACCGAGTTGAACTAATTGTTTTAGCAAGCTTTTTTATAGTCGTTCTGGGTTGTATTTTCACCGCTGATTATGAGCAACCCAAAGCCAGTTTACTACAGTGATTATTTGCAGTTAGATAAAATTTTGAATGCCCAAGAGCCCGAAAGTGCCAAGGCAGGTGTGCGGGCTGATGATGAAATGCTGTTTATTATTATCCATCAAACGTATGAGCTTTGGTTCAAGCAAATGTTTCATGAAATCAATCTAGTGCGTGAAATATTTCAGAAAGAAAGTGTGGAAGAAAATTCAGCGGACATATTCAATGCGGTGCATCGTCTTCGTCGCGTTTCTGAAATTTTAAAAGTGCTCGTAGATCAAATGACGATTATGGAAACTATGACGCCCTTGGATTTTTTAGATTTCCGAGACTTTTTACGACCTGCTTCCGGTTTTCAAAGCATTCAATTTAAAATAGCAGAGGCCATGTTGGGCTTGCCATACGACCAACGCTTCGGACAGGAGTATTATTTATCTCAATTGAGAGATGAGGATCGAAAATTGGTGAAAGATTATGAGAA
This sequence comes from uncultured Chitinophagaceae bacterium, assembly GCA_964612525.1. Taxonomy (GTDB): domain Bacteria; phylum Bacteroidota; class Bacteroidia; order Chitinophagales; family Chitinophagaceae; genus JAGNRR01. The sequence goes on along the minus strand of CAZTCQ010000022.1, from coordinate 16,909 downwards.
AGAAGACTCTCTTTTTGTTTTAATTGAAAAATGGTTGGCACGTATGCCGTTTGCAAAGAATGGATATGAAACGCAAGACGGTTTTTGGAAAGAGTATCGAGATGCCTATGCCGAAAGTTTGCAGGAAGGAGAGAAGGACAATGTGAAGTATTTCGAATCTATGTTTTTGGATGAGGGGATTTATCCAGAAGGCTTGCGACTAGGAAAAGACGCTGCGCGTTCAGCATTATTTATTATGTTATACCGTGATTTTCCCTTGTTAAGCGATCCGTATCAATTAATTAATTGCCTTTTAGATATTGACGATTTGTTGGCGCAATGGCGTTATCGTCATATGAATATGGTAAAGCGTATGATAGGAAAGCGTGTGGGTACGGGCGGAAGCACAGGAGCGAAATATCTACAAAAGGCTGCTCAAAATCACTATATCTATAAAGAGTTTGCTGACCTTACTTCATTTTTATTGCAGCGAAACCAACTACCCAAATTGCCAGAGGAAGTCCAAAGGAATTTGAGTTATTCTGTATAACAGTTGGAAATTTATAAGTAGTCTAGACTTTTGCTTTTAGCCTAGTTGATTAAGCTAGTCCGTGAAAAAGTTTTCGTGGCATAGCGGCCAAACGCCAATAGTATCATTCGTAAAAGTACTAGAGAATCCTGTTGACATGATGGTATAGTTTTTACCCGCCTCTAAGGTATCGGGGCGCCAATCTGAGTAGATAGGATTTTGATTTAAACTATTTCTTAATTCAAAATTATAAAGTCCTTCGCGAACAGTGATCCAATCTGTTCCTTTGCCCAAGTCTACGCCCGAAAACAGAATACTGTTTGTAAGCGTATTTACAATATCAAGTTTTGAGGCATCTGGCACCATTTGATAGAAACGAATTCTACATTCGCTAGGCGGTGCGCTTTTCAAGGAGTCAGGTTCTATTTTCATTTTTAAATTCAAAGGCTTGTCATAAAAAAATAAAGAACGAACTTCGCCTGGCTCAAAACTTAAAATAGAATCAACGATCATATTACCCGAAACTACCACTTTCAAATTCCGGTCACCGCTAAGAATGTCTCTGTACGCCGTATTGTTTCTGAAGGCAAGTGGTTGTAATAAAATAGGCTTATCATCAATGAAAAATTCCATATCGGGCGTATTGGGCGAAGCATGAACCATCATAAATCTTGAGGATGACTCTTCGATTTCATTTTTAGCGCAACTTCCTAATAAAATAAGAGATAAAACTAAGCCAAGGATATTTTTCATTCTGCTATAAAGTTATTAGAAATATGGGATTTGAATAAGGTTTTGGATAAATTCTTGTAATAAGGCAGGCTTCAGCACAAAAGGAAAGACCATTCCGAAAAGCCCACCCCAAAGGTGAGCATTGTGACCAATATTGTCTTGATTCATTTTGCTCATTCGTGCTGAATACCATAAATAACCGATCGCGAATAAAATTCCTGGAATGATAAAATTGATTAGCATCCATGGGTCAAAAATAATGGCAGCAAAAAGTACAGCGCTCACTGCGCCACTGGCTCCGAGCGATCGATAGCGATAATCATCTTTGTGTTTAAAGTAATCTGGGATAGAAGAGGCAACCAAGGCTGCAAAATAGAATAACACATAGGTATAACCCGAGCCAAAATGATAAGCGAAAGCACTCTCTACAAAGGGGCCAAAAAAGAAGAGCGTAATCATATTAAAGAATAAGTGTTGCTGATCAGCATGTACAAAACCATGTGAAATGAAGCGCCAATATTCGTTTCGTTCTTTCACGTGATTGGGAATGAAAAAGCACTTGAACATGAGTTCGCCATTGCTCCATGCTAAAAACGAAATGACGGCTGTAATTCCGATAATGATATAACTATAACTCATGAAATTATTTTGAATTGTATTGTTTTAGCCCTTCTTCTAGGCAGTCCATAGCGCTATTAATTTCTGTTGTGTTTAACACATAAGCAAATCGAACTTCAGATTGTCCTAAACCTTCAGTTGCATAAAAACCAGCAGCAGGTGCCATCATAATAGTTTTACCTTGGTAAGAAAATTTTTCTAAAAGCCATTGACAGAAGTCCTCCGCATTATCCACAGGCAGTTGCGCCATAGCATAAAAAGCACCTCCTGGCGTATTGCAAACCACACCTTCAATTTTTTTGAGCCTATTGATGAGTGTGTCTCTTCTTTTTTTGTACTCTTCCTTAACATCGTTAAAATAGGAGGGCGGAACGTCCAAGGCGGTTTCTCCTACAATTTGCGCGAGGCTAGGAGGGCTCAATCTGGCTTGAGCTAGTTTTAAAGCTGCCGCCATTACTTCTTTATTTTTACTTACAATGGCTCCAATTCTGGCGCCGCAGGCGCTATATCGTTTCGAAATGGTGTCAATCATTATGGTGTGTTGCTCCATCCCGTCTAATTCTAATGCGCTAGTTGCTCGCTCACGATCATAGGCAAATTCACGGTAGGCTTCATCGGAAAATAAAAATAAATCATGCTTCAAACAAATTTCTTTGAGCGTGTTCATTTCCTCTTTTGAATATAAATAGCCCGTTGGATTATTGGGATTACAAATAAGAATGGCCTTAGTTTTTGGAGTAATTTTCTTTTCAAAATCTTCGATAGGCGGTAGTTTAAATCCATTGTCAATCGTTGCGGTTATCGGAACAATTTTAGCCAAGCTCGCTACGGCATATCCGTTGTAGTTTGCATAGAAAGGTTCAGGGATAATTACCTCATCATCGGGATTTAAACAGGCCATCATGCCAAATAAAATGGCTTCTGAGCCTCCAGTAGTTATAATAAGTTCCTCACTGTTTAGCGAGATGTTCATTTCTTCGTATTTAAGCGCCAGTTTTTTTCGATAGGATTCATTTCCAGCGCTGTGACTATATTCCAATACATCAAAATCAATATTTTTAACGGCTTCTAAGGCAACGGGCGGAGTAGCTATATCGGGCTGTCCTATGTTTAAATGAAACACATGAACGCCTCTGTCTTTAGCATCTTCGGCAAAAGGAACTAGTTTGCGTATCGGAGAGGGCGGAAAAGCAGCCCCACGTTTTGAAATTGATGGCATGTCACAAATGTAAATCGTGCCTGGCTAAAAAGAGGGTATTTTGGAGAATTTGCTCGGAGTATAAATTTGACTTTTCAATTGGCTTAGTACTTGTGTTTTAAATCAAAAATTAAAACCGCGCGCATAAAAAATGGCAAGTTACTTATATCGCACCGCTACAACTTCGTACCCTTGCTGCATTCCTGCCCTGGGGGATTAAAAGGAGCTGGTCGTATAAGACTTGCCGCCGCAAATGTAAGTTGAATCCATTATTTTTTACCCCCTTTTTTGCGTTTCTTTTTTCTTTCTTTCTTGATAGGTGTTTTTCTCTGAATGTAAATAAAAAAGCGAGACAGTCAGTCTCGCTTTGGGTTATTCGTATTCAGAATTGATTAGTACACTTTTTTCATTTTGAAAGCGTAGTTACCATCGGCATAAAATTCTCCGAAGTTCAATTTATTACGAGTAAGGTAGTTTATCTGCCAGTCGTAGGTAAATCTTCTGTTCGTTCGCACGTCATAAAGATAAGCTGTCAAAAAACGTTCCATATCTTCTTGATAAATTCCGTTCTCGTCCCAGTATCCTCCTACGTCATCACGATACAATTCAAAAGTGCCTTCTAAGACTTGACCCGTTCGAAGGTTTTCCATAGTGATTATGTTACCGTCAAAAATAATTCGGCAATCAACAAAGTCACTTAATACATTATCGCGAACGATTCCGTTGTTGTAAACAAAAAAGGCTTTATTGTAGTACCACTCTCCTTGTAATTTTTCAAAAGGAGACATTATAACAGGTCCGTTTGTGCGCGTACACGAAGTGGTAAAAAGTAAAATGGCGCTGATGGCTAATAGTAATGCTTGTCTCATAATCTATTGTTTTAGTTGTTTGCTTTTTGACTGTTTCTTGACAAAGAAGTTTAATGAATAATCCTATTTATTGAATAGAAAATTGAGTCGAAGGCTTGCTTTATGTTAATATCTAAATTCTTACTTATTTCACATTGCTTAGTGGTCCTTTTATATTTGTCGCAAAATAAAACACAATGAAATTTTTTATCGACACAGCTAACTTAGAGCAGATTAAAGAAGCACACGAATTAGGTATTTTGGATGGGGTTACCACCAACCCTTCTCTGATGGCAAAAGAGGGCATAAAAGGCACAGAAGCTGTGGTGAAGCATTATAAAGATATTTGCGACATTGTAAAAACACCCGTAAGTGCTGAAGTCATTTCTACTGATTTTGAAGGAATCGTAGACGAGGGTAAAAAGTTGGCCGCCATTGATGAACACATTGTAGTGAAAGTTCCCATGATTAAAGACGGCATCAAAGCTATAAAATGGTTTACTGACAACGGAATCAAAACAAATTGCACGCTTGTTTTTAGTGCCGGTCAAGCAATTTTAGCGGCAAAAGCAGGTGCTACGTATGTATCTCCTTTTATTGGTCGAATTGATGATAGCAGCTGGGACGGAGTTGATTTGATAGAGCAAATTTCGGATATTTATGCTATGCAAGGTTTTGACACGCAGGTTTTAGCAGCTAGTATTCGGAATCCATTACACATAGTAAAATGTGCTGAAGTGGGAGCTGATGTTTGTACCTGTCCTTTAAGTTCAATTCTTGGACTTTTAAAGCATCCTCTTACTGATATTGGATTAGCAAAGTTTTTAGCAGATGCTAAAAGCATGAGCTAGTCGTTTACAATTTATATGCTTTAAAACCTCTCGATTAATATCGAGAGGTTTTTTATTTACTTGACTATATTTTTTTAAGTATTGTTGAATCTAAAAAATGGATTGAATATTCTAGCCATTTCGTTGACTTTGTGTTTTGGTAAATACATGCTGAAAAATCGCTTGGTCCTCGGGAGTCATTTCTTTGTTTCTGCGGGCTAGTACTCTTGAAGCAGTGCTGACCGCTTTGTCTAACTTATATTCAGTTATTCCACTGCTGCCGCCCCAACTAAAAGAAGGGATAAAGTTTCGGGGAAAGCCACCACCAAAAATATTGGCACTGACACCCACAACGGTTCCTGTATTAAACATGGTATTAATTCCGCACTTGGAATGGTCACCCATAAATAATCCACAAAATTGAAGTCCGGTTTTTACGAAGGTTTCTTTGTCTTCACTGTAAATTCTTACCTCGTCGTAATTGTTTTTGAGGTTTGAGTTATTTGTGTCGGCACCTAAATTGCACCATTCTCCAATGACAGCATTGCCCAAAAAACCGTCATGTCCTTTATTGCTATTTTGAAAGAAAACTGAATTATTGACTTCGCCACCCACCTTGCTGCCTGGACCTATAGTGGTAGCGCCATATATTTTAGTGCTAAGTTTTAGCACAGAGTTTTCGCAAAGGGCAAGGGCGCCTCTTACTACGCTGCCTTCCATGACTTCGGCGTTTCGCCCTATGTAAATGGGGCCTGTGGTGCTATTTAAAATGGCACCTTCTACTTTTGCACCTTCTTCAATGAATAAGTTGTTTCCAATAATAGTATTAGTTTTTGATGCTTTTTGTGATGTTCTATTTCTAGTAATTCGTTCAAAATCTTCAGCTATGTTTTCCGCATTATGACTAAAAATATCCCAACTGTTTTCTAAAAAACGAATCGCTCCGTTGTAGTGAATGGATTCAGTATTTAGCACAGCGTCTGATACGGAAAAGGTTTTGGCTTGATCTGCGCTCAAGTGGGCTGCTACTAAAATACTTCCAAAAAGTAAGCATTGGTTAGGAGCCAATTCTAGGATACTTGCAAACAACTCATTATTAGGGTAGCATGCACTATTGATAAATATATTGTTTCGTTGAATCACTTTTGGGTATAGCGCTTGTAAGTGAGGCGCGCATTCGTAGCTTGTTGAAACAGTAGTAATGTGCTCCCATTTTTCTCTTAGTGTCCAAATGCCACAGCGAATTTCGCTCAAAGGTCGCGTGTGGGTAAAGGGTAAAAATTGTGCGGCTCGTTCATCGTCAAAAAGGATAAAATTCATGCTATAATTTTAGAATGTTAAAAGTAGTTATCCTTTCTTAAATACCAAGCTAAGATTTTTATATTTGGTAGTATGATGAAAATGAGTAAATATATCGGATTGATGTTAGTGATGGCTTTGTTTTTTGCAAACACGAGTTTGGCACAAAATCCTACTGACAAAATTAAATTGACGAAGGGGCAGAAAATAATGATGACAACAGAAATGAAGTCAGACATGGATCAAGCCAAAAGAGGTAAAATGAAAACAGACATGGAAACGCTATCTGAACTAGAGGTAGTGGAAGTGACTGACAAGGGCTATAAGTTAGCGGCTACCATGAAAAAGGCAAAAATGAAATTTGAAGGTTTTGGAATGCAGCAAGAATATGATTCTGAAGATGAGGCAAAACAGAAAGGCATGATGGCAGGAGCATTTGAAAAACAGTTGAATAAAAAGAAAGAGGTAGAAATTGATTTTCAGGGAAAGGCAATCAATGTTGACGAAGGAGAAAGCAATGGAGGTATGATGGCTAGAATGGGCGGAGATGTCAAGACGGCTATTGAAGGAATCTTTTTAGTAATTCCTGATAATGTAAAAGTAGGAGGGAAGTGGCGCACTACTGTAGAAAAGGATGATTTGAAAATTATTACTGAGTACACATTTAAAGGTATGATGGGTAATATGGCGAATGTGACGGCTAACCAACAGACCAAAGGAACAGTAGCTGGTGGACGGGGTGGAAATTTTACGACTACCGTAAACCAACTGACTCAAATGACCTTGATGTTGGATGCTGCTACTGGGATAATTTCTATGAAAACCATAGAAACTAAAGATGACTCTTCTACCGAAATGGGTGGCGAAACATATAAGTCGAGCGGCATTACCAAGATGACAATTACTGCTGAATAAAAAATTTGAGAAAGAGCTAGTGAGTAGGCTCTGCTTTTCCTAGGTATAATTTTTCACCCGCCCTGATAGCAATATCGAGGCGGTTTTCTTTTGGTGGGATAGGACAATTGAACCCTCCGGCATAAGCACAATAGGGGTTGTA
>CAZTCQ010000022.1:0-9719 GCA_964612525.1 uncultured Chitinophagaceae bacterium | reverse complement strand
ACGGTGAGTACTAATTCGTTTACCAATCGTACTGCGGAGTTGACTAAGCTCGCGAATAACCTTACGAGCGGTATTAATACAATTATTATTTCACCCAGGCGATGGGGCAAATCTTCCTTGGTAGAAAAAGCCATGCAGCGAATAAGATCTAAAAACAAAAACCACAAAGTGGTGATGATTGATTTATTCTCTGTCGGTTCTATCAATGAATTTCTAGAGGTGTATACTCGAGAAGTGGTAAAAGCTTCTAGTTCGAAATGGGAAGAATGGCTCAATGCTGGAAAGGATTTTTTTAAACAGGTGATTCCTAAGTTTAGTTTTCAGGCAGATCCTACTTCTGATTTTGGAGTAAGTTTTGATTGGGAAGAGTCAGAAAAATATGCAGACGAAATTCTAGATCTTCCAGAGCGCATTGCTAAAAAGAAAAAAGTAAAATTTATTATTTGTTTAGATGAGTTTCAATATTTATCCGATTTGGACGGGTATAAAAAATTTGAAAAAAAAATGAGAGCGGTTTGGCAACGCCAGAAAAATGTAAGCTATTGTCTGTACGGAAGTAAGCGCCATTTGATGCATCAGATGTTTAACACTTCTCGAAAACCATTTTATCGATTTGGTGATATAATGTTTTTACAAAAGATAGAAACTAAAGAGTGGATAAAGTTTATCAAGGCCAAGTTTAAACAATCTAACAAAGAGATAGCACCGGACGCTGCAGAACTAATTCCTAAATTGATGCGAAATCATTCTTGGTATGTGCAACAGTTGTCACACTATGTATGGGAGTCAGTAGAGAAAGCCGCAACACTTAAAGATGTAGCCTCTTCTTTGGAGCGTTTGATAGAAACGAATACGCCTTTATACATAATGGGGGCTGAAAACTTGAGTAATACGCAGCTTAATTTGTTGAAGGCAATTGCCCAAGGCGAAAAACAGCTCACATCTAAACGTGTGATGGCTCAATACGATATTGGAACCCCTCAAAACGTAATAAAAAATAAACGAACATTAGAGAAAAAAGATATTATACTTAAAAATGACGACGGCTATGAACTAGCTGATCCCACTTTTGCTATTTGGTTTTTAAAAGTATATTTCAACGAGGACGTAATCTAAAAGAGTCGCATTTGCCCTGGCTGATGTCTAATGAATTCTTGCGTATTGAATTCAAATTTTTCTTGGCTTAGTTTAAACTGACTTGTGTATTTATCAAACCGTTGCTTAATTAAATAAGCAATGTTTACCGAGCCTTTCATTGGGCTACTGAAATTGGAATGATTCAATTTTCCGTTATGGCAAGCAGAAATTAAATTCAAAATTTTATCGACTTTGAGTGGGAATGATTTTTTTATCCAATCTTTAAATGGCGGGGCAACGTCATCATTCAATCGTAAGGTTTTGAAGCTTGCCGCAGTTGCGCCACGAAGGCTAGCCTGGCGCAACACTTCGTACATATCTCTATCGTTCACACCAGGAATAATGGGTGCATTCATTACCCCCACTGGAACTCCTACTTTGCTCAGTGATTCAATCATATCAAATCTTGTACTGTAATTGACGGTTCTAGGTTCTAGCTTTCTACGTATTTTTTCATTGATGCCCGTTATCGAAACAAAAACCTGGACTAAATTTTTTTCGCTCAATTTTTTGAGTAAGTCTAAGTCTCTCAATATCAATTTATTTTTAGTGATAATTACAATTGGATTTTGATAGCGCAAGCAATTTTCTAAAATGCTTCTAGTAATTTTATATTTACGTTCAGCTGGTAGGTCGCATCCCGTTTTTTCACTTAGGACAATAGGGATACATTTCCATTTTTTTGATAGAAAGAGTTCTTCTAACTTTTGAGCAGCATTTCGTTTTACTATAATTTTTTGTTCAAAATCTTGACTAGCATTGAAGCCACAGTTTTTATGTGCATTTCTGGCAAAGGAGTATACACAAGTTTGCTTGCAACCCTGATAGGGGGTTAGAGAATGAGTAAAAGTAATATCGGGACTGCTCACTTTATTGACTATTTTTTTAGTTCGCGCGCTTATGCATTCAGTCCATTTATTTTGTACTTCAAAATCATCGACGCCTTCCTTCTCAAAATCTCCATATTCGTTTTTTAAAACGAGATTCGAAGAGTTGATTTGAGTATCTCTGCGGTGATTGAATTGTGTAATAGCTTGCATAACCCAAAGGTTAGCATTTTCTACGTAAAGAGTTTACGTCACTAAAAATCTAGTTTGAAAAAAAATCGAAAGGCGTTTCTAATAATCTAATTCAGCAGTATTAGCACCCGTCCATTCAAGGATGAAGTTGTTCCGCCCTTCGCCGCTCAAGACTCTAATGTATTGTTGTTGAGAGAGTTCCAAAATTGCCAAGAAGTTGAAAATGGCATGTACTCTATTCTCACAAGATTGAAAGAATCGTTCGAATGAAATTTTAGAATCACGCTTGAGCCAATCATGGATAAAGTTTCGTTGCCCCTGCATAGTATAATTATATTTTACCACAACGTGTTCAGGTTTGTTGACTCTGGCATCTAGTTTTTTAAGTACCCGCTCATAGGCGGCAAAAAGTTTAAAGGACGTCAAAGATTCTCCCTCTGTACCTTCACTTTCTTTTCGGCCTATGTCCATTAATTCTTGCACCACATTTCCTCGCTTCAGTTGCATTTGTCTTTCGGCTTCTAACAATTGCATTTCGGCAGCCGCTTCTTTGAAGCGTTTGTATTCTAATATTTTATCAATCAATTCTTGACGCGGATCAATCTCATTTCCTTCTTCGTCCACTTCTTTTCTGGGCAAAAGCATTCTTGATTTGATTCGCATAAGTGTGGAAGCAAAAAGTATGAATTCACTTACCTGTTCGATGTTTAACTCATCAATTGATTGAATGTACTCCATAAAATCTGCCGTGATTTTTTGAATGGGGATATTGTAAATATCTAATTCATCACGCTGGATAAAGAATAAAAGCAAATCGAACGGACCTTCAAATTGCTCTAGCTTTATGTTGTAAATTTCATTCGCCTCTTCCATGAAGGATTAAAGGTAGCAAATTGAGCAAGCCTAGGCTCGTTTAGTTATTCACCTAGGTTGATATTTCTTTTTTAATCAACTGATAAAAATCCTCAGCACTTTTATCCCAGCAGAATTTACTTCCTTGTACCTCACAATTATCAATGAGACGCTGTCTCAGTGCGGTGTCAGTCACTATCGTTTTCATCGCCTGGGCAATTTCTTCAGTACTATCAGGGGATACTAAAATTCCCGTTTCTCCTACAACTTCAGGCATGGAAGTTTTATTGGCCGTAATGGAAGGAACATGGCAACGAATAGCTTCTAGAATTGGAATCCCAAAACCTTCAAATAAAGAAACGAAGGTGAGGGCATAGGCGCTGCCAATAATTTTAGAAAGCTTATCAACGTTCATATAATCATAATTATGAATGTCATCTCGGAAAGGATGTTGGCTGAGCGCATTTTTTATACTGTCTGATTTCCAAGCAAAGCGACCGACTAGCAATAGCTGCATATCACTTTTTGTTTCTTTTTTAAATAAAGCAAAAGCTTCTAAAAGTTTCTCAATATTTTTCCGAGGGTGGAGTGCTCCAGCAAAAACAAAGTAGGGTTTTCCGCTAGCATATTCTCTACGAATCTCATGAATAGTTTCCGAATCTAGTGGTTTGTATTCTGTATGGGCTCCATTGTAAACTACAGAAATTTTATCTACTGGGACACCGTACTGCTCTTGTAAATCAACTTTAGAAAAAGTAGAAACGGTCACTATTTTTTTTACAAAGTGAGCAAACTTGGGAGTAAATTTTCTTAGATAATATCTAAATTTAAACGGAAGGTGCTCCGGATAATGCTCAAAAGCTAAATCATGAATAGTAGTGATTTGTGGAACCTCCGTTCTTAAAGAAGCAAATCCGTCAGTGGAAATAAAAATATCCGGCTTGTGCTTTTTTAATACCTTGGGTATGGAAAAGTCAAACCAAATTTTCCAAAGAATCGGATGGCGCGCTGGGGGAGAAGCGACTATAGGTGTTACATTATCCGAAAAAATGAATCGCTCATCGTAGGGTCGATCAAAAATAAACAGGAATTCATCTTCGGGGTGGTTAATGACCATCCGCTTGAATATCTCATGCGTAAACCAGCCGATGCCTTCTAGTTTATCTTTTAATAAAAACCTTGTATTGACCGCAATTTTCATTTTTCGGCACAAATGTAGGTTATCTCCTTTTAGTTAGGTTATTTTTACTCGTAAGGATGCTGAAGCGTTATTTTGTATCGAATATTACCCTCATGGTTTTGCTTAATTTATTAGTAAAACCAATTTATATTTTTGCCATTGATAGGAATGTGCAAAACGTTGTAGGAGATATAGATTACGGTTTGTTCGCCTCCTTGCTTAATTTGAGCATCATATTTAATATTCTGCTGGACTTAGGAATTACTAATTATAATAATAAAAGCGTAGCCGAGAATACCCATAAGTTAAAGGAGTTTTTACCCAATATGCTTGTGGCGAAATCTGTGCTGAGTCTATTATTTATTGGTGTCTTACTGCTGGCAGGCTTGTTTTTAGACTATCAGGGACGGAGTTTTCAACTGCTGCTGTTGATAGGCGGTATTCAAATTCTCAATTCATTTTTACTCTTTTTGCGAAGCAACGTGAGTGCTCATCATGATTTTAAAATTGATAGTATGCTCAGTGTTTTGGATCGTTTGCTGATGATTGTTATTTGTTCGGTTCTTTTGTTTACCCCCAGCCTTCGAGCTCAGTTTAAGATAGAATGGTTTGTTTTTGCTCAATTAGCTGCCTATGGTGTCAGTATTTTGGTCGCTCTTTTTATTATAGTTTTTCGTTATGCAAAAATCAGATTTTTCGGTTTTCAATTTAGCTTGGTGCGAAATATTATTCGCGATAGCTTACCCTATGCTATTTTAATTCTGCTCATGGCAATTTATATGCGTTCCGACCAAGTATTGTTAGTCAATATGTTGTCAGAAGATGGAGAATTTCAAAATGGTCTCTATGCTAAAGCCTTCAGAATTTTAGATGCATTGAATATGTTCGGTTTTCTGTTCGCAGGAATGTTGCTTCCCATGTTTAGCCGCCTATTATCTAAAAAAAATAAGATTAGTTCTTTAGTGCGAACCACTACTAATATTCTCCTGCCTATTTCCATTGTGATTGCAGCTAATGCGGTCTTTTTTAAAGAAGATATCATGAGTTTATTATATGAGAAAAATACACTCACGGCTAGCTATTTGTATGGCTTTGTTATTTTTTCCTTTCCTGCTTATTGCATTATGAATGTTTATTCTACATTGCTCACCGCAAATGGAAGTTTAAAAATTTTGATAGGAATTGCCGCTGCTGCTTGCTTTTTAAGTTTGGTGGGTAATAGCTTCCTGATCCCCTTATATAAAGCACAGGCAGTAGCATGGGTTGGGCTAGGAGTGCAGTGGTTTGCGGCGGCAGCCTATATTATTTTTAGCATTAAAAAAACAGACGTAAGCGTAAAAGCTTCTTGGTTCCTTCAATTTGTCTTTTTCTTTCTTGCTTTTATTGTTCTAAATTATATGTTTAAACAATTGGCCATTGGCTTGTTGTATTCTATTCTGTTGAATGTAGCTATCTTTCTCCCTTTGGTTTTTGTACTTCGCCTCTGGAAATGGCAAGATTTAATAAAATATTTTCAAGAAATTACCGTTAAGAGCAAATAGTAGATGTTGACCTAGTTTCCTTTAGTTTGCTTCTTAAAATCTTTGCTAAGTATAAAAACAGACTACCTAAACTTTTAGGCGAATAAGTAAAACCAGTACAATATATTTGCTTCAATCTTTTTATATGACAAAACAAAAAGAAAATTTGGATTTGATTGACTTCATCCGCGTAGGATGGCAACAGAAAAAAATAATTATCGGCTTTGCCTTGATCGCAGCTATTATTGCAGCAGGCGTTATGTTTTTTACAAAAAATACATACAAAGCCTATGGAGCTTTTTTTCCTGCTTCTTCGGTGATAAATGCCAGAGTTAATATGTTTCGCGAGTTTAACCAGGAGTGGGTTGATATTTTTGGAGAAGAAAATGAAGCCGATCGACTTTATGTAATTGGTAATACCTCGGATGTCATGGCGCAGCTGATTGAAGAGTTTAAAATGTATGACCATTATAAAATTGATGTAAAAAAAGACCCAAATGGGATGCATAAAACCTTTAAGAAATTTGCAAAAAACTATTCCTTTAGCAGAACCGGCTTCAAACATTTAGAAGTTCATTTTACGGATACTGATAAAGAGCTCGGAGCCAAAGTAGTAAATGCTGCTATGAATTTTGCAGAAAAAAAACTAAAGGAAGTTTACATCAATGGCAACGAGCAGTTAGCCAAGGCCTTAGACAAGCGCAGTGATTCCATAACAGCTCAGATTGCAATTTTGACCGATACATTGGTCGCCATGAGAACTCAGTTTGGAATTTATGATATCGTAAGTCCTGGTCGTAAAAATTTAATGGTTGGCAAAATGAATGGTAGTGGAGCGGGCTACGCTAGAGCACTAGAGAATATTCAGGAAGTATCAGAAGTAAAGGATCGCTTGGTGATTGAAAAAGGAAAATACGCCGCTCTGGCCAATGAATTTCGCGCCTTGCTGCACTATGATATTCCTATGATTCACGTAGCACAATGGGCGAGTCCTAGCGGCCAGAAAGCGGGACCGTATCGCACACTAACTGTTTTGTTAGTTGGTGCAGCCGCTTTCTTGTTTGCGTGGCTTTTGATTGTCCTATACGAATACATTATTCGGAACAAAGAATTTTTTACCGCGGATGCTTAAATCATTCGAAACGAATGTGAAGCTCCTTTTTATAAGCCTAGCAGCTTTGTTTCTGCTTGGTCTGGTTTATTCCATGTTGACGGATTTTTGGCCGGCGGTTTTCTTACCGGCGGGTGTTCTTTTACTTTTTTATATTATTCCAAATATTGAACTGCCGTATCATGTGTTGCTCTTAACGGTGCCACTTTCCTTTCCCATGGAAAAAATACTGCCCGTTAGGCTAGATTTTCCAGATGAATTACTTCAGCTTTTGGTTACGGCCCTGATGGCTTTTTATTTTATTAAAAAGAAAGATATTTATAAAGCTTCTTTTTTTTCACACCCTTTCACCTTATTCGTTTTAGCTAGTTTTGTCTGGACGCTGCTGGCTACACTGGGCTCTTCTGATGTTGGTTTTAGTGCGAAGTTTTTAATTAAGAAAATATGGTTTTTGGTGCCTTTTTTCTTTTTTGGTTTTGGATATTTCTATCGGTCTCGCAATTTAGGAATTGGGTTTTGGGCCATGTTTTCGGTTTTGACGCTTATCGTACTTGCGGTAATGTATAAAGCCAAAGGAGTGGGCTTTAATTTCTCGGATGTGCACGATCCGATTCAACCTTTTTTTAAGAATCACGTGATGTATGGTTCAATGATTTCATGCTTTTTCTTCGCTGTTTTAGGTGCTTTTTGGGTAGGAAGAAAGGGGAGTGTTTATCGCTTTTTACTTTTGCTCTCTATTCCATTGTACTTAATAGCTGTCTATTTTTCATATTCTAGAGGGGCTTGGGGCGCCGTTTTGTTTGGAATAGGTATGATGATTGCCATTCGCATTCGATTGGGTCGATATGTAATTCCGGTAATTTATATTTTAATCCTTTCGCTAGTTTTATGGTTAGCTCATGATAATAGATACCTACAGTTTCGGCCACGTTTTGATAAAACAGTGATGCATGAAAATCTTACGGATCACTTAATGGCTACTCTGCAGGGGACAGATATTTCCTCGGCTGAGCGTTATCACCGTTGGATTGCTACGGTACGAATGAGTCAGGATTACCCCATTCTTGGTGTTGGGCCGAATAAGTTTTATGATACTTATCCTCGTTATGCGATTACCGAATATAGAACTTGGGTCAGTCGGAATATTGAAAAATCCACCACGCATAATTACTTTCTTTTTATGCTGGCTGAGCAGGGTTGGGTAGGGATGCTATTATACGCTGGGCTTGTTTTCTTTATCTTCTGGCGTGGTCAGCGTATTTATTTTCAATGCTCTTCGGCTAGCGACCGTCGTATAGTTTTGGCCATTTTGGGCATGTTGGCGGCCGTTTTTGTTAATAATTTCTTTAGCGAGCTGCTTGAAACTGATAAAATTGGCAGTCTATTTTATATAGGCTTAGCTATACTCGTTGCCTTTGACCTAAAGACAGGAAGAGTCAGGGCTGAAAGCTAAAGTTGTCTTAATGAAACCTTAATCATATAATCATTGTAATATATTTAATTATTTGAAATTCAGCTTATTGTTAATTTTGTTATTAAATTAATATTTAGCTTGTTAAATGTTGCATTTAACTTATCAACATTCTATTTTTGCGTTCCAACCCTATATTATGAGACGAACGATTAATGTTTTTACCTCATTGATTTTTATCTATTCAATGATTGTTTGTGCCACGTGCAAACAAGTATCTCCAGATAAAGTAGGAAAGCTTGAATTTGATGCTATAACCTACGAAAGTGTTGAGACGATTCCATTAAAGCAAACCAAGCAAACACCAGCTGCTAAAGAAATTTCATTTTCTACGGCTGGTTTCTTTGTTAAACCTTCGGTTAAATAATTTTTTTTCTTCTTCTTTTTGACTTTAGTAAAGCCGAGAGCTTTTGAATATACCCGTGACTAACGCACTGCTAAATGTTGTTCTAGGCAGTAGCATTAGTAAAACCATTGGTTTAAAGGATGGCTAATTAGTAATTAGTCCAAGGTTTAAAAATTATTATTTTTCTAAGAATAGGAAACTCATTCAAATTGAATTTCCTTACAAATTCTAAGCTTCAATTTAAACAAGGGCAGCAGCATACTGCGCAATGCCGAAATTTCGGGTTAGCGCTTCTTCAGGATGGGTGACATGCCATTCAAATTCGTCTCTGAAATGACGGATAGCTGCTGCCACGGGCCAAGCTGCAGCATCGCCTAACGGACAAATTGTATTCCCTTCAATCTTGCGCTGAATATCCCACAACAAATCAATGTCTTTCATGGTGCCTTTACCGTTTTCGATATTCTTTAAAATTTTATACATCCAACCGGTACCTTCTCGGCATGGAGAACATTGACCGCAGCTTTCGTGATTATAAAATCTTGCCAAACTCATAGTGTGGCGCACCACACATTGGTCTTCATCTAAAACGATAAAGCCACCGCTACCCATCATAGTTCCTGTTTCAAAACCACCAACGGCCAAGGACTCATAGTTCATGATTCTTGTTTCGCCAGCTGCAGTGTTCAACAATAAATTTGCCGGCACAATCGGCACAGAACTTCCACCTGGGATACAGGCTTTTAGTTTTTTGCCCTTGGGGATTCCTCCGCAAAATTCATCACTAAAAATAAAATCTTCGACGCTTTCCGTCATTTCTATTTCATATACACCCGGCTTATTCAAATTACCACAAGCAGAAATTAGTTTGGTTCCCGTGCTACGACCTACACCTATTTTGGCATATTCATCCCCGCCATGATTAATGATCGGCACAACGGCCGCTAAGGTTTCTACATTATTCACAACCGTTGGGCAGCCCCAAACACCTTTTACAGCAGGGAAGGGTGGTTTGATTCTTGGGTTTCCTCGATTTCCTTCTAGTGATTCTAATAAGGCAGTCTCTTCACCGCAGATATAAGC
>CAZTCQ010000021.1:20888-31137 GCA_964612525.1 uncultured Chitinophagaceae bacterium | reverse complement strand
TTGTACCCTTGCGCTGAAGGCGCAGGATATGCTGGTGGTATCATCAGCGCTGCTATAGATGGGGAGCGTGTGGCCGATGCAGTTAAAATTTTAAAAAACGTGTCCTAGAAAAACACAAACAAACACTATCATAAAAGCGGCGCTCCGTCGATGAAATGGAAACAACATTCTAGGAGATAATTGCATCGGCCTGTGTGCCACTAAAGCCATAAAACCAAAAATCAATACAATAAAGATATCAGCCACATCGAATCGTCCTTTTACAATCCCGAAGTACTGCCAAAATTCTAACCATAAAGCAAAAGCCATCGGGAACCATTCGAGATTAATTTGTTTCTTGAATAGTCGCAAACGAAGATTACGAGCTAAAATACTTGCGGAGAAAACCCATAAGCCAGCAGGAAGAGAGTAAACAATCAACTCATGAAGTGGTAGTACATTCGTTACATACTTTTTTAAAGATAGCAAACTTTCGTTTGGAAAAATATCAGACAATACTATGTTGACCAGTGTGCCTTCAGGTCTGTAAAAAATGTAAATGAATAAACAAGCCGATAAAAAAATAAAAACAAGACTGTAATTAATTTTTACCTTAGAGGCATCACTCATAGTTGGAAATCCAATAAATCAATTTCGAAAATCAAGACCGCGTATGGAGGAATACTTCCCGCTCCGTTGGCACCATAACCTAACTTACTTGGGATTAAGAGTAGGCCAGCCCCTCCTTTCGATAATTTTGGAATTCCCTCCTGCCAACCCTGAATCAGATTTTCTAATGAAGAAGTATAGTTTGGATTCGCATCAAATACTTCGTTGTTCGTCAAGTAACCTTTATACTTTACAGTTACTGTACTATTCGAGGCTGGAAAATTTCCATCTCCTTCTTTTGTAACTATATAATGCAAACCACTTCCTGTTTTTTTAATGACTCCTAAATCTTCCAAATTGTTATCAGCGATATACTGCTCAATTTCTTCGATGTTTTCTTCCAGTCTATCATCTTGATCTTTTTTACAAGCCGTAAAAGAAATCAAAACCATACTCAAAAGCACAACGCGTTTCAACGTCAAATTACCAAATACTTTCATCATTTTAATTTTGTCAGTTTGAGCGTAGTCGAAAACTATGCGGCTTTGCGTTTTGCGTTTTTCTCGGCGTGAGCCATAGCAGCTTCACGTACCCAAGCGCCTTCGTCCCATGCTTTATTTCGAGCGGCTAAGCGCTCCTTATTACAAGGACCATTTCCTTTTACTACATTCCAAAACTCTTCCCAGTCTATTTCGCCAAAATCATAATGACCCCGCTCCTCGTTCCATTTTAGCTCTGGATCCGGAAGGGTTACCCCTAAAATTTCTGCTTGCTCAACTGTGGCATCCACAAATCGCTGACGCAATTCATCATTGGTTTGACGTTTGATTTTCCATTCAATACTTTGTTTGGAGTTTGTACTTTCATCATCACTTGGTCCGAACATCATAAGGCTCGGCCACCACCAACGATCTACTGCATCTTGCAACATTGCTTTTTGCGCTTCTGTTCCTTTGCTCAAGGCTAATAAACTTTCATAACCTTGACGCTGATGGAAGCTTTCTTCTTTACAAATTTTTACCATCGCTCTGGCGTACGGCCCGTAAGACGTTCGGCACAACATTACTTGATTCATAATAGCTGCACCATCTACTAGCCAACCAATGGTTCCTATGTCAGCCCATGTGAGCGTTGGGTAGTTAAATATGCTTGAGTATTTCGCCTTGCCCGAATTCAATTGCTCGAACATTTCATTACGTGTTATACCTAAGGTTTCTGCCGCAGAATATAAATACAAACCGTGCCCAGCCTCATCTTGAGCTTTGGCTACTAAAATTAATTTTCTGCGTAAGTTCGGCGCTCGTGTAATCCAATTACCCTCGGGTAACATTCCTACGATTTCACTGTGTGCGTGTTGTGAAATTTGACGAATTAAAGTTTTACGATACGCATCAGGCATCCAATCGCGTGCTTCGATTTTTACCTCGTTCTCAATCTTTTCCTCAAATAATTTTTTACCTTTTGCTTCGCTCATAATCAACTAATTTTAGAACTACAAATATACGAACGAAACGGAGAAGCTTTGCATCATCTGATTGTCAGAAAATCATCTACAATTCAAAGTTTTTGAGTTAAAATAACCACCTGTCAGCTTCAGGTATATTTGAATTAATCCCGCTAGACAAGGTTTACTCCATGCACCGTATTACAAAACTATTCAGGCTCATAGGCAATAGGCAGGACGAAATAAGAACTTACATTTTCACCCTCTATTTTGGCAGGTGACCATTTGGGCATTTTTTTCACTGCCCTTATTCCTCTTTTTTCAATTAGTTCTAAACCCTTCGGGGTTTTTATAGATTTTATTCTATCTACTTCACCATTTGCTTTAACTACAAATTCTAAATACACAGTTCCCTTAGGAATATCCTTAGACTCCTCTTTGGTAAGGTCCAAGTTATTGCCAACAAACGAAATCAAAGCCTCATCTCCACCAGGAAAGGTAGCACTGACGTCCACTTTTTTATAGATTGCATTCTCGGTACTTAGCTCAATTTGAATTTCGTTATCTGCACCTGCCTTAAAAGTAGTATTTTTCTTACCGTCGGAATTCATTAAGTCTACCAACTCATCAGCAGTGATGGTTACTTTGGAAACTTTTCCGTTCTCACTAGTCACTATCATTTGATAAGTGCCGTCTGCATTTTGGCTTAGAACCGTATCGCCTCCTTTGACCACTAGGGTTTCTCTAGGTTTTTGTCCTTCGCTTTTTACTGTGTTTAAAACTAGGCCATTGTCTTTTCCTAGTGACCATTTTGAATTCGGACCCGCCTTTCGATTTAAAAAGCTAAGCATCCTTTCGGCTGAAACAACGCTTAGCACCGCACCACCTTTTTCATTTTTATATTTCATGGTATAGCTTCCGTCACCATTATCAGTGAATGAGGTGTCTTTTGAGGATACTTCTTCTTGGAAACTTTTTGAAGTCTGCGCCCTAACTTTTTGGCTTTGAAAAAATACAACTGTAACTATTAGGGCCAATAGAACGGCGACGGTTGTGATTTGTTTTACGATTTTGTTTTTTGCTGTTTTGTGTAACATAATAATTCTGTTTTTGATGGGTGATGAAAAAAAGGAATGAGTTAATACGATAGGGCTGCTTTGTAAGTAAACAGTTGATTGCAACAGACTTCGTAAATATCGATCTTGCGAAAAATTTTTGGTCACCTCCTCATCTACTTGATATTCATGAACGAGCTCTAGTTCTCTATGAAAAATGATGAGTAAAGGATTAAACCAAAAAACGCGAGCCAATACCGTGATGATGATTTTATCCCAACTATGTTTTTTATCCAAGTGAGATTGCTCATGAGCAAGCACTAAGGGTAGTTCCTCTTTTGATAAGAAGCATTTGGGTAAGTAAATAGAATTTATAAACGAAAAAGGCAAGGTGATTTCTTCACTGGCATAAATATTTGGACTTTGATAGATGGCTCTTTTCTTAAGCCCTCTTATTTTTTTGTATGCCAAAAACAAACGAACCAATTGAATCAATGAAACACAAAGTGCGGCTGAGACGAATATAAAGTGCCAATTAATCAGTGGCGTCTTCGCTGGTCCAATGGGGATAGTAGGAAATACCACGGACCGCGGAAGTTCATTTATTTCTGCAACGAAAGCATTGGGTTCAAAAAGTTCTATCTGAATAAACGGTACAACAAATGATGCAATAACTAGGGTCCATAAAAAAAAGCGAGCATAGCCAAAGAGTTTTTCATTGCGTAAAAACGCAAAGTAAATGACTAGGCCAAGCGCTTGAATTAAAAATATTTTTAAGAGATAGACTAACATATTATTTCTCTTTTTTTAGTTTGGCAATTAAAGTTTCTAACTCTTCAACGCTTACATTTTTTTCCTTGACAAAAAAGGAGACCAAAGCCTCAGCAGAATTATTAAAATAATTTTTCATTAAAGGACGAACACTTTTTTTACGGTATTGCTCTCGCGATATTTTCGCAAAATATTGATGTGTTTTACCAAATGCCTTATAATCTATAAAACCTTTATCTTGTAAAATACGTACCGTGGTGGATACCGTATTATAATGAGGCTTTGGATAAGGCATTTTTTCAATTATTTCTTTTACAAAAGCTTCTTCCAAATCCCATAAGATGAGCATGATTTCCTCTTCTGCTATAGTCAGTTTTTGCATCGAGAACAAATATAACTATACTTTTAGTTATAAACCTAATTTTTTAGTTATAATAAAAACACTCATTTCACTAACGCAACTCGTTATTCATTCGTTATCTTTAATATACATTGATATGAAAGCCCCAAAATATATACAGTTCAGTCGATGCCTACTATTCATAGCTCTAGCTTTACCTGGTTTGGCACCAGCTCAGTTATTGAATATACAGGGACCCACGGTAGACACCTTGCCCTGCACTCAAAACTGCAAACAAGTGACGGCCAACTATTTACAACCGCTTAAGACCAACCTATACACCGCGGCAGCTTCGAATTACAATCCAGTTTCTCTGAGTGCTCCCACTAGCTTAAACCTTTCAGATGATAAATTTTCAAATGCAGTTTCGATAGGGTTTCCTTTCTGTTTTTATGAGGGGACTTATACCCAAGTTTACATAAGTGCCAATGGACACATAACGTTTAACTCTTCTTATGCCGGTGGCAATTGTTCGTTTGACACTCGTCAAGCAATGCCCTACTTCTCGGCCTCTTATCCTGATAACGGTATATTCTGCCCTTTCTCAGATGGAAATACTAGTGTAGGCGGCACTATTCAGTATCAAACCACCGGAGCGGCTCCTTTTAGAAAATTCGTAGTTCAATACAGCAATATTCCGTTTTTCGGAAGTGCCTGTTCAGGTTCGCCTGCTACATTTCAGTGTGTGTTGTCAGAATCTACTAATGAAATAGAATTTTTTATTACGAATAAATCAACCTGTAATTCTGACACCTCCAACTACTTGAACTATGCCACGCTAGGCATTCAAAGTACAGCCGCACAAAATTTTTTAGTCGTCAATAATAGAAATGCTTCCGTCTGGACAGCCAGTAATGAAGGTTGGAAAATTAGCCCCGCTGGTGCTCTAGCTTATTCCTTGCGTTGGTTTGTGAATGGCGTTAATGTTGCCAACAACGTGGCTAATATTAATGTGTGTGCCCCTTTTACAAAAACGGTGGTAGCTGAATTAAAACTTGATTGTCCAAATAAAACGCTCACCGATACGGTTGTTATTTATCAGAAGACCGGTACTATTGACTCAATAGTTACGACCAATACAAACTGTTTAAATACAGCTACTGGCACAGCTACTATTTATGCCTCGGGTGGTACGGCCCCATATCAATATGCCGTTGACGGATCCGGTTTTGGACCATCTAATTTTTTCGCCAACCTTGGGTATGGTCTTCATTTTGCACAGGTGCAAGATGCCAACGGTTGTATCGTGGGTCTAAGTTTTAATATAGGGGTGGATAGCGACCTGGGAGTTTTCATAGATAGTCTGTTTGATCCGACTTGTCCAATTAACAATGGTAGGATTTATTCGAATGCAAGTGGAGGCGTCCCACCCTACACATATAATTGGAGCACCTCACAAACAACTAGCGCAATAACCAACTTGGCACCGGGAACCTACTCATTAACAGTGACTGATGCGCAAGGTTGCCAAACTTCCCTCACACAACAACTAAATTGGGACCCAAACAGCTTGCCTACCGTGACCGATAGTATTTTTAAACCGGTTTGCGGAAATAGTACAGGAAGTATTACACTGAGCGCAAGTGGAACCACAGCACCTTATTCTTATGTATGGACAAGTCCGAGCTCTACTGATTCTTTTATAAGTAATCTATCATCGGGTATCTACTCTGCTACCGTCACTGACGCGAACGGATGTTCCATAACCTTTGGAACTTTACTAAATGACACATTGAACATGCAACTGCAAATGATTAATTTTGCTCATACCACTTGCGGACTTAACAATGGTATGGGTCATGGCATTGCCACGAACGGCTTACCTCCTTTCACTTACAGTTGGTCTAATTTGGCTAATACACCGCAAACCAATACGCTTCCTTCCGGCTGGAATTATTTAACCATAACGGATGCGAATAATTGTACCCGAATAGATTCTTTGAACATTAACTCATCGGTACCCTTGAGCATTCAATTTTCAATTGCTGATGCGTATTGTGATGAAGACAACGGACGAATTAATACTTTTGCCGCAGGGCAAACGGGCACAGTGAATTATGCTTGGAGCAATGGAGATTCTACAAGCAATATCGATTCCTTAGCTGCGGGTCTGTATGTACTCAACGCCATTGATTCAGTCGGCTGTACGTTTACGGACTCCGTTAACTTAATCAATGTAGGCAAGCCCAAATTAATCGTCGTACAATATACTCCGCCTCTCTGTAATGGAGACAGCACAGGGCGCCTAGAGTTAAGTGGGACCAATGGAGTACCTCCCTACAAATACTCTTTTGACGGTATTAATTTTTCTACGGTGGCGGTACAAACAAATTTTTCTGCCGGTACGTATACAATCTATATGCGCGATGCTAATTCATGCGAAAGTGATACTACCATATTTTTCACTCCGCCTGACCCTATCGACATCACTACAAGTTTTATAGACACCCTTATTTGCTATCAAGATATTTCGGGCCCTATTAGTTTTGTAGGGGCGGATGGAACAGCACCTTATCGATGGAGTACCTCGGAATCAAACTACCTTGCTCAAAACACTTTTAGTGACTTCGGGATTGGTCCTCACACAATTTTTGTAATAGACTCTAATGGCTGTAAAAACAATCTGGTCTTTGAGATTCCAGGCCCAACCGCACCCCTGAGCATAGAGTCCCAGATTACGGATGTGCCATGTTATCAATCAGGAATTGGAGAAATTCAGGTGGACGCACAAGGTGGTTGGGGCGACTATTCGTATAGTTGGCAGCATACAAGTTCAATGGATGTATCACTCTATAATTTAAATCCAGCAATATACTATAGCTCAGTAGTCGATGCCCGCGGTTGTCAGGTGGATAGCATTTTACCTTTACAACAGCTATATTGTTGCGACTGTTATTTCCCGAATGCATTTACGCCTAATGGAGACGATAATAATGACCGATTCCGAGCCATTAGTCCGGCCACAGATATTAAAGACTACCATTTGAGTATTTATAATCGTTGGGGGGCTCGTGTATTCGTGACGAATGAAATCAATGGAGCTTGGGATGGCACACTGCAAGGTGAACCTGCACCGACTGGCACCTATTTTTATAAGTGTAAAATGAAATGTGTCAATAGTAAAGACGATGTTTTCTTAACAGGTGATATTATCTTGATTCGGTAAACACTATTTCTCATCAAGTCGATAAACGAAGAGATACACACTCAAGCAGCGCGCTAAAGATTTAAGAATTTCATTTTTTTTGTAGAATAAAAAAAGGCAGCCTTGAGAGCTGCCTAATTTTTTATCCTTCAAAATACACTATTCCCAAACGTAAACTTTCTTATTCATAAGAAGCGCTTCACCGTTTACACAAACTTTATCGTCCGCTGGATCTATTACTTTCGTTTCGTAAGAGACTCTATTCTTCTCCGGGAAAATTTCTTTTACCGTAATTACCGCTCGATAAGTTGTATCTACAAACATTGGCGCGTAAAACTGTGATTTTTGCATCATGTATATATGACCATCATTGTGAAGCATGGTACCAAATATTTTTGTGAATACGCTTTGGCTTAAATGACCATGCATAATACGCTTCCCAAAAATGCTATCTGCCCCTGCCTGCTCGTCTATGTGTAATGGATTGGTGTCTCCCGTTATCTCGGCAAATGTGTTCACCTGCTCTTGAGTGAATGAAAAATCGTGTGTGAATTCGTCTCCTACTTTTATCATTTTTTATAAATTTTGGCGCAAAGGTAATCCGTAGTAGGAAGGTTGTAGTAAGTCCACTCATTTTTTTATGACGTATTGTGAGACATCTGTCTACGAGCTTATTAATATCGCTAGCTCGCTCTATTTTTCTTATAAAGCAGTTGTTTTTACTCAAAAGGCTCTTATTTGGTTAATTTATTATTAATATGCATGGCTACCATCATGTTAATGTTAGTCTCAGTAACAACTTATTTACAAAAACGCGTTCTTTCACAACCAAAGGTTTCTACTTTTGCATTTCAAAATTGAAAAAAACCTAGAAGGCTAGGACATAAAAATTAAAACAAACAAGTTATGGCAACTAAAACTAAAAAAAACGGAAGCGCAACAAACATGTTCACTGATTGGGCGAAACAAGCGCAAGAAAACATGGAGAACCTTACGAAAACAACCGAGAACATGAATAAAGAATTCATGAAATCGTTTGATGGCAAGAACAACGATTACTTTAAAAACTGGATGGAAACACAGCAAGCTTTTTGGAGCAAAAATGATACAAAAAGCAATGGCACAAACCCAACTGACTTTTTCACAAACTGGTATCAAAACCAAATGGGCAACATGCAAAACATGATGTCTCAAAACATGATGGCCGAAATGATGAAAAACAATCCGATGGCTAACTTAATGGGCGATAGCCCGATGAACAATTGGCAAGAAAGCATGGAAAAGGCTAGCGCGCAAATGACTGAGTGGAACAAAAACATGACGGCTAATTTTCAAGAGCAATTGAACACTATGATGAGCGGTGACCAAAAAGGTTTCTTCACAACTATGTTCAACAATGCGGATACTTATACTAAAATGTTTCAAACTTGGTTGCCAATGATGGAGCAATTACAGAATGGTAAATTTGATATGGAAACGTTCACCAAAAGCTTTAGCCCAGAAATGACGAAAGACATTATGGATAAAATGTTTTCTTTCATGCCAGATAACAACATGAACGAAATGTACAGCAACTGGATGAACCAAATGCAAAAAATGTCAAATAACGATTGGTTGGGGAGCAACCCTGCATACCAAACCATGAAAAGCCATATGGAAAACAACATGCAGAATAGCATGAAGCAACCATTTGAGCAAATGATGAGTATGTACAACATGATGCAAGGCCAGTTTGATCACTCGAGCAATCCATTCATGAAAATGATGACACCAAACGCTGATAAGAAAATGGTGGAAACCATGAGAGAAATCAATGACAAAATGGTGAAGTTCAACATGAAGAACACGCAGATGAAATTCATGATGTACGAAAAAGGAAACAAAGCAATCCAAAACTTTGCTACTACGCTTAATGAGAAAGTACAAAAAGGTGAGAGCATTGAAAACTTCATGGCATTCTACACTGACTTTTTGAACTCTATGGATGCAGAAATGGTAGAATTGTTTGGTAGTGAGCATTTCTCTCAGTTACAAGCTGAAATGTCTTCGCTTGGCTTCCGTTTGAAAAAGCAAATGGACGAGCAAGTGGAGAACACATTGAGCAACTTGCCAATCGTTACTCGTACTGAAATGGACAGCATGTACAAAAGCATGTACGAAATGAACAAAGAGCTTCGCAACCTTTTGCGTGAAAACGCAACTACTGTTACAGAAACTGCTAAGAAAGCAACTTCTACAGTAAAAAAAGCAGCTAAGGCAACTGTAAAAACAGCAACGAAAGCAGCTCCAAAAGCGAAAGCAACAACGGCTAAAAAAGCTACTGCAAAGAAAGCTACTGCTAAAAAGAGCACAGCCAAAAAAGCAACCGCTAAAAAAACTGCTCGTAAGAAGTAAGCTTTTTTAACTATACACTAGAATCCCTCACGCCTGGCGTGAGGGATTTTTTTATTCCTTAACTTTAAAAAAATGTAGCCAAGACGAGCTGATCCTTACTTCATGATACACCCCCCTTCATCGAATAACGATTTACAGTTTAACTTTAATCCTTACATGAGAGAAAACACGGTCTTTACAAAGAAGGAGATACTCATTTTTGGATACGCTTCTTTTCTAGTTCTATTTGCTCTTGCCCTATTTTTTTATAAAGAACGAATAGGAACATTGGATTCTGCTTTTCACTTGTTTCAGTTGTTAAGAACCGAAACGCCTGCCATTCAAAACTTGCGATTCGTGGCGGTACTCACTCAGCTTCTGCCATTGGTGGGTGCCAAGTTTGGTCTTTCCTTGAGCGACATTACGATTTTGTACTCAGCCTCTCATGTACTTGTTCAGTGCTGTATTTTTTC
>CAZTCQ010000021.1:17712-20788 GCA_964612525.1 uncultured Chitinophagaceae bacterium | reverse complement strand
TATTTTTTCACGTCTTTCATTACGGCCAAAACAAAATTTCTAATAAAATATTAACCGGAGCTGTATTCACGTATCTATTTATCGCACTCAGTCGAACTCTTATATTTCGGGCTCACTATGAACAAACTGCCTTCGGAGGTTTGGCCAACTTTGGTCGCTTATTCCCCGATTATTTTACGCTCCAATCCAATAGTAATTTTTTAAATTATTTAATTCATGATTTCTATTTTTTAATCACCCTCCTCATACTTACTATGTTCTATTTTAGTAAGGAGAAAAAATGGTTCCAATTGACAATTATGAGTGCTTTCTTTTTTGGATACCTACTTATTGTAAATGTCTGTTACGAGCAAGGTGTACGTCAGTTCTATCTTGAGAATCAATATTTATTACTCACTCTATTTTTGGTGATTCCCTTTGTTTCTGAGGTAGTCACCTATTACCAAAACAGAAGCACTAACTGGCGAATCCTTAAACGACTTGCTCCCATATTGATATTGACTTTATTTGCGATACGAATTTTACATACATCAGCGCTGTACACAGATATGCTTGATTGGAAGCGGGCAATAATTAGTAATTCTGAACTATATAAAGAGAAAAGGGTCGTGATCTATGAGGATCAGATTCCAACTAAATTGCTATTAGATTCTTGGGCAGGGCCCTATGAGTTTTGGTTTTTATCCACTCTGGAAAAAGGATATTCACAAGCAGCCATTATCAGAAAAGATAGTTTGCACTTCACTTGGACTTGGGACAAGTATAACTTTTTTATTTCTGGATTAGAAAATCATACTTACGAGAGTTTGAATGCTACCTATTTTAAGTTCCCTGAACATACCGTTGAGATGGTATACATTCAGAATTAAGCTGGAACTGAACACTAAAAATTTTGTAAACAGAATTTTCAATGTTGTTGTCATGAAGGAAGGGGAGGCTTAAAAATTTAATTTATTCAAAAACAATAGTATTATTGCTACCACCTGATAATCAACCAATTATGCCTAAATTAATAAATTTTGATTCTTTGATAAAGGATCTCTTCTCAAGAATGCAAACGGCTTGGAATGAAAAGAACTACGAAGAAATAGCTAATCTAATGGAAGACGACGTGACCGTGACTATAAAGCCCGTATCTGTTAGTCGAATTAGTATTCAATCACAGCGAATTAATGGGAAGAAAGATGTGATGAAATACATAAAACAAATTCGAAGCAAATTCCCATTGCGCTACGAAGCAGAGTTCCCCAAGGAAAATTTATCAAAGACCATCTCCTACAGAAAATTTTACTACCAAATAAAAGTTTGGGGGTATTTCGAAACAGTAATCTCTGAGTATGGGAGGTATAAAGATTTTAAAATTGTTCGATATGAGACAGATGACGCTAACAAAATAAGCGGTTTTCATATTCTGCGTAATGTTATTGGCTTTAAGCTGAAAACAATGTTGAAACGTAAAGCTTAACACCAAATTCATTGCCTAGTCCGAGGTTTAGATGATAAGGAATGGTAATTTTGCCATTCTTAAAAAAGTAGAAAATGATAGATTTTCCAAAGGCCATACACGCCATGGGTGAAACCGCCCAGAAGTTACAAAAAGGATACGAAGTGCTTCAAGGAATTGAAGAAGTAGACGTAGCGACTGCACCGAAAGAATTAGTTTGGGAGCAGGACCACATTAAAATGTATCGTTACAAAACTGATAAAAAACCAAAGTGTAAAATCCCATGTTTGGTTTCTTTTGCCTTAATGAACCGTCAGACGATTTTGGACCTTCAGCCGGACCGTAGCTTGATGCGCCGTTTGCTCGATGAAGGCTTGGAAGTTTATATTATGGACTGGGGCTACCCAGAGCGCAAGCATCAATATTTAACTATGGAAGATTACATCCTTGGTTACTTTAATGATGCTGTTGACTTTTTACGTGCCAAGCACAAGATGCCAAAAATTAATTTGCTATCCATCTGCCAAAGCGGAACCTTTAGCATGATTTATTCTTCTATCAACCCTCAGAAAGTAAATAGTCTTACCACCTTCGTTGCGCCTTATGATTTCTCAGGCAATGAGTGTATGCTTTATCAATGGACAAAAGATATTGACGTAGACGCCATGGTAGATAGTGAAGGTTTAATCAGCGGCGAACTTTTGGATGAAGGATTCGCTATGCTAAAACCCTCAATGAATATTAGTAAATATCTAGGCGTAATGAACAATTTGGACAACGAAGCCAAACTAATGAACTTCTTGCGCATGGAGCAATGGAAAGCCGACTTACCCGCTATACCAGGAGAGCTATTCCGTAAATATATCAAGGATTTGTTCCGTGATAATAAACTTATAAAAGGTGAATTAGAGCTAGGTGGTCATAAAGTCAATCTTAAAAACATGACGGCGCCCTTCTTGAATGTGTATGCTACTCATGACACGATTATTCCAAATACTAGCACCTTACCTATCATGGATAAAGTAGGATCTAAACATAAAGAAACATTTGCAAACCCCGGAGGACATATTGGTGTGTTCGTAGGTAGCCGCGCTCAGAAAGAGCTAGCTCCTGCCGTTGCTAAGTTTGTGATAAAACACTCAAAATAAGCTATTAGCTATTCAAATTTTTAAGCCCTGGACATTCGTTCAGGGCTTTGTTATTCCTACAGCTTTGGCATGAGCTTTCCGACAACTCAAAACAAATCGTTCTTGTTTTTTAAAGTAAAGATTTTATCTTTCGCTAAATGAAACTAATTACAGTTTACCTTTTCTTAATTATTCTTTTATCTTCCTGCGGGGAAAAAACATTTCGTCCTGAAAAAAGCATTATCGAACTAAAAGAAACTAGCAAAATCGTTACGCTGTCCAAAGGACAAAAGGCGTTTTACCAAGCTAAATCACATGGGTCTGTTGGTATCAAAGAAAAAGTATCTGTGGCTGACAAAACCCTATTAAAAATTATTAGAACAAAAAGGAACTACGCCCATCCCGACAAAACAAAAATGCCGGGTGGCGATGCGGCCACCGTAACCTATATTTTTGAAGCTCTTGAAAAAGGAGAAACGAAGATTACCATTCAAAAAATATTCCG
>CAZTCQ010000021.1:0-17612 GCA_964612525.1 uncultured Chitinophagaceae bacterium | reverse complement strand
TTTTTGAAGCTCTTGAAAAAGGAGAAACGAAGATTACCATTCAAAAAATATTCCGTGGCGACCTTCAAGTGGAGCACAAAATAAAATGCTTGATAGAGTAGGAAAATAATTTTAAAATATATTAGTAATTTTAGTACCATGCCAAAATCATTTCTCCTTTTTCTTTTCATAATAACTACCTTTTCTATTCAAGCACAAGATTCAGTAACAACCTATATGTATGGTCACAGTTTGCTGGACCACCGACCACCGCTGTATGCCACACCCAGTGATGAAACCACGGTCGCTCACTGGCTTTATCTTATAGCTCAGCACGACAATAATTATTTTGCTGCTACTGGACAATATGGCTTCTTGCGCCAGCATGCTATGAATATAACTAATTCTAATTGGGGGTATGATAGCGTACCACGGCCTTGGGATTTACAACAGGAGCCTTTCTCCGATGCTGATTTTACAAATGTATTTATTGCACCGGCTAATTTTATTCAAGACCAAGCGCCAAATGCAAATTATTGGATGGACACCGTTTCTCCGCTCGATGCTTCCCATCAAATTATTAATTGGGTCTATAATCAAGAACCAAACGCTGATATTTACGTTTATGAAAGCTGGCCAGATATGGGTCAATATGCACCGACAACTTTTCCTCCTAGCGCAGCGCAATTTGCAAATTATAATGCCTACACATTGGGTGGGTTCCATCAATGGTTTGAAGAATATCATGATTCGCTTGAAATGCAACATCCATTTCAATGCGTAAAAATGATTCCTGCCGGACCGGTTATGTCTAAAATTTTGACGTCCGCTCCCTACAACACGATTCCGTTAGATAGTTTGTATGAAGACAATGCTCCTCATGGCCGACCCAGTTTATATTTTCTTGCGGGACTCGTAACCTATATGAGTATTTACGAACAAAAACCACCGATTAACTATGTAGCTCCAACTTTAGTTCATTCCACTATTCGAAATAACTATAATCAATTGGTAGATTCTATTTGGGCAGATTTAGCTACCTACTCTTCCATAAATGGTAGCCGTGTATTTTGCACAAACACTCCGTTAGGAATCGATAAACCCCTTGCATCAAAAACACAAGCCTACAAAGCAAATGCTTATCCCAACCCAGTTCATGACGTTCTCCGACTAGACGTTAATACAGATGAAGTTAGGATTAGCCTCATGAGTATTTCTGGACAATACATATTCTACAAGAAAAAAATGTTGAGTCAAGAAATTAATACCGCGTCCCTACCGAGCGGACAATATATTCTGAGCATACACGGAAAAACAGATAATCAGCATATAAGAATTAGTAAATTCTAAAACTGTAAATTTCTAAGTACTTACCCGTATATTAGTGCTATGAATCAAAAAATTGTTCTCGGACTTAGAATTGCTTTAGGCGTAGCTATGGTTGGCTTTGGCGTTGGGAAATTTTTTAGTGGTCCACCACAGGCTGACGCTATGGGCGAAGGAATGTACGCAATCATGACTGTTCTTCACTCCCCCTTTATGCTTATGATCGGCGTGCTAGAGGTAGTTAGTGGGTTAGCTTTATTAGTCGGAAAGTTTATTCCCGTGGCTCTTACACTAAGCATTGCTATAATGTTCAACGCTTTTATGTTGCACATTTTTTATGATCCGAAAAACTATCTGTTCTCTTTGATTTTTCTAATTCTAGGCATTGTATCGGTCTACGCCCATAAGGAAAAATTCAAGCTGTATTTAAGCGCTTAGCAACAGTCGGGACCACAGCAAGCAGCGCTAAATTCCGACAGTTTTTTCTTTACGTTCTGCACGGGAATTCCGCAATTCTCTTCGGCTAGACAAGCTGTTTTCTGGGAGGTCAATCTAAAATGTCCTTCTTGAAAATCAAGAGCAAATTTTTCTATGGTATCTCCTTGATATTCTACTTCTATTTCTACGTCTTGAAGGTTGATTTTATCCTCCGCCAACGTAATTATTTTCAAAAACTTATCTGCCTTTAACCTATGATGCAAGTCAATCGATGTCCACAATTGAAAACTCACTTTAGTTTCTTCTCTCACTTTGCCACCGCAATCCATGAATTTTTTTTCTATATTTCCTATTTCAGTTATATGAAAATGCGATGGAATTTTTTTGCCATCAGGCAATACAAACTGTATGCCCTCGATGGTTCCTAATACTTTTTTTACTTCTGATAATTTCATTTTGTTGTTTTTTAAGTTTAGCAACATTTAAATTTTTTATTTCTTAGAGAACCGAACAAGCCTTTAAAAACTCTGGTCAATTCTTTCCACTTTTCCGTGTTTATACAATAGCAAACACTGGTGCCTTCAATCTCTCCTTTAATAATTTCGGCATTTTTCAATTCCTTCAAATGCTGAGAGATTGTCGCCTGTGCTAGTCCGATTTCCGTTACTAATTCGCCACATACACAGCTTTGTCGCTCAATGAGCTCTTGCAAAATAGCAATCCGCGCAGGATGGCCTAACACCTTAGCATAAGACGCCACCCTGTTTTGTTCTTCGGTGTAAATAGATGATTTTGTAATTCCCATAATCGTTTAATTGCAATATTACGATTAATAAAAACTTCCTACAAAATAAAAGTGTACATAATTTAAAAAATAAATTGATATTACGGAATAGGATTACCCATCAAAATAATTAAAGGTTTCTGTGACTAAAACACGTCAGGATTATGGCTGACGAATACTATAAACTCGACATGTTTATGGTTTATGACGACTAATTCTTGGCAAAAGTTGTTTTTAAGGGCCATCCTATTACAGAAAACTAGCCACTGCTCGAATCGCCTCTTCACTCTGCCCGATATAGTTGCCTATTCGAAAACCACCCCTTGCTTTATGCCCCTTAAAACCAATAATATTAGCAGCCATAAATTGATGACCAAGCTTCTCATTTATGACTTTATCCTTGGCATCAAATACAATATTCATGAAGCTTCTTTCCTCAAGAGGGATAGTATTTGCCACTAGATCACTTTGGTTAATCGCTCTGTATAGTATACTTGCTCTTTCTTCTACCCGCTTTTCTAATGCTTCAATACCTCCATTCTCCTTAATCCATTTGAGCATTTCTAAACTAGCGCACATATTAAAAATAGGCGGTGTATTATAATTCGAATTTTTTGCAGCCAAATTTTTATAACTAAACACAGCAGGCAAATCGCTTTTGGCGGTGGCCAAAAAATTATTTCGAACAATCAATAAACTTAAACCCGCCGGTCCAAAATTCTTCTGTGCGCAGGCAAGCACCAAATCCACACGGGACCAATCAACAGACCGAGAAAAAATATCACTGCTCATGTCTGCCACTGCGGGAATATTGGCCATGGGTAAGTCGTGAAATTGGGTACCATAAATTGTATTGTTCGAACAATACTGCATGTACTTTCCCTTGAGTTTAGAAGTTTCAGCACTTGTTAGGTGACAATAGTTTTCCTGTTTAGAACTCTCGATGACTTCGACTTTCCCGTAATTGGCTGCATATTCCGCAGCTTTGCTTGTCCAATAACCCGTATCAATAAATTGTGCTGTTTCGTTCTCACTTAAAAAATTCATAGGAATTTGGGCAAAGTGTAAACGCCCGCCACCTTGTAAATACAAAACAGAAAAATCATCAGGAACTTCTAAAATTTCTTTCGTCAAAGAAATTAATTGATCACGCACTTCGGCAAATAACGCAGAACGATGCCCCAATTCCAAACTAGAAATCTCTTTACCTTGATAGTTTAAAATTCCCTTCGCAATTTTCTCCAAAATCACTTTAGGATAAACGGAAGGTCCTGAGGCTACATTATACATTGACTTCATTTTCAGGAAAGGTTTCAATACTTATCTCTTCTTCGTCAAAACCAGCTACACCGCCACTGACCGCTAATTTCATGGCATCGCCCGCGTCCATATCTAAGAGTTGAATACTCGTGCTTTGCACCACAAATAAGTTCCCGCTAAAATTATATGAATGAGGAACGTATACCATCACCTTGTCCACTAAACCAATTTTAGTTAAATCTTTCTGGGTCAAAAAACCTACTCGATGCATTTCAGGTTGCTCACTAATTTTTATAAGGACAGGAGTCTTGAATTTTCTTTTATCACCTACAAAGCCTTCGGCAAAATCTTTCACAGCCGTATAAATAATTTTTAAACCAGGAATTTTTTCTAAAATTCTATCAAAAATATCTAAGACCAAACGCCCTAAAAAAAAGCGTGAACCCAGGTAGCCCACCAACATCAAGCCAGCAATCACAATCACAAAGCCTAGGCCACGAGGCATGTTCCGAATCGGGATAATGGTATCTACAAAATCAAAGACATAGTAAACCAAGGCAAAGGTGATGGCAAATGGTAAAATGATAACTACCCCTTGAAGCAAATAGCGCAGTGCGGTAGCTAAATTAAATTTCATGCTGCAAAGGTAATTCTATTCCACAGTATCTTCTGCCTCTTACTGCAAAGCTTTCATGGAAGACTATTTTTTATCGAAAATAAAACGACTACCTCCTTGACTAAATTTCATTTGATTATAGCCTTTTTCTGTTTGTAAAAATTCAATATTAATATTAGCCGTTTTAAATTCGAATCGATTGAGACCTGTTGCTTTCAAAGGAAAAGCCCCTTGCCCTGTAGCCTGCGCCATTAGTTTTTCATCTTTAATGGAAACCGTAATATCCAAAGGGAAAGAATCATTCACGTACTCCCCAACGTACTTTTTAAGTTGTGAAATCGAAACTTTTACCTCCTTTTTTTCTTTCATAGAAGGAATTTTAAATTCCCTTCCGTAAACAGCCGAAGCCATGGCAATGACAATATCATTTTGGTTAAAATTAGACGCATTGCTTAGCAATACCAGCGTTACATCCTCCTCCTGATCATAAAAAAATTCAGAGCGAAATCCTTCAATTTTGCCCCCATGCATCAATAATCTTTTATCATAAAAAGGCGCCTCCAATAAACCGAGACCGTAACTTTTTTCAAAGCTAGTCATCTCTTTTAAGCTCTCTTCATCCAATATTTTTCCTCGGAATAAGCCTCTAGCAAATAGTGCTAAATCTTCAGTTGTGGCTCTCATGGCACCAGCCGCAGCAGCTACATCTAAATTCCAATTCGGCATTTTTTGCCAGCCTTCTTGAAATATATAAGAAGATGACTCTTTGGGTAAAATTGTATTACCTAATGTATAAGTTGTGCTTTTTAATTTGAGAGGCTTTACAATGTATTGGTCTAAGTTTTTTGCGTAAGTCCGGCCGCTTACTTTTTCAAGAATATAACCCAGTAAAATAAAGTTCGTATTAGAATACTCATGTTTACTTCCTGGCGCAAAGTCACTTTTCAATTTCTCAATCCGCGCTACCATTTGTTCTTGTGACTGTGCTTCGCTCATATATAAACCAAAATCTTTCTGACTAGTATAATTCGCTAGGCCACTAGAGTGATTCAGCATTTGCTTTATGGTAATGGCATCGGCGTTTTTTACTTTCGGAAAAAAAGCTTCTAGCTTGGTATCCAAACTCAGCTTTTTATCTTCAATCAGTTTTAAAACAATGGTGGCCGTGTAGGTCTTGGTGATAGAACCAATTCTAAAAATATCTTTCGAACTATGCTTTTGTTTTTCATCTACTTGACTCATCCCAACGGATTTCTCAAATTCTACCTTATCACCTTTCATGATCAACACATTGCCCATGAATCGATTATTGTTTTCCAAGGTATCAAAATAGGCATTCAATTTTTTATACGCTTCTTTTTGCTGAGCTTGAAGGGTAAAAGAAGAAATTATCAATGCAAATAGTAGTAGCCTTTTCATAGTAAATAATTTGCCTAAAGATAAAGAGCAAGGGCGAATAAAAAGTAAACGGACTGTTTAGTGGTTCTTAAAATTTGCAAGCGGCAAATAGAAGCGGATGAATGATTTTCAAAAAACATCACTAATTTACTACAAAAAAAAGTTGACATACTTGTATCCGACTTACTTTTAAAGTATGTCTTCTAACCCGATAAGCCCGTTCGCTTGCCATTATAGCCCACAGCTACCCGAACTTTTAACTAAACTGAACTGTAGTTTGGCTATCAGCACCTATCAGGCGGGTAAGATTATTTTTCTTTCCCCGAAGGATGAGAATAGCTTAATCCAGCTACCGCGAACCTTTGACAAGCCGATGGGCATTGCCTTACATCCTTCTAAAGATAAAATGGCCGTAGCCACCAAAGATGAGGTAATTGTATTGGCTAACTCACCAGCTTTGGCCACGCACTATCCTAAATCACCCAATAAGTATGACGCAATGTATATGCCCCGAGCTACCTACCACACAGCGGGTCTTGACTTACACGACCTACATTTTGGAATGCTCAACAGTCAAGAAAAACTCTTTGCGGTCAACACCCTTTTTTCTTGTATCGTAAGTATTGATGATGAAAATAGCTTTACTCCTTACTGGTCACCGCCGCAAATTAATAAGCTAGAATCGATAGATGCTTGCCATTTAAATGGAATGGCTCTTGTAAATAGTTTGCCTAAGTATGCAACTAGTTTTAATCAAGGAAACACTCCACAAAGCTGGCGAGAAAACATTACCCAAACGGGAACCTTGTATGACATTGAAAAAAATGAAATCGTTCTTAGCAATTTAGCGATGCCTCATTCTCCCAAAATAATTAATGATGAATTGTACCTACTACAAAGCGCAAACGGAGAATTGGTTAAGGTAAACACCAGCACCAAAACCACTGAACTCATTTACACGTTTAAAGGTTTTGTAAGAGGCATGGCTCATCACAAAGATTATTTATTTGTGGGTTTATCAAAACTCCGTAAAAACTCTTCCACCTTTGCCCAATTACCCTTTGCTAGTGATGCTCAGGAAGCTGGTATTGTCGTGATTCATCTACCTACTCGAAGTTTCGTTGGTAAAATTTCGTATCAACAATCTGTTGATGAAATTTATGAAATACAAGTACTGCCGAACAAGCGAAGGCCGAATATTCTCAATGCATCAACCGTTGATTACAAAGCCGGTCTCATGACTCCTGAAACTACTTTTTGGTCAAAAATTTAACATTTCTCACTAACGAAATATAATTAACTTGCGTTTCTGAGATAATTGCTATTTCTTTTTGCAAGTAAAATATTAACAAAAAAAACTATTATGAAATATCCAGTACGGGGTAAAAAAGAACTGAAACGTTTAGCGAAGAGATTGGCTATTCTTTTGAATAAAGGCTTTGATCGAAGTAATGCCCATGTTCAACTTTTAATTACTCAGATTAAATGGAGTCTCCAAAATTTTAGGTTCAATCGGCGCTTTGTGCGTCGAGCTTTAGGTACTGGGCTGATAGCTTTCTGTTTGGGAACTACTCAGACGGCTCAAGCTCAAGCCAGTTTTATTCCACCCGTCAATATACCCTACGGACTGACGGCGACTTATGCAACAGCGGCTCCAGCAGCGGCTGATATGGATAATGACGGTGATTTAGATTTATTGGTGGCTGAATATTATGGTTCTTTTCAATACTTCGAAAACACAGGTACTGCAACCGCTCCTGCCTTTGCCGCTCCCGTAAGTAATCCGTTTGGACTGACTGCTGGGAATGTCTATTTACCCGAAGTAACCATTGGAGATTTAGATGGTGATGGAGATTTTGATGTTATGACAGTACAAACAGATACGAATAACAACAATGTTGATATAAAATATTTTGAAAATACGGGCACCGCCACTGCTCCAGCTTTTGCAGCTCCAACGATTAACCCTTTCGGATTGACTCCAGGCTACTACTTCCAAGCTCCCCAATTGGTAGATATTGATAATGACGGTGATTTAGATTTCTTCTCCGTTGCGTATGATGGAACTAGTTATTTAACGGAAATAAGATACCAAGAAAATACGGGAACGGCATTAGCACCCGCTTTTGGTACCACGCAAGTCAATCCTTTAGGACTTAGCTTTCCCAGCTCTTCTAATTACATAGGCTATTTAAGTTTTGCTGACTTGGATAATGACGGTGACTTAGATTTACTTTTTGGAGATGGCTATTCGAATGGAAACTTCGAATATATGGAAAATATAGGGACGGCTACGGTTCCTAATTTTACAGCCCTGGTTACAAATCCGTTCAACTTAGTTTCTGCTAGTGCAGCCTCCATGGGTCAAAAAGTAAACAACCCGGCTCTACTAGATTTAGACGGCGATGGTGATTTTGATATAATCAGCGGTGAATACGGCGGTAATTTAATCTACTTTCAAAATATTGATATTAATTCAGGTCCATTGGCAATTCTCAGTTCTGTTACTTCCTCACCGAGCTGCAGCCCTGGTGGAGACGGAGGAATTAATGTACTGGCAGCAGGAGGTACGGCACCTATCACGTATAGAATAGGAACCGACTCCAACACCACGGGCGCATTTATAAATTATAGCCCTGGGACATACACAGTAAGAGTTCGAGATAGCTTAAATACGATTATAGATAGCGTAGTTACGATTAGTGCGGCCATTCCTCCGATTATAGATTCTAATGGCTCCTTGACTCAAAATGTAAGTTGCAATGGCGCAGCTGATGGAGTATTACTTGTAACGGCAAATGGCGGGACGGCCCCACTTACTTTTGATATTAACCCAGGCGGATCCAATACAACAGGATTCTTTAATCCACTCGCCGCAGGAACCTATTCACTCATTGTAACAGATGCTAAAAACTGTGTAGACTCCTCACAATTTACTATTACCCAACCATTGCCATTAACCTTAGCCACCGATAGCATTGTAAACCTCTCTTGTTTTGGGGTACCCAATGGAGAGGCTTACACAACCACTGCTGGAGGAAACGGTGGATTCACTTACACGTTGACGCCCAACCTTGGGGTACAATCATTTCCGGGTGACTACACAAACCTTCCTGCCGGTAATTATACTTTGCAAGTTACGGATAACAATAGCTGCAACACAAGCATTCAGTTAGCCATAACGGAGCCTCCTGCCCTCGTTTTGAGCATTACTAGTTCTCAAAATGCAACATCGGCAACAGCAGCCGATGGTAGTATTGTCGGCAACGCAAGCGGAGGTACTCCAGGATATTCTTACAGCCTGACGCCAAACGCAGGTGTTCAAAACCCAGCGGGAACCTTCATGAATTTGCCAGCCGGCAACTATACATTAAATGCCATTGACGCAAACAATTGTTCTCAAACACAAACAGTTCGAATAGAAGCAGATTGGGCCGTTGGAATCAACGATATAGAAAAGCACAACATCAAATTATACCCAAATCCTGTTTCGGATGTATTGAAATTGGAAAGCGATGTTGAGATACAATCTTTATCTGTTTTAGATATTACTGGAAAACTCATTAAACAAATAAAGAATCCAGAAGAGACTGTTTCTCTGAATACATTACCCAGTGGTTTGTATGTGCTTAAACTTAATTTGATAAACGAAGAAACTGTTTATACTCGAATTACCAAACAGTAGTTTCAAGTAAACTATTCAATTTAGAGAGGCTAAGGAATGCCTCTCTTTTTTTTGGACCAAACATTAAAAAACTAAAAAAAATTATTCTTCACCATCATTTTTTGATCCCAACGAAAACATATCAGTATTGATTCCTACTCGAATTCCCAATACAGGATTTTCAAAATTTTGATATCCTACTACTCCATCAATACGTAAAAAACGAGTCAGTCCAAAACCTACATTTTCCAACCCTGCCGAAAGTTCAATGTAGTTATTATTTTGGTTGACATAGAATCCGTTGGAACCTAGAACCAAATGATATTTCAATTTTCTAAACATTGGAATTTTGTTAGTCCCTAAACCATTAAAATGATGCTCGGCATGAAAACTGGTATAGAAGTTTTCGGTATTACTATTTGCATAAAAAGGTGCTAGTTGAAAACTATTTAAATAAGGAGCAGCCAGCAAAAACTGATTCCCATTGAAATGCGTAAAGTCAGGTACGAACACTGTTTTTTTATCTAAGAATCCGCCTACGTTCCATCGGTATTTAAACTCTCCGTATAGTTTTAGGTTCAATCCTCCTGACATTCCTGCTTGCCAACGAGCATAAGAAGCATCTGTGTTAAACAAAGGACGAGCAACTTCCATACCACCATAAAAAGTAGGATAACGAGAGGACACCGATACAATACGGTCGGGATATTTTATTAATTTTCGGCCCGGCTGATAACTCACTTTTGCCCGAAAAGCTAAGCGACTATTATCCGGCATGACATCGGTTAACACCTCCGTTGGATAGTTGGCCGTAAATTTATTTTCATCCTTAATCCACTTCAGCATAAAGTCGGTGGCGTTGGCCAACGCATTTCTATTTTGATAATCTACTCCTAATTTGTAAGTCAACCCATTGAATAAAACGTTGGTATAGGAAGCCTTTGCAAAGTAGGCTCTATAAATTTTTAAGTAATTCTGCCCGTAAAAAATCGTACTTATCGAATTAAATAATTCGTCCACAGGAGCATTATTGTTATACTGAAAAATGTATCGTCCGCCGCTTATTCGGAGAGCACTTTTATTACTCCTACCCCAAGTATATCGCCCAAAGGCTTTTGCATTCAACTGTTGATTGGCAAAGCCGTAGCGTCCCCAAGCACTAGCGTATAACTTTCTGTCCTTATCTATTTTTTTATTGTACCGAATCGGCAGTTCATACACTAGACCTTCCACCGTATTGTATTGTAACCTTTGTAGACCAATGAGCGCATCGGTTTTTACGTTTTCTTTTTTATTGAACTTATATCCTACACCCTTTAACAAAATATCTTTCACCTTATAAGAAAACGGGAGCGCGGCCATCGAATCTTGTTTCGCTTTAGTCGTTACTGCTAGGCTATCTTTTTTGATATAATCTTTCACCTCCTCTTCTTCCAACGGAATTACGCGGATAGAATCCCAATGACTTTTACTTTGCTTCAATGCTAACGAATCATATTCCATTACGAATTTATCAAAAACAGTCGGATCAATTTCATGAGAATAATTTGTAAACACATTTACAAAATTTCCGCTCATCCCAAAGCCGAATACTTTTAATTTCAACCCAAAAACCTGATCCTTTACCGCATAGCCTTTTTCGGTAGGCACATGAATTTGCTTGATACTTATAGTATCAAAAATGGTTAGCTCTTGCTGTTTAGTGGCTATCAAATCTACACTATGAATGCGCCAGCTGTCATTGATAATGTAAATCTCACCTTCAAAAACAGGTTCGAATTTTCTTCGCGGTATAACTTGAATTCGATTAATCCAACGGCCATCTTCAAAGAAAGATTCTACTAATTTATATTTATAAAAACGCAATGCCCCATTAGCAATTGGGGAGACTAATCCACGCGGACTAATCTGACTATTAAAAGAAACACTATTCTCATAAAAATTAAGACGCATGGGGGAGCCGAATCCATAGGCACTCTGCGATCCACTTACTTTACTACTCAATACTTTTACCTTGTACCTTTTTGGCTTAC
Source organism: uncultured Chitinophagaceae bacterium (assembly GCA_964612525.1). Classification (GTDB taxonomy): domain Bacteria; phylum Bacteroidota; class Bacteroidia; order Chitinophagales; family Chitinophagaceae; genus JAGNRR01. The sequence continues at coordinate 6,114 of CAZTCQ010000021.1, read as the reverse complement.
GTTGAAAGGTTATTTTGGAATATGTTTCTGAGAGATACAGAATACCCTTCAGACTATCTATGCTGGAAGATTCTTCTCCCGTATTCGAGTCTTCCACCGTCAGTTCTAGAATAGAGCCTCCTCTAGGCGTTTCATCCAATTCTATTTTCCCTTTGATATAGCAGTTTGCCTCAAATTGGTCGATTTCCTTATTATACTCGGGGCGCTTTTTAATAGCGTTTCGGATAATTCTGTATGCCGGATCTTCACCCGTATTTTTGATAACCAATGTTTTTATTTTTTTGTGCTTAGCACTGAGTTTCACATTTAAGTTTTTCTCCGTTCCAATTATTACTTCCTTTTTTTGATAACCTACATATCTGCATATCAGGGTGCTACCTTTTGGAGCTTGATTGAGTGTGAATTTACCTTGATCATTCGTCGTCGTTCCGCGCGTAGTTCCTTTCAGGTAGATACTAGCAAAAGGCAATGGTTTCCCGCTTTCAGCATCGGTCATTGTACCGGTTATCGTTTGTGCGAGCATACTGTTACTAAACAAAACAAAAAAGACGAATAACAAACTCGGTTTCATAGAAAGGATTTCTACTAAATTAGACTTTTATGATAAGAGAAAACTAAATTCAATACGAACGGTTTTTGCAAAGGACAAAAATTTGCGCTATAAGATAGGGTGACGTTCAAACTCAATCGTTCGGTCAAAAAGATAGCGATAGGTGCTCAAGCGTCTTACCTCTGCTGCTTCAAGGTTCTTGGCGAGGTTCAGCATTTTAGGATTAAAATCTCCCAACCATTGCATCTCATATTTTAAATACCGTTTGCTCGGCTGAACTACTTTTGAGCATTCTACTATCATATAAGCGTCCACTCCTTTGCCTTGAAATTCTGGCACTACTCCATAAACAACCCCCACAAAACGCTTACACATTTTTCGGTATCGCATGAAGACAAATTGGATTTTTTGCCACCAACCTAGCTTGCCATTAAAGTGTTTAAAATATTGATTCAAGTCAGGAATATTAATCCACATCGCAATCGGATCCCCTTTGTGATACACAAACCACACTACCTTCTCGTCAATAATATCTTTCATTTTACCAAACATAAATTTCGCTTGGCGCAAGTCTAATTCCTTTCCACCGCCATGCTGGGCAAAAGCTTTATTATAAATCGTAACAAAATCTTCTGTAAATTTATCTAGCTCCTTGATGCGAATATGCTCAGCCGTAAAGTCAGGATTGTTCTCATATTTTTTATGAAGGTTTAAAAACTTATCGCTCAGTTGCTGCTCCACACTCATGCCCGGACAGACCTGATTGAAATAAACTTGAAAACCATAATTTTCAAAAAGCTCCACGTAGTACGGCGGATTATAATTCATATTATAAAGAGGCTCTTCAAAACCTTTTACCAAGAGCCCCCACCATTTGTCACGTTCGCCAAAATTCACAGGACCATCCATAGCTTCCATGCCCCTTTCCTTTAACCACACCACAGCCGCATCGAATAAAAAATTCGCGGCTGCTTGGTCCTGAATACATTCAAAAAATCCTACCCCACCCGTTGGCTGAGTATTTTTCCATTTCCTACTTGTAAAAACAGCAATTCTTCCGATAATTTTATCAGTTTCACTTTTCAGCAACCAGCGCTCACAGTCGCCAAACTTAAAAAATTTATTGGTAGCTGGGTTAAAAACATCTTCTATGTCTTTATCCAAGGGGCGTATATAATTTGGATCATTTTTATAAATTTCCAAAGGGAATAAAAGCCACTCTTTTGCTTGCGCATCGTTTTGTACTAGGTCAATTCGCACGATGCAAATATATAAATTGAATAGCTAGCAATTAAAGTTTAATTTTATGACATGAATTTGAAACACTATCAAAAAGTAATCTTATTCCTAATTGTAAACTTTGCCGCCCTCGGCATTGGCGGACTACTTCAGGACCCCGGCCCAATGGGCGATTGGTATCAAAGTTTAAATAAAGCACCTTGGACACCGCCCGGCTGGGTATTTGGCGCCGCTTGGACATTGATTATGATTTGCTTTTCTTTTTTTATGGCGTCACTGACTAATCACGAAGTGCGCAATAAATTAATTGCTCTTTTTAGTGTGCAGTTTTTTCTAAACGTAATTTGGAATGCCGTTTTCTTTAAACATCATATGATATTGGTTTCGCTTATTATTATAAGTTGTTTGACTATTTTGGTTGCTTATTTTCTTTTTGCTTACCGAAAACAAATGGGCACAAAAGCAATTTTGGTTGCGCCCTATTTTATTTGGCTTTGCATTGCTACTAGTTTAAATGCGTATGCCCTTTTGAACAACTAAAATCTCTTAATCCCAATAAAATGTAAAACAGAATGAAGGCGCCTTGTTTTCATTTTTATTAAAGTAATTTCACCCTACCATGAAAAATACCCTTTTAGTCTTGGCGATTTTCGCAGCATGCTCAGCTTGTAAAACAAAGAAGAAGGCAGTCGCTGCTCAACAATCCATAGCCGACACTATGTACGTGGAAAATCCTAAAACCGGTGAACTAAGTATGATTATCACAACAAAAAATTACAGTATAGATGGTGACTGGCTTTTGCAAAACATAGGCGGAGCAAGCAACGAAGAAATGGCTAGACTGAGCATGACAATCAATGCGAAACAGTCTCAAGTTTCTGGTAATGATGCCTGCAATCAATATTCCGGAAAAATAACAAAGTACAACCAATCCAATATTGAATTTGGGCCAATGGCTTCTACCAAGCGCGCGTGTATGGTTCCAGCCCGATATGCTAAACCATTCTACAATACGTTACCCGTGGTTAAAAGCTATAAGGTTACCGCAAAATATCTTTTCTTACAAGATGAGAAGGGCAAAACTATCATCACATTCCAAAGAAAAGAGAAATAGTTTTTTTTAGAAAATAATATTTAGCAAATAGAATTCAGTCGATTAAAGGCTGTTTGCGAGCAGTCAATTGACTAAATGAAATTCGGTTAGAAAAAATTTCTTAACCCGAAGAGCAAGAGAAATCACAATTGCTCTAACTTAGCCAAATGGCTGATAAAAAACTCTATCTCCTTGATGCATTTGCATTAATTTTTAGATCATATTACGGATTAATTAGAAATCCTCGGGTAACCGCTGAAGGCAAAAACACAAGCACCCAATTTGGTTTTGTAAACACTTTAGTCCATCTTTTAAAAACACAAAATGCAACACATCTTGCTGTTTGTTTTGATACTCCAGAAATAGGCGTGCGTAACGAAACCTTTCCCGAATATAAAGCTAACAGAGAAGAGGCACCCGAAGATTTAAAACTAGCTATCCCTGATATTAAGCGGATTATCAAAGCCTTTAATATTCCTATTATTGAAGCACCGGGTTACGAGGCGGATGACATTATTGGTACACTCAGCAAAAAAGGATCTGAGGCGGGCTATGAAGTTTATATGGTCACCTCGGATAAGGATTTAGGGCAACTAGTCAACGATAAAGTATTTATGTACAAGCCACCGAGCCGAGGAGGTAAATATGAAAAACTAGGCGAGAAAGAAGTTTGTGAAAAATGGGATATTCAAAACGTCAGTCAGGTGATTGATATGATTGCACTTATGGGAGATGCAGTAGATAATATTCCAGGAATTAAAGGTGTGGGTGCAAAGACAGCCGCCAAGCTTTTAAAAGAATATGGTACTGTAGAAAACGTGCTTGACAATGCCGAAAATATTAAAGGAAAAATGGGCGAGAAGGTTGCTGCTGGCCGAGAAGATGCTTTAATCAGTAAACAACTCGGTACGATTATCATGGACGTGCCTTGTGAGTTTAATGAAGATGATTATAAAATATCGGATTGGAACCGTGAGGAACTCACGACTATTTTTTCTGAGTTAGAATTTAGAACGCTCGGACAGCGCGTACTCGGAGAAGAGTTTAAAATAAAAGCCAAAGAAGGTGAACAATCTGATTTATTTGGGAATGTAGCTCCTAGAAAATCTTCTTCAAAATCAAGTGCTCCAATTATTCAGGAAGATATTCCAACGGATTTTAAAACTATAGAAACCACAAAACACAACTATCAATTTGTAAACAAGGACGCGGACGTAAAAAAACTAATCAACGAACTAAACAGTTATAAAGAGGTTTGTTTTGATACAGAAACCACTGGTTTAGACCCACTACTTTGCGAGCTAGTCGGAATGAGTTTTTCCGTAAAAAAAGGCCAAGCATTTTACGTACCCTGCCCAAAAGGAAAAGAAGCTTGTCTTACCTTTTTAAAACAATTTGAAGAGTTATTCAGTAATGAAAAAATTACATGGGTTGGTCAAAATTTAAAGTATGACTACCTCGTTATGAAAAACTACGGTCACTTGCTACAAGGAAATGTCTTTGACACTATGCTAGCGCATTATGTGATAGAGCCTGAAGGCAAACGAAGTATGGATGCTTTAGCCGAACAATTTTTGCACTATACTCCTGTTTCTATTGAAACACTCATTGGGAAAAAAGGAAAGAATCAAAAAAACATGGGTGATTTGGAGCAGGAGCAAATCAGTGATTATGCAGCGGAAGATGCTGACGTAACGCTTCAGCTAAAGAAAAAACTTTTACCCTTAATAAAAAAGAAAGAGGTAGAAAAAGTATTTTACGAAGTGGAAAATCCATTGCTTAAAGTACTAGCCGATATGGAGTATGAAGGTATTCGAGTTGATGAAAAATTCTTAAATGAGTATAGCGAAACCCTAGGAGCCGAAGCCAAACAAGCAGAAGAAAATGTGTATGAACAAGCAGGTGTTCGTTTTAATTTGGCCTCGCCCAAGCAGCTCGGCGAAGTTCTTTTTGATAAACTAAAACTGGACGAAAAAGCTAAAAAAACGAAAACAGGTCAATACAAAACGGGTGAAGATATTTTACAAAAACTAGCATCCAAACATAAAATTGTTGATGACATCCTTACGTTTAGACAACTGACTAAACTAAAAAATACATACGTTGATACGCTCCCAAGTTTAATTAACCCTAACACAGGGCGTGTGCACACAAACTATGCGCAAGCCGTGGCAGTAACAGGACGTCTTTCAAGCAACAATCCAAACCTGCAGAATATTCCTATTCGCACAGATAAAGGACGTGAGATACGAAAAGCATTTGTACCTCGCGATGAGCATCATTTGTTAGTCAGTGCCGATTATTCTCAGGTAGAGCTGCGCATAGTAGCGGCAATAAGTGGTGATTCAAATATGTGCGAAGCATTTAAAAGTGGAGTGGATATTCATACGGCAACCGCAGCAAAAGTTTTCGATGTAGATGCAAAAGATGTAACTAAAGAGCAACGCTACAAAGCCAAGAGTGTAAACTTTGGAATTATTTACGGTCAAGGTGCTTTTGGTCTTGCGGACAATTTAGGCATCTCAAGAACGGAAGCCAAAGAGATAATAGACAACTACAAAAAAGAGTTCGTGGGCATCACTAAGTATATGAGCGACATGGTAGAATTTGCTCAAGAACATGGCTACGTGCAGACACTCATGGGACGCAAGCGTTGGCTCAAGGATATAAACTCGGGTAACTTTACGGTGCGCGGATTCGCGGAGCGTAATGCGATTAACTCTCCAATTCAAGGAACGGCCGCTGATATGATTAAGCTAGCTATGATTCAAGTAGCCAATAAACTTTCCTCCGCTGGCGGGGGCAAGGGGGTGGACTATAAATCCAAAATGCTCCTACAAGTACACGATGAATTGATTTTCGACGTTCACAAAGATGAACTTGAGGAAATGAAAAAGCTCGTTCTCTCCACTATGGAAAATGCCATGGCACTACCGAATGATGTGCCACTCGTCGCAGAAATGGGTGTTGGACAGAATTGGTTGGAGGCGCATTAAGATTTTGAATTATTTATAGGATGCCAAAATAGAGTAGAAAGAATCTTCGATTAGCCAAGTATATTTTGCTGCCCGACTCAATTATTGGGACACTGTCCCAAGATTCTTTAAAGCCAATTCAGGGGACGCCGTCCACCAATTTACAATTACCACCTGAAAAATTAATTCAGAGTCTATCGTTTTTAGCCTATCCGTAGCGTCCCGCTACGGATTACGTATAAAATAGAGCCTCCGGC
>CAZTCQ010000020.1:14170-32727 GCA_964612525.1 uncultured Chitinophagaceae bacterium | reverse complement strand
TATCCGCGGCATCAGAGCTTAATTCTACCCCTCGGTTTATTGGGCCTGGGTGCATGAGCGTGATTTCTTTTTTCAAGCCGTCTAGCATTTTTTTGTCAATCCCAAACTGCAAAGAATACTCGCGAAGCGAGGAGAACAAAGGCATATTCTGACGCTCTAACTGAATGCGCAGCACATTAGCTATATCACACCACTCTAGCGTCTCTTGCACATTGTAGGATACATCTACACCAAGGCTTTCGATATACTTTGGTATTAAGGTAGGCGGTCCACAAACCACTACTCTAGCACCTAATTTTTTCAAACAAAAAATATTAGAGAGTGCCACACGGGAGTGTGAAATGTCGCCAATAATGGCTACTTTTTTTCCTTTTAAATTCCCTTGCGCTTCTCGCATAGAAAAAGAATCGAGCAAAGCCTGCGTAGGATGCTCATTGGTACCGTCACCTGCATTTACAATAGCCGCGTCTATATGATTAGATAAAAAGTGCGGTGCTCCACTTGCTGAGTGACGCATCACCACCATATCCACTTTCATGCTCAGGATATTCTGTACCGTGTCTATTAAAGTTTCTCCTTTTTTAAGCGAAGAACTAGAAGCGGCGAAATTTACCACATCAGCACCCAGTCTTTTTTCAGCTAGTTCAAAGGAGATTTTCGTGCGGGTAGAATTTTCATAAAAGAGATTTACAATCGTAGTATCTCTTAAAGTAGGTACCTTTTTAATGGGTCGTTGTAAAATATCTTTAAAACCAACCGCTGTATCCAAAATCAAATTGATATCCGTTGCGGTCAAGTCTTTTATCCCGAGCAAATTATCAACTGATATGGTTTTTCCTTTATTCATTTAATAATACGACTTCGTCTTTTTTATCTAATGCTGACCAGTATACCTTAACTTTTTGTGAGTGAATGCTATCAATCGTTTTGCCCACATAGTCCGGCTGAATAGGTAGTTGACGGCTAAAACGTCGGTTAATCAAAGTCAGTAATTCTACTTTAGCCGGACGTCCAAAATCAAGCATGGCATCCAGTGCCGAACGAATGGTTCTTCCCGTATATAAAACGTCATCTATTAAAATGACTTTTTTATCCGTAAGGCTAAAGGGCAATTCTGTTTTCTTCGGTGTATGGATTTGATCGCTCGATTTAAAATCATCTCGATAGAAAGTGATATCCAATTTTCCATACTCAATTTTCACACCACGTATTTTTTCTACATACTCCACAATTTTATCACTGAGATAAATCCCGCGTGGCTGCATGCCTATGATACAAGTATTTTCGAAAGAAAGATGATTCTCAATTAGCTGATGGGAAAGCCGCTCTATCACGACTTGAAATTGTTTGCTGTTGAGTAATGTTTTCAAAACCTACGTTCTGAGGTGCAAAGCTAATGGAAAAGGTTGAATAGTTCGGGTATTTTTTAGTTCGTTTTAGGACACACCCCTAGCCCCTCTCAAGGGGGAACATGCTATTTGCTGGTGACATAAATAAGCTAGACAAAACAATTCACAGAACCACGAGCCAATGCCTCTGTGGATAAAAAAACGAAAGCCCCTCTTGAGAGGGATTGGGGTGTGTTTAACCCTTACTAGAACTTCCCTTAAACTGCTCATGAGAATTTTTGAAGAGTACATTAAAAGTGGTCAGCGAACCATACGCCCTTGTAATATATTGCTGCATATGTACTTTTTCCTCGTCTGTGAGTACTTTATGCGAATTAATATTCTGCTCCAATACACGCAGTCGATCTCGCACCATTACAATTTTATGAAAAAACGATTCTATGGTAAATTCTTTGCTCTGCAAATCGTCGCTACCCGGCTTTAAAATGACTGTTCCTCCATCCCATTTGCCACCTAATTCTACACGCTCATTTAAATCTGCACGTTGGTCCAGAATATTATTGATGACCATTTCTAGGTCTGCCATAGAAGCGACCTCGCCACTGCCATCACTTCCTTCAATCGCCGACATTATTTTCAAATCGAAATCTTTGGCAATGTTTTTTACCGAATTAGAAGACTTGAACCAGATTTTATAAAACTCACTTCCTGCTTCTACAATTACTCCTCTGCCCAATAATGGATGTTCTATTTTAGAACCTATCCCAAGATTTTCAGTATCCATGATTTACATTATTTTAAAAACTAAAGTAACACTTTGTGAAAAATAGAACTTGCAAGATTCAGAATTTTTTTTTAACTTGGGGAAAATCATAGGTATGATATTTAGAAGAAGCTATACAATCTCCACCAATTTATCTCATGATGAGATTCGAAAAAAGTTAATCGGCAAGCATTTTAAAGTTCATGGATTAGATTTTGAGGTAATGGACAAAAGAGGCATTATGAAAGTAATCCCGCATACAGAACTGGCGGAGGAAAAGGTATATACTTTACCCATTACACATTTACTACTCAAAGAATCAAATGGCAAAACAAAAATAAAAATGAAAAGCAAACCGCGAAGGATTGACATCGGCGGACCGACGATTGCCTTATTTTTCATCATCTTCATCACGATTGCCGGCGTGGCCATGCTCTACAGCGGAGAAGCAGACTACACAAAAGCCGCGTGGGGCATGATAGGCATAGGTATTTTAATGATGCTATTTTTTGCTTTCAGAATGGGTAATGGTTACTTCGATTATATAAAAAAAATTAAGGCTTGGGTCAGGTCACAAGTCTAGTCCTTTAAAAGGTATAAAGTGGCGTTGTGTTCAGGAAGTTTGGCTAGTACTTTCAGGTTAGCTGTAAAAGACGAATCCGTCTCCTTAAATCGCCCACCTTCATTTTTGAAGTGTAAATATTGTTGGATGTTGTACCGTCTCATTTCAGTGCTTAATTCAGCAAAGTCATAATTAGGATGTTCAATAGTATAATTTTGAAGCTCCGCTAAATAAGAGACCACCCACAAACTACCCTCATCATTAATATTAGAAACTATTTTACCATGAACGTTTTTACTTTTTAAAGCACCTGCCAAGTCAAACAAATTCTTGTTTTTATACTGCAATTGAAAAAGCATATAACAAGGATGAATTAAAAAAGAAAGGCAGAATATTAGCAGAATCTTCTGAACATTTTTAGAATCAAAATAGGACAAAGCAATTTTCACCCCTAAAGCCATGAGCAAAAAAGTACTCAACCATACATACCTTGTTTCTACTACTATTGCCAAATATCCAATGGGCAACACCAGCAAAAGTGAAAGCAATTTAAAATGGAGGGGGGCTATTTTTCTAGCTCGATAGGCATCATAAAAAAGAAACCCTAACAACACCAAAGAAAATACACTAATCAACAAATAGCTTTTCAATAATAAAAAACAATTGTAACCCACCCGTAAAATCCAGCGGCCCAAATTGTGAGCTGACTCAAAAGGAGTTGACATTTTACCATGGCTTATAGAAGGGTCTTCCCAAAAACTAGGAGAATCTTCATAGGCTGGCGGAACAATTAATTTAATTTCTTCCTTAAATGTTTTTCCGCTATTAATATGCCAGCTCATATTCAATTTACCTGACAAACCTGTGAGTGAAATAAGATCATACTTAGTATAAATTTGATAAGTCCTAGGCAAGACCATTAAAAAAACAATCCCAATTCCCAGTATGTAATTCAAGAACAAAGTTTTTCGTTTGGTACTATTTTGATAGAGCTGCGCGAAAAATAAAAAAGAAAAATGCAAACAAAAAAGCACCAAAGCATAGGACTTAGCGTAGTAAGCCACGCCCATTACAACCGCGGCAGTGACAATTTTTTTTTGAGAAAAAAGAAAATCTTTTTTAATGACTAGTAAAATATAAATCATCGTAAGAACCAGCATGAGCACATCGCCAAACATTTGAAAATAACTATAGAAAACTAGTATAGGAACTAGAATAAAAGTTAACAGTCGCACCCATTGAGTTGGCAAGGCAATTCTTTTAAAAAACGTATTGGACAACAGCAAGAGAACTCCCCCAAAACAAGCATTCATAATTTTTGAAACCATCCAGGAGTCAAAGCCCAATTTGATAAACGGGATCAGCAACCAAGAATTTAACGGGCTCCATAAGCCGTTGATACTCTTGACCCATTCTCCATCAGCGGCTCGATGAGCTATTGTGAGATACGCAACCGCATCACTGTCTAATAAATAACCTAAGCTTGGATGCAATAAAAGCCACACAAGACAATACAATATCAAGGCAAGCCAAACCGTATTATTTCGAAACCAATCGCTCATGTAATACTCGAAAATAGTCAAAGCTTTTCAGTAATCGACTACCGTACCAACTAAATAACTCTCCGTCTACCAGTTCAACTTTGGCATTTGGAAAAGACTTTTGAAATTCTTGTTGATGTTTTTCTTTGAAAGGAAAAGGTTCGGAGGATAGAAAAATAAAATCAGGATTGAATGCTTTAATATCCTCAGGGTTCAAACTTGGGTAGCGCTCCTGAGAAACGCAATTCACAAAACCTGCCTCGGAAAGCATAGCATCGATAAATGTTTTTTTACCAACCACCATTTTAGGATCATCCCAAATAAAATAAAGCACCTTTTTATCCGACACCGGCAAATCAGCTTGCGCTTCAAAAATTTTATGTATTAAAGTTTGCGCCTTAGGAATTACACCCGTCATGATTCCCACTTGATCAATCATATCAATTGCTTCTTCCATAGTGTCAATATCACTGAGCCAAACAGGATATTCTTTTCGAAGCCACTCTATATCTTCTTTGGTATTTTCTTCTTTATTGCCGATAATCAAGTCAGGCTGAAGTGATTTTATTTTGTCTAAATCCAGTTTTTTTGTGCCGCCAACACGCTCCTTTCCTTGAAACCATGCATTTGGGTGAATACAAAATTTAGTAATTCCAACTACCTCATCTTCTAACCCTAAATAATGTAACAATTCTGTTTGGGATGGCACTAAAGAAATAATTCGTTTGGGTTTACTATCCAGTTCAATTTCAAAACCAGTTTGGTCAATAGATTTCATAGCGAAAGCGTTTTAGTAAATAAAAGATGTAAGGCTTGAATAAATAAACATGTAGAATTAATCTCTTTGCAAAACACCAAAATGTTTTTTGAATAAAAATAAAAGTATCGCTACGAAAATCAAATCAACGGGAAAAAGTAAGCCTTTGATTACATCTACCCAAGAGGCGTCTCTGAAAGCCGCACGACTTAAAAACTCTACCATGACTAAGCCTATGTAGATTAAACCAAAAATATATTTCTTACGACAAGCTCCATACCAAGTGATAGTAAACAGCAAAAGCAAAAACGGAATCCAATGATAATCCGTCCAAACCGTAAAATCAGCGAACATGGTGTAAAAAGAAAATAAAGTCCATACAATATGAAAAACAAGAATGCTATAAAGCGGTATGGAGGTATTCACTTTCATGGTAGGGCAATAGAAAAATTTTTACCAATATCTATTAAAGAAAGCCTTTTTCTTTCATCCAGTCATCGTTATACATTTTATCTACATATCGACTCCCATGATCATGAAAAACAACGACAACGAAATCATCAGGTTTAAATTGATCTTTCGTTTTTAATACTGCTTGCAATGCACAACCGCTTGTGCTTCCACAGAACAATCCTTCTAAACGAGCAATATCTCGACCACAGTTCAATGCTTCAGCATCTGTTACTTCAACAAACTGATCGATATATTTAGCTTCGTAATTTTTAGGAACAAAATCCTCACCAGCACCTTCTACCATATAAACACCTGCCAAAGATTCATCAACCTCTCCCGTTTCATGCCAATGTTTTAAAATACTTCCTTTCGGATCGGCGGCAATAGCTTTAATGTTTGGGTTTTGTTCTTTTAAATATTGGCTAGTTCCTATCATGGTTCCACCCGTACCTGTTGCGACTACGTAATGAGTAATCTTACCATCAGTTTGCTCCCATAATTCAGGCCCTGTGCTTAAATAATGCGCTTCTCGATTAGCTAAATTATTATATTGATCTGGTAGCCAACCACCACGCTCTTCAGCAATACGAGCTGCTACTTTATAATATGAACGAGGATCATCAGCAGGCACATCCGTTGGACAAACATGTACTTCTGCACCCATAGCGCGCAAGATATCAACCTTCGCTTGACTCATTTTACTTGCCATAGTAAAAACACATTGGTAACCCATTTGACTTGCCGCTAAAGCTAGTCCCATACCCGTATTTCCACTTGTACACTCTACTATCGTTCCACCTGGCTTTAGGACGCCACGCTTTTCAGCATCTTTAATCAAGTGCACCGCCAAACGATCCTTAATACTGTTCCCAGGATTAAAATATTCCACCTTGGCATAAACAGGACAAGGTAGGTCTTTTACTACGTGGTTTAGTTTAATCAAAGGCGTATTCCCTATTGTGCTTAAAATGTTCTCGTGTACGTTTTTCATAATAATGATTGCAAATATATTTTTTTAGAACGGATAACCAATGGCTACATTCCATTGCCCGTCATTTAGTCTAAGACTTTTAAAATCCCAACCAGAGTTTTGCGGTATATAAGGAGACTTAAATCGCCAAGCATGGTCTACTCGGAATACGAAAAAGGAAAAATCTAAACGCAACCCAAGCCCGCTGCTAATGGCAATATCCTGCCAAAGTTTGTCTAATCGTATTTCCCCTCCTGGATTGGAAGCATCCTCATTAAAAAGCCAAATATTCCCCGCATCAATAAATGATGCTCCTTTCAAGTCAAAGATTCCTATGGTAGCGACGGGAAAACGTAGCTCAGTATTCAACTCCAACTTCAAATCTCCCGTTCTGTCTACAATCTGCCTTCCGCTGGCACTTTCAGGTTCCGTCCGTCCCGGCCCTAAGTTTCTTAACTGCCAACCTCTATTACTAAAAGCCCCCCCTTGCGAATACTGCTTTATATAAGGCAGCGATATATCGCCAAATGTAGGAACACCCACACCCACCATAGCACGAGAAGCAAGCATTACTTTTCGATCTAATTTTACATAGGAACGATAATCAAAATCTGCTCGTACGTAGTGCGCTATCGGTGAAATTGACCGATTCGTGACGGCCCGGTTTAAAACATTGACCCCTTGCATTAATAAACCGGCTTCTTCAAACCCAATGTTCAAGGTGTGCATTACGGGCACATCATTCTTCAACGAACTTCTGTACTCATAACTTATATTTTCTCCGACAATTAAGTTGTTGGAATAGGTGTTTTGTAAATATCGAGATAGGGCAATTCTTTTTTCAAACTCCACTCCTAATTCGTCTTGCGGAACATTTGTAACGGATAAAAATATGGGAGAAACCAACCAACTTTTTTTTGAAGTTTCTTTCCAGCTGTACGAAAGTTTAGCAGTTGTATTTCGCAGCTTGAAAGCGTCTACCCTATTGATTCTGCTATGCGCCAAACTAAAAATAGTAAAGGGTGTATTATTCCTAGAAGTATTGAGTTTAAACGGCAGTAAAAACTTGGGCATACTAAAGTTAGCCGCTACGTTAAAATTATTAGCATTCAATAAAAAACCATCTCGAATCCGCTCCTTGTTCTTAAGACGATATTCAATGGTGTAATTAGTTTGAAGGTTTAGTTTGTTGGCACCTCGCAATAAATTCTTACTGTTAAAGTTTATTCCTCCTCCAAAGCCCGCAAAATAATCTTCGCCATTACTTATGTCAGCGTTTAACTTAATATCGCGCTTCATAGCCATAGTAAGATCAATATAACAATCTAGGGTGTATGGGTTTTCGGCATTCCGTATAAACTGAATATCAACAAACTGAAATGTACCCAATTGGTTTAATCTGTTGTGGGTCGCTTCTTCATTTTTAGTCGCGTATAACTCATTAGGGTGTAAAAAAATATTATCATAAATCACACTCATCTTTACGACCTCCTCGTAATATTTAAATACTAAGTCATTAAACTTTTTTTCCTGTAACTCCTTTCCCTTATTATCCGTAAAAGGGTCTTTAAACCTCACAATTACTTTGTTGTAGGTAAAGGTTTTATCAAAGGCACTATCTCGCGTCGGAAAAAGATTCATTTCTACATTAATGCTATCCGTCTGTTGAGTAGCGGGTCCTAGCCTATCGATTCCAAATGGATTATCAAGCACGTCAATCAATTCTGATCGTTTAATTGTATCCGGACCAAAGGCAATATTTTCAATTTTAAAAGCGAAGTAACCCGCATTGCGAAATACATTGTACAGTCGTTCTCGCTCTTGGCCTAAATCTATATTTCTAAAAACATTTCCTTTTTTAATAAAACTCCTCTTGCGTGTTCTTTGAATTAAATTAAGCAAACCTTGACTCTCAGCCTTATAGGTTATTTTATTGATGCTGTACTTTTTACCCGGCTCAACTTTATAAATAATTTTGGCTTCTTGATTTTTTTTCTTGATGAGCGTGTCACTTACCCTCGAGTAATAATATCCATTGTTCACCATGAACTTTTTAAGAGCCGTATCCGTGACACGAGTACTGGCCGGATTAATTATGGTGGGCACTTCCACCTTGCGTTCCTTTATATTTTTATGACGCTCATTGGCTTCATAAAAACTATGTCTTTGATTGTAACGCCATAGTTTATAACGCGGTAAAACTCCAACCCCACCTAAATTAGAATTAGGTCGTTGCCGGATAACCAATGACATCCCCTCCTTTAATCTTACTTTATTTTTTATTTGATCTGCTGGGTCGACAATTTCTATTTCATTCTCGATAAGAAGGAGTTGATCCTTTTTCAAATGTTTGTTATAAACACAGGACGTTGATAAACTTAGCAAGAAGAAGAATAATACTCCCAGTAGCGGTAATAATATGGTTCGCGGTGTATTTTGCAAAATATATGCTCAGTAAAGCGCAAATTAAACATATATCAGCATTACGGACTAAAAAAAAACGTACAGAACATTCACAATTTATTGTGGAAGGAAAAAAATGTATCCAGGAATTACTTTCTTCTACTTTTAATTTGGAGCAGCTTTATTACACAAAGGCTCATTTTGGATTAGCAGAACAGCTACCAGAAAACAAGAAAAGTGAAGTGGACTCAACTACTCTAAGCAAAATTAGTGGTCAGAAAAACCCGGAAGGCCTATTGGCTGTGGTTTCTATGCCCGAGCAGGTAAAACTTGAATGGCAAAACAAGGTGTACATTGCCTTAGATAGCATCCGTGACCCGGGCAATCTAGGAACTATTATTCGCCTAGCCGATTGGTATGGAGTAACATTAGTGGTGAGTCACGATTGTGTAGATTGCTACAACCCCAAAGTGATACAAGCCACAATGGGCAGTTTATTTCATACTGAGATACACTACCTAGAGTTAGAAAGCGAACTGGCCAAGACCCCACTTCCAAAAATCGCTACCGTACTAAACGGGACCTCCGTTTACGAACAGGAAGTACTAGAGGCAGGCATTATCATCATAGGGAACGAAGCAAACGGAATTTCGGAATCAATTCTAAAACTAGCTAATCAAAAAATCACAATTCCTAAAAAAGGAAAAGCTGAGAGTTTGAACGCTGCAATGGCTTGCGGAATAATTACTTCTTTTTTGGTTCGTTCTTAATAAATCAAGCTTTTATTTATGAGGAGAATTAAACTCTCATAGTATCTTAGCGTCCAAAGATTTCCATACAATCAGTATAAAAAATACACCATGAAAAAACTCTTATTTCTTTTCTTAGGCCTTCTTTTCTCTTTCTCAACCTATGCGCAACGTCAGCGGAGCATGTTAAAAATCAGAGACATGGAAGGGCGAATGATAACCGTGGAAATTAATGGCCGTCGCTACGAGAAGGTTGGTAAAATTCTAACCTTTAACGATTTACCGACCCGCAATCATATGATAAAAGTCTACGTCGTAAACCGAAACCGAAATGGCCGCAGACGTGCGCGACTCATCTACCAAGGACGATTGCGTACCCAACGTGATAAAATTTACTATGTAACTGTAGATGATTATGAAGATTTAGATGTAATCGTTGATTGCTGCCTTGGCGACAACGGTCCTTGGACAAAAGGAAATTCATGGTATCGTAGTCGTTACTATGACAAACTATCCTGGGAGAAGGACATGCAATTTGACCCACAAAAAGATGAATACTACGAAGACCTTCGAGATGAAGATCGTATGGCGGGCAATGAACCGAGAGATGAGTGGTCTTATTTTGGGAATGTAATGACGACCGCTCAGTACAATAATTTAATTGATCAAATGCGCAATGCAGGCTTCGAGAGCAATCGAATGAATATTGCCAAAGCGGCTATTGATGCGAACCCCGTTAGCGCAAAACAATTAAAAGGGATTTTAGACGAATTCAGCTTTGAAAGTTCGAAACTTCGCATGGCTAAGACTTCATTTAAACAGGTAGTAAATCCACGAAGCGCATTTATGATAAACGACGCTTTTGAGTTTTCAAGTTCTAAAGATGAATTTAGCCGCTACATTCAAAGACAAAATAAGAACTAGGAAGATTATACAAACTCAGTCAAACGTTTAAATACTCGACCTGTTTTTCTTTCTGAGAACAGGTCGTTTTCTTTTTAGAGCCTATTCATCATATTTTTCTATTGAAAAAAACAAGGCAGCAAACATCCTTTTTCCCTAAAAATGATTTGTAAGATATAAATCAATCCTATATTAAAATTGTATTTTGCAATCTTATGGCTAACCCTTCGCAAACAACAAAGAAAAAAAAGCTAGCCCTCCATTGGCAAATTTTAATTGGAATGATAGCCGGTGTAGTTTTTGGTTTAGCCATGGCCAAGTTTGAGGCCAAAGAATTTGTATTTAATTGGATCGCACCCGTAGGTACTATTTTTGTAAAACTATTAAAGCTGATAGCCATTCCTCTTATCATAGCTTCGCTAATCAAAGGAATTGGAGAATTGAAAGACATAGCCAAATTTTCTAAAATTGGAGGACGAACCATATTAATTTATATCTCGACTACTCTACTGGCTATCACGGTAGGACTAGGAATTGTAAACATCATTAAACCCGGCGACAGCATTCCCAAAGAAACAATCACCAAAATGACTGAGACCTACGCCAAGGACAAAGGCGTGACGCAGAAAATTGAAACAGCCAAGGCTCAAAAACAAAGTCGCCCTTTAGACTTTTTGGTCAACATGGTACCCGACAATGTTTTTAAAGCAACGATGGACAACCGAAATATGCTTCAAGTTATTTTCTTTATTATCTTTTTTGGCATTTGCATTTTATTGGTCAAGCCTGAAGAAGCCAAACCTGTTTATGATTTTTTCACAGGACTCAATGAAATCATATTAAAAATGGTGGACATTATTATGCTCACAGCACCCTTTGCCGTTTTTGCCTTACTAGCCAACGTAATCGTTAGCGCCAATGACCCGCAACTCTTACTGGGATTATTAAAATATGCAGGCACTGTACTATTGGGGCTCTCAATCATGGTTTTGTTTTATGCAATGGCTATCAAACTATATACTAAACGTTCATTCGGTAGTTTTTTCAAGGGAATCAGTCCGGCACAATTATTAGCCTTTTCAACATCTTCCAGTGCTGCTACCCTCCCAGTAACTATGGAGCGAGTGGAAGAACACTTAGGCGTTGAAAAGGAGGTTAGCAGTTTCGTCTTACCCGTGGGTGCTACCATCAATATGGATGGGACCAGTTTGTACCAAGCGGTGGCGGCCGTATTTATTTGCCAAGCCTTGGACTTTCCATTAAGTTTTCAATTACAACTTACTATCGTGCTAACGGCTTTACTTGCTTCGATTGGTTCAGCGGCGGTGCCTGGTGCCGGAATGGTGATGCTGGTAATGGTCTTGCAGTCTATCGGTCTGCCCCCTGAGTATTTTGCCATTGGCTTAGCCATGATTTTTGCTATTGATCGTCCGTTAGATATGTGTCGAACTGTGATTAATGTTACAGGCGATGCTACGGTGGCTATGCTAGTGGGAAAAAGCGTTGGTAAACTTGGCGATCCCAAAATAAAAAATTGGGATGATAGTTATGGTAAAAAGTAGAAAATAACTTCTGTTCAAATTTAATGGATGAGTACCTTTGTTTATGAAGTCCAACTATCATCGATTTTTTCCTTTTATACATATTTTAGGAATTGATTCCCGTTGAAAGGAATAACTTTATTCCTTCGTGAAAAAACTATCTCTATTATGCTTACGCAATAGTTTGATCGTGGGATTTCTTTTTTTATGCAAAACAGAAACTCTCTACGCTCAATCATACGCCCTAAAGGGAGTAGTCGTAAACGAAAAACTGGAGCCCTTACCGTACATCAACATTCGCGTAAAAGAATTACAGCGTGGCGCACGAACCAATAGCCTAGGAGAATTTGCCATCATGCTACCACCAGGAAGATATGAAATCGTAATCTCTGGCGTAGGCCACAAAACCCTGAACTCTATCGTTCTGATTCGAAAGTCGGAAGTCATGAAGCGGTTTGTGTTAGAACAGTCAAAAAAAGAAATTAAGCGAGTAGTTATCTCCACCAAACGCAAAGACCGAAGTAAAGAAATTATTCGCCAGTTAATTGCTAATAAAAAAAATCTACAAAAAGGAACCGAGAGCTACAGCTTCGAAGCTTATATTAAATCCACGGCCGAAGAACAAAAAAGAAAGAAAAAGAAACCTAACAAAATAAAGAAAACAAAAAAAGATAGTTCTAAGAAAGACAGCAATAAAACAAAACCACCAACCAAAGAATTTGCAGAAGTTTACTTAGAGGTTTCGCGATCCTACCCTGATAAAATTAAAGAGACTCGAACAGGTGTAAATATCAAAGGAAATAAAGAAAACTTTTTCTACCTCAGTTTCACAGAAGGCGACTTTAATTTCTATGATAATATATTCCAAAACAGAGCGCTTGGCAAGTCGTCTTTTCTTTCACCCTTTAGTAACAGTGGGCTACTCGTCTATCGTTATAAATACAAAGAGCAGCTGTATGAAAACGGCGCCATGTATCATAGAATCCAGTTTCGCCCATCACGGACCTCTAATTCATTATTACGAGGCGAAGTATTGATTCAGGATAAAACTTGGGCGATCAAAAAAATTGAAGCTTCTTTTCCCAGTCACCTTACGCCAGAATATAAAAAATTTACCATCAAAGCTACTTATGACTTAGTCAAGAAAACTGCTTGGCTACCAAGTTCGTATCTTTTCACTTATCTCACTTCAGCCCGAAAGAGTGGAGAAACGAATGTTCAATTTAGCAAGTACAAAATAGATACGGTGTTTAAGAAAAAACACTTTTCTACTGAACTTAGCTCTACTACTTTACAAGCTTACGAGCGTGATTCTAATTTTTGGAAAATGACAAGGCCTGTTCCCCTGAGCCCAGAAGAAATAAAAATAATACGATATAAGGATAGCCTTTTCGAAATAACAAACAGTGATTTATATCGCGATAGCGTAGAAAAAGAAAACAATAAAATAAGATTTTGGAATATCGTTTGGAAGGGATCCAGTTATGAGAACTGGCGAAAGGAACGCTTTATGGTTTTCCCATCTTTAGTTCAGCTATGGAACCCGGTTGCGCTGGGAGGACCACGCTATGGCGGATGGTTTAGATATAAAAAAACCTTTAAAAATAAAAAGCAGCTTTTTCTTTCTCCAAAGCTTAATTACGGACCAATCAACAAAGACATTAGAGGGAATATCACGGGCTCTTACCTTTTCAATCCTTTTAGACGCTCGTCTTTTGATTTTACGGTTGGGCGCGATGTCTCTAATATTTTTTGGGGCGATGCATTTGTAAACTTTCTATCACGCTCTAATTACTTCATGAATGAAACAGCCACGCTAGGCCTTCGACACGAGATAACAAATGGACTGTATATTTCAAACCGATTTAATATTGGCTTACGAAAAAACCTAAACTCTTTAAAAATCAATAACCTCTTAGACTCCGTTTTTTTCAACAGACCTATTGAACGACCAAGATATTTTGACAACTACAACGCCTTCTCCAATGAGATCATGTTATCCTATACTCCTGAACAAAAATATATTCGAGAGCCCTACGAAAAAGTAATTCTGGGCAGTCGCTTCCCTACATTTTATGCAAAATGGCGCAAAGGAATTCCCAAGATTATTAAAAGCACAATTTCCTATGATTATATAGAATTAGGTGCAACACAAGAAATTAATATGGGGACTCTCGGGCTAACACGTTATAATATTAAATATGGAAATTTCGTTCGAGAAAAAAATATTGAAATCGTAGACTATAAATTTATTGCCCGAGGAAACCCTGGTTTTTTTGTCAATCCTCTCAATTCGTTTCAGGCTATGGATAGTACTTTCTCTCTTTTCAAAGGCTTTTTAGAAGCTCATCACGTTCATGAGTTTAATGGTGCCTTCATTAATAAAATACCCTATGTACGGAAGTTGAAAATATTTGAATCAGCCGGTGGTGGTTTTTTAATCGCTCCAGAACGTAACCTTCGTTACATAGAGGCTTTTGCAGGATTAGAAAAAAGGATAACTGTTTTTCGACAACCCATCCGCCTTGGCCTATGGGGCGTTGCGAGTTATGCCAATCAATTTAAAAACCCTTTGCAATTAAAGTTCAGTATTCGATTCTACAATTTTCAACTAGATCGTTGGCAGTAGTGTACATTTTTGATTCCCGTAAAAAAGATATTAAAAACAAAGCCATAGATTGATAGGTGGTAACTTAGTTTTAAAATTGCTGAACTAGGATTGAATAAAATTCGAAAACTAAATACTTTTTTGCGAAGAACAAACTAGCAACAATTTGAACTTAAAGAAAGACAATGAAAATAAACAAATCAAAACCAGTAATTCTAACTGGTGCCACAGGATATGTGGGAGGACGAATCGCAGAAAAACTATTAGAAGAAGGACATACTGTTCATGCGCCGATTCGCAACCCGGAAAGCAAAGAAAAAACAAAATACTTGGATGCCCTAGTAAGCAAAACGAACGGACAGCTAAAATATTTCAAGGCCGATTTGTTAGAAATGGGCTCGTATGATGAGGCTATGCAAAATTGCGAATTAGTGATTCATTGCGCTTCTCCATTTATAATGAGTACCCAAAACCCACAAAAGGACTTGGTAGACCCAGCTTTGAAAGGAACCGAAAACGTATTGAATAGTGCGAATAAAACTGAAAGTGTAAAACGGATAGTACTTACTAGTAGTTGCGTGGCGATGTATGGCGACGCTAAGGATACAAGGGAGTACCCAAATGAAACCATGACCGAGTCCAATTGGAATACCACTTCTTCTTTAAAAAAATCACCCTACAATTTCTCAAAAGTATTAGCAGAAAAAAAAGCATGGGAAATTCAAGAGCAACAAGACCAATGGGATTTAGTGACTATCAATCCTTCATTTGTTTTAGGCCCTGGCATTAGTCCGACTGCTACTAGCGAGAGTTATAATATTATGAAGCAAATGGGCGACGGGACATTTAAAATGGGTGCTGCAGATATAAACATTGGCTGTGTCGATGTGCGTGACGTTGCCGAAGCTCACTATCGAGCGGGCTTTACACCTAATGCTGAAGGCCGTCATATTACCAGTGCAGAAAATCTGAGCTTTCTTAAATTAGCCGATATGCTCCGACCAAATTTTGGTAATGAATATCCGCTCCCTAAAAAAAATCTTCCCAAATGGCTTATATGGACATTGGCTCCCATGAGCGGATTAACCAGACAATACGTTAGTGACAATGTAGGTCACCCTTGGAAGGCTGATAATTCTAAAAGTATTGAAAAACTGGGTATGAGTTATCGTCCGATTAAGGAAACGGTAAATGAGTTTTTTGGTCATGTAATGGATAATGTCAAATAATGAAAAAAGTAATCATCACAGGCAGCACAGGCATGGTGGGCAGAGGCGTTTTGTATGAGTGTTTGGAAGACGATCGAATAGAAAAAGTGCTCGTGGTAAATAGAAGTTCTTTAGAAGTAAGCCACCCTAAGTTATCGGAAATCTTATTAAAGGATTTCACAAAGGTTGAGTCCATAAAGAATCATCTAAGAGATTATGATGCCTGTTTCTATTGCATGGGGTTTCTTCTGTGGGTATGGACGAAGCTAAGTTTACCAAAGTCACCTTTGATACGACAAAAGCATTTGCGGATACATTATACGATATAAACCCAAACATGACATTTAATTATGTCTCTGGTGAAGGCACGGACAGCAGTGAAAATAACAGTACGATGTGGAAGAACGTAAAAGGCAAAACCGAAAATTACATTCTAAAAAAAGGCTTCAAGGATGCCTATATGTTTCGGCCCAATGCAATTGTGCCTGAAAAAGGTATTCAATCCAAAACAAAATTATACAACCTTCTTTATTTGATATTGCGACCTTTTTATGGCTTGATGAAAAAATCAAAAAAAATTACCACTACCACAAGACTCGGACATGTGATGATAGAAAGTCTATATAATTCGCAAGAACAAAAACATATTGAGAACCCTGAGATTAATATCTTAGCTTCCGAATGGAGAACTACTTAGCCATAAATAAAAAATCTTGGAATGATCGATTGGAGTCGCACTTGGACTCAGACTTTTATGACCTCCCTGGCTTTCTCAAAGGAAAATCTTCTTTAAACAAAATTGAATTAGACCTTCTGGGAAACGTACAGGGTAAAAAAATATTGCATTTGCAATGTCATTTTGGGCAAGACACCATCTCGCTGAGCCGCATGGGCGCCGAAGCCACAGGCATTGATTTATCTGACCTATCCATTGATAAAGCCCAATCCCTTGCCACAAACTTAGGCATGAATACAAAATTTATTTGCTGCGATATTTATGACTTGGAAAAATACCTTAACGAGAAATTTGACATCGTCTTCACGAGCTACGGCACTATTTCTTGGTTACCTGACCTAGACAAATGGGCCTCAATCATTTCATTTTTTTTAAAACCGGGTGGTCAATTTGTTTTTGCCGAGTTTCATCCTTTGGTTTGGGCTTGGGACGATGATTTTAAAGAAATAAAATATTACTACAACAATGTAGAACCCATAGCTGAAGAAGAAACAGGAACCTACGCTGATAAAAATGCGGATATAAAAAATTCGTTTGTTTGCTGGAACCACGGCATAGGGGAAGTAGTAAATTGTTTACTAAAAAAAGGACTGCAAATAGAAGACTTACAAGAATACAATTACGCTCCCTACCCCTTTGTAAATAACACGGTTCAGATAGCGGAAAATAAATTTCAAATAAAAAAGTTTGGAGACAAACTACCACTGGTTTACTCAATTAAAGCAATCAAGAAATAAAAAATGAACCGCAATCAAAAGGTAACGGATTACATTAACTTGGCAACGCCTAAGCAACTAGAAACCTTGGAAAGCTTGCGATCTTTCATTCATCAAACAATTGCCGGCACAACAGAAGATTTCAAATGGGGTATGCCTATTTTCAAAAAAAATAAAACATTCACCTACTTAAAATTTTCTGATAAATATGTCACTCTTGGATTCTATAATATTGATAGAATTAAAGATGATAAAAATATTTTGGAAGGAGATGGCAAAACAATGCGCCACGTCAAAATACGAAAAACTGAAGACATTGACTTTCCACTTTTTTCAGAGTGGTTCAAAGCCACAGCAGATTGAATATGCCCTTGTACCAAGTATATGTCATAGAATTAGATAAAAAAGTTTTCTCGGAAAACAGAAAATTTCGTGAAGCCAATCCACAATTCAACGGAGTATTAGAATGCCTGTACGTGGGCATGAGCAGCAAAACTCCTCTCGAACGTTTTAGGCAACATAAGATGGGTGCCCGCAGTAAAAGAGGAATCAAAATATCGGCTACTATCGTAGAGAAATATGGTTTGTATTTACGGCCGAGTCTTGCTAATCATTTAACTCCTGTAAAGTCTCGCGCTGAAGCTTTAAAGTTAGAAAAACTTCTGACTCTTGAATTGCGTCGAAAAAATTATGCGGTTTGGTCCAATTAAATAATTTAAATCCTATGTTAAGAATCAAGAAACAACTTGCCCTACTTTTACTAATCATTATTCTATTGACCCCAGCGCTGCATAAGCTAACAGACTCAATTCCTCCTGATTGGTTTGTAGGAAAATTCGAGAAAAGCCTTCTGGGAATTATTCCTGGAGGCCTTACATTCTCATATTATCTTATTATTTCATTGGAACTCATTGGCCCAATCTTATTCATGATAAGCATGTTACTAATGTTTCAGAAAAAACCTTATCAACGATTTCTATCGTTCGGTTTTCTTTCTTGTTACTTTCTTTTTATTATACTCGCTTTTGGCAGCTTCTTGGTGCAAGACTATGACAACGGCTTTAAAGACTTTATGTATTTCATTGGTGTTTTAGTAATCGACCAATTATACTTTTCGGGAAAAGACGATCAATAAAAACCATTCTATTGAGGCATTACGAACCCTCCATAAATGGCGTCATCATAAGCCCCTACTCCAGCATAATCGGGATTATACTTCTTTGAACCATTTACTTTTTT
Organism: uncultured Chitinophagaceae bacterium; assembly: GCA_964612525.1. Lineage (GTDB taxonomy): Bacteria > Bacteroidota > Bacteroidia > Chitinophagales > Chitinophagaceae > JAGNRR01. The sequence continues at coordinate 14,229 of CAZTCQ010000020.1, read as the reverse complement.
ATACAAATACGGACTTAACAAAAGACGCTCTTTATGCCAACGTCCCGACTGTCCTCCAA
>CAZTCQ010000020.1:0-14070 GCA_964612525.1 uncultured Chitinophagaceae bacterium | reverse complement strand
AAATACGGACTTAACAAAAGACGCTCTTTATGCCAACGTCCCGACTGTCCTCCAAAAATTTCTACGCTAGTTCCATAACCTAGCAAGCCAGGAATCGTGTTCCCACTAAAAGCTGGGCTAACATTTTGTCCCTCGTGAGAGACATTAATTAATTTATGCCCTAATTCATGAGCCAAGGTGCGCCCAGTTGCCGACTGCATAGTGATGCAACCTCTCAAATTTTTTGATATCCCATCTAATAAAATATAGCCGGGGAATGACAGCGCTCCAGTAGCGACGGGCCCTCCCATTTGCCAAGAACCATTAGTATTTTGCTCAGCAAAAATAATTTTAACGCCCGACATCGGTAGAATAAAAATTGTGCGTGTCTTATTCGGTTCATCGTAAATAAAGTCAGTAAAAGCTGTTTTGACTGTGTCGTTCATAATAGGCTTCATGACGGAATATTTATCATAAAATCCAAGCGTTTGACCCGAGTCTGGCAAACTGGTTAATGAGTAAGCCGTCAGATTATTCCATTCATCTGGAAAGCTAACATTCACCGCTTTTTTCAAATTTAGCTGAACTCCCTCGGCACGAAAAGCATCATCTGCTTTCATGAACTCATTTTTTAACGCAGCCCAACTCATGCTTAAATGGTCTGAATGAAACAGAACAATATCTACTGTAAATAAAGCATCATTCATTGTATCATTCATTCCAGAAATATCATACTCATAGTTAAAACTCACTTTATGTTCAAACGGAGTTTCAGGATCAACCACTTCATATTCCTTTTTACAACCGAGGCTTAGGATAAGAATTACCAAAATGACAAGCATTGAAAGATCAGTCAATAGAAATTTTCTGCGAGCATAAATAAAATTTTTCATTTGATTGTTTTCCTTTGATTACTAAGCTAGGCAATTTTTAAATAAATCAAGTATAAATGGATTCCTGATTTAGCAGATTACTTTTTCAACATCAACCAGCTTTAGTTCTATTAAATATTGACTTTGATAAAAGCAGATTGTCCAGTGACAATGAGGCCAAGTAATCTTAACCTTAGCAAAAAGTCAAAGAAGCTCCAATTCATCGTCCGGCACTATTGGCCTAAGCTCTTTTTTTTCAGTCTATTCAATGAATGAAATAACGTTTCATTTAACGTTATCTGCTCATGGCGAATTACTTTTATCTCTTCTTACACTATGAGTAATCCCAGAAAAGCAGGCTTTGGAACCCTGCCCGTTTTTTTGACGGCTATTTCCACAATTTTAGGAGCCGTAATGTTCTTACGTTTTGGCTTTTCGGTAGGTTCAGTAGGTTTTATAGGTACTGTGGCTATTGTAATCATTGGCCATCTAGTTACAATTCCAACGGCCATGGCCCTTGCGGAAATTGCCACTAACTCAAAAGTAGAAGGCGGTGGTGAATATTTTATCATTTCCCGATCATTTGGAATTAATATTGGTGCTGCTATCGGAGTAGCTCTGTTTTTATCACAAGCTATTAGTGTGGCCTTTTATATCATAGCCTTTGCCGAATCGTTCACAGCACTAGCTCCTTGGCTGAGGGATACATTTAATATTGTAATCACCGACAACCGATTGTTTAGTGTACCCGCTTTGATACTTCTAATTTTGTTGATGGTCACGAAGGGAGCCGACCTGGGGATGAAAATGCTTTATATTGTAGTTGCCATTTTGGGCATTTCACTTGTCTTATTTTTTATGGGCGGAACCGCCTCTGGTGAAATTATTAATAATGGTAAACTCTTCGCTCCTGTAGATTCTGAATTTAATTTTTTCTTTGTGTTTGCGGTTATTTTCCCTGCCTTTACGGGTATGACAGCCGGCGTTGGGCTATCAGGCGATTTGCGAGATCCTAGTAAGTCTATTCCTCGGGGAACAATTTTGGCTACCGTGGCAGGTATGGTGATTTACATTTTCATGGCATATAAACTTTATACGAGTGCTAGTTTGACTGATCTTAAAGAGGACCAACTCATTATGCAACAAATTGCTCTCTGGGGCCCCATTATTCCTATCGGTTTGGCGGCAGCAACCATCAGCTCAGCCATAGGTTCTTTTATGGTGGCTCCTCGAACCTTACAAGCGCTAGCGGGCGACAAGGTGTTTCCGGGCAGAAGGTTAAATTACTGGTTTGCTAAGGGCAGAGGTGAAACCAATGAACCGCGCAATGGAACTATTATCACAGCCATAATAGCCTTGGCATTTGTTTCCGTAGGTAATGTAAATGCGGTGGCCGAGGTTATCTCTATGTTCTTTATGGTGACCTATGGTTCGCTCTGTTTAATTTCGTTTTTACAACACTTTAGTGGCGACCCGTCCTACCGTCCTACCTTCCGCTCTCGATGGTACATTTCTCTTTTGGGCGCGGTACTCTGTATTTATTTAATGTTTAAAATAAATACTGTTTATGCAATTGCATCTATCCTGCTAATGGTAGGGATTTATTTTGGTATTGGATTATACCTTAAAGGAAATAAAGGGATGGCTCAAATCTTTCAAGGAGTGGTGTTTCAATTTGTAAGACGGATTCAAGTGTTTTTACAGAAGTCGGAAAAGGATGTGAGTTCCAATAGCTGGCGTCCCGCTGTGGTTTGTTTGTCACAGGATACGTTTGAGCATACCGATGCCCTAGACATGATGCGTTGGATTAGTAAAAAATATGGTTTTGGTACTTACGTTCATTACCACAAAGGCTATTATTCAAAAGAGACCAAAGAAGCTGCTCGTAACACAATGGATCAGCTCAAACAAATAACCAACACCACAAAGTCGAATGTTTTTTTAAACACATTAATTTCTCCTTCCAACACCAATGCCATTGCGCAAGTATTGCAACAGCCTGGTGTTTCGGGCCAAGACAATAATATGCTTTTGCTTGAATTTGAGCAAGGCAATGATGTTTGGCTTCAAGAAATCGTTGAAAACTACAACCTAATCAAAACTGCCAAACATGACGTGGCGGTACTTTCTATTTCGGCAAGAGGATTTGCCCGTCAAAAAGAAATTCACGTTTGGATTAAAAGAGAAGATGTACAAAACGCAAATATGATGATTTTAATGGCTTACATTATTTCAGCACATAGCGAATGGAAAAAAAGTCAGATTAAAATATTTGCTGCCTTCCCTGCTGAAACTATGCAACAGGAAAAAGATAATTTAATCGAGTTGACCTCCAGTGGCAGACTTCCTATTAGTTCTTTAAACATAACCGTTCTCGAGTTAACCGAGGAAACGAATATCAAAGAACTCATTGTTCAAAACTCAAACCGAGCAGATTTAACCCTCATTGGTTTTCATGAAAGCAGAATTAAATCGAGTGGCATGGAGGTATTTAAAGGGTATGATGGATTAGGAAACATCATGTACTTAAATACCCTAGAACGAAAAGATATTAAATAACACCTTATTTTTATGCTATAGCAATATGTCAAGCACCCAAAAACATAAATACAGTTTTATCGTTTGTATTTTATTTTTGGTTAGCACCTCCTGGACGGGATATCAAACAGAGCGTTGGGTAATGGACGAAATTTTAAATTGGGATGCCGCCGGCTACTACGTCTATTTGCCAGCTATTTTTATTCACAAAGACCTAAAGCAATATAATTTTTATCCTGATATCGACACTTGGTACAAACCAAGTGGCGACCGAAAATTCTATGCTCTAGATAAACATCAGCCCAGTGGAAATCGTTTAAACAAGTATACCGCAGGGGTAAGCTATTTAGAAGCTCCTTTATTTTTTTTAGCTCATATTTATGCTAAGAATTCTGACCTTTACGCCGCCGATGGTTATTCGAGACCCTATCAAACTGTCATTTTATTTTGTTCTATTCTCTTCGTTTTTTTGGGCTTACTAGTCCTTAGAAAATTTCTCTTAGAGTTTGGATTTAGCGACCTCTCGGTTGCTGTCAGCCTTCTTTCTTTAGGGATGGCTACAAATTTATTCTATTACACAGCTATAGAACCTGGTTTGGGTCATCCGTATTCCTTTTCACTGTACGCTTTAATTTTGTTTGGCACCCAAAGGCTTTTTACAACCTACCAACGAAACTATTTCATCCTTCTCGGTCTCTGTTTAGGGTTAGCAGCCCTCATAAGACCTGTAGATATTTTGGTTATAATTATACCGCTACTCTGGCCTTACAAAAATTGGCGAACAGTTTATTCGGCTCTTTTTACCCAGCACTTTAAATCCCTTTTGCTAGCCATTGCTTGCATGGTAATGGTGTGGATTCCTCAATTTATTTACTGGAAATATATTACGGGTTCATGGTTTATTTATTCTTATGGAGAAGAAGGCTTCAATTTTTCTAAACCTGAAATTATTAAAGGTTTATTCAGTTATCGAAAGGGTTGGTTTATCTATACGCCGATCGCTTTTTTTGGTTTTGTTTCACTTATCGCAATCGCTTTTACAAAGAAATACAAAACCTATGCGATCAGCGCACTTTGCTTTTATCTAGTCTCGTTTTATATAATATTTTCTTGGCACCAATGGTTTTATGGCGGCAGCTTCGGAGCAAGAGTTTTAATAAACTCCCTACCGCTGCTTGCCATTCCGTTCTGCTTCTTGACCCAAAAAATATTGAACGGTAACTTCCTAGGAAAAATAGCAATGACTATCGTCTTGACATGTACGATTGGCTTAAACCTATTCCAATCCGACCAATATAACCGAGCCATTCTTCATTGGGATTCTATGAGCAAGGAATACTATTGGAAAATCTTTTTGAAGTATGAATTAGAAAATAAGGAGTAAAAAAAACAACCCAACAGCGAGAACCTACTATTCGTGTAATATTCCATATAGATAACAAAAGGAAACCCACTCTGTTATACATAATCCGTATTTTTAACGTTGAAGTAGTACAGCATTTTGAAGTGGTTTACGTTTATGGTTGGGATTTTGTTTTTATCCCTTGGCTCAAATGCACAAGAAAATAATTTTTCTGTGCAAAACCTGCGTGCTCGTAGCTTTCAGATTCAAGGTCCTCTTCTAAAATTGGATACCCTTAGCATAGTACCTAATAGTGTTATTACATCAGTGGATAGTTCCACTTATACCATGGACTACGCAAACGCCACCCTGCGTTGGAAAAAAATTCCTTTATTTGATTCCATAAAGATTAGTTATAGAGTATTTCCATTTTCATTTACCCAAACCTATCGGCACAAGAATTATGGCCTAAACTATGACACTAATTTTGCCATGCAACCTTTCACGTACAGCGCAACCGATGTCAAAAATCAAGGAGCTTTTGTAGACTTTGGCAACATAGATTATTCGGGTGCCTTCGGGCGCGCACTTTCTTTTGGTAACAATCAGGATGTTGTACTGAATTCACAATTCAATCTTCAGCTTGAGGGTGACCTAGGTGACAGCATTAAAATTAGAGGAGCCATTACTGATAATACCATCCCGTTTCAGCCGGAAGGAAACACTCAACAGATTCAAGAATTTGATCGGGTGACTATTGAGCTCGAAAGAAAAAACACAAAAGTTACAGCGGGTGACTTTGACATGCGACGCCCGAAAGGTTACTTCATGAACTTTTTTAAAAGAGTGCAAGGTGCCCGAATTGTGACCAAACAAAACAAAAAAAACAAACAAAATCGATTAGAAGCGATTGGCTCTTTTGCCAAAGGAAAGTGGGTGCGCAACCAACTGACCGCTCTCGAAGGCAACCAAGGACCTTATAAACTAACAGGAGCTAATGGCGAAACTTTCTTCATTGTACTAGCCGGGACAGAACGCGTATATATTGACGGCGTTCAACTAGAGCGCGGTGAAAACAAAGATTACATAATAGATTATAATACGGCAGAAGTCACCTTTATGCCCAGGAGATTAATCACCAAAGACTTGCGAATTTTTGTTGAGTTTGAGTTTGCGGATCGCAATTATCTAAATTCCATGCTGTATGTATCCGATGAGTTAACTCTTAATAAAAAACTATCGCTAAGACTCAGTGCCTACTCTAATCAGGATGCAAAAAATCAACCCATCCTAGCCGACATTGATTCTAGTCAACGAAACTTTCTTCGCGGGGTGGGAAATAATATTGATGAAGCCTTGTTTCCCTCTGTTCGTTTTGACGATACCTTTAGCAATGAAAAAATACTGTACCGAAGAACAGATTCTACCATCGGTGGTACTGTTTTTCCTGACGTTTATGTTTTTTCTACCAATCCGTTGTTAGCGAAATTCCGATTGGCCTTTTCCTTAGTGGGGCCCAATAATGGAAACTACATTCAAGGGATTAGTTCGGCAAACGGTCGCGTTTATGAATGGGTTGCTCCGTTGAATGGAATCCCGCAAGGCGACTACGAGCCCGTCGTAAAATTAGTCACTCCTAAAAAGCAACAGATGGTCGTGGCAGGAATGGACTATCAAATAGACAGCAATAAGGCGCTTCGTTTAGAAACTGCCCTAAGCAATTATGACCCCAATACATTTTCTGAAATTGACAATAGAGAAAACCTGGGGGTAGCCCAAAAAGTGATTTATAATGAAAGTAGAAACTTCGGAAAACGCTGGAAGGTAAGCTCCGAGGTCAACTACGAATTTGTTCAGCAAAATTTTAGACGAATTGAACGCTTTAGGAATGTGGAGTTTGTTCGTGATTGGAACATTGATCAAGAAGAAGAACAAAGGAACGAGCACTTAGGGAAAGCAAGCGTTGTTGTTTCGCAAGAAAATGGGTTAGGCCTGGGGTACACCTTTGGAACATTCCAACGAGGGAGCTCCTTCCAAGGTTATCAGCATATTCCCTTACTATTTTATAAGAAAAAAGACTTTCGATTTCGGGCAACTGCTAACACCATTTCTCAAAAATCCCTACTAGCCAACACTACTTTTTTTAGACCTATAGTGGAAGCTGAAAAAACATTTTCTAAACTTAAAAACTTGACGATCGGAAGTAAATTTTTACAAGAAAAAAATACATACCGAAATCCTATCAACGACACTTTACTTCCAAATGCTTTTGCATTTAATGAGTTTAGGGTATACGCACGAAATAATCCAAGTTCGAAAAAACAATTTGATCTGAACTATATGTACCGTAATGATTTATTGAAAAAAAATAATGAATTGGGGCGTGCGAATTATTCTCACAACGTGCAGCTAAACGGACAATTACTCACTATAAAAAATCAACAGATTCGGATAACGGCATCCTACAGACAACTGACCATTGAGGATTCAATAATTTCCACTCAACAAGCAGATCAAAGTTTGCTCGGCCGGGTAAACTATAATTTCAAATTCTTAAAAGGACTTTTGGGCGGAAACGTATTGTATGAGTTTGGAAGCGGACAAGAACAACGGAGAGAATTTACTTACGTAGAAGTTCCCGCCGGACAAGGCGTGTATGTGTGGCGCGATTATAATCAAGACAATCTACGACAGCTCAATGAATTTGAAATTGCCCAATTCCCTGACGAAAAACGATTTATAAAAATATTTACGCCTACCAATCAATATGTAAAGGCAAAATACTCCCGCTACAGTCAATCTGTGGCCTTCAACCCACGAAGTATCTGGAACAAGAGTGATCTAACCGGCTTGAAGAAGTTAGCGTCTTATCTTTTTCTTCAATCTTCTATTCAACTTCAAAATCGTTTTTTAGGCCAGGAAGGCATTGCTCAGTATAACCCTTTCCTTTTCGGAGCCAATGACAGTTTGCTGCTACAAAACAACGCAAGTTTTATCAACTCTGTTTTTGTAAATAGGTTCAGTAATGATTGGGGGATTGACTATATTCAATCAAACACAAATGGACGCACTCTGCTAAACTACGGAATTGATACCCGAAAAAACTTTGAGCATTTGGTACGAGCCCGAGTAAATTTTGGAAAAAAAACCACCTTAGTCACCGAAGGAAAAAGCGGGTATCGATCCTTTGCCTCTCAGTTTTTAGCCAACCGAAATTTTTTCATTCGGCAGCAATATCTAGAACCCAAACTGAGTGTGATTCTTTTGAAAAATCAGTTACGCATTTCCACCTCGTATAAATATGACACCCGAATTAATACAGAAAACGAATTGAACGAAACAGCCAATTCTCAATCAGCTCAATTTTCACTGAAGTATAATATTCCTTCTTCAGGGATAATTAATTCTCAATTTACGTATAATAATATCCAATACTCCGGCGATGCCAATTCTAGTGTGGGATACGCGATGCTAGATGGATTGCAGAACGGAAAAAATTACCTATGGAATTTATCCTTTGATAAAAGAATTTCAAAATCTGTAGAAATGAGTTTACAATATGAAGGACGAAAAGCAGGAGACGCCCCGGTCGTTCACACGGGTCGAGCCAGCGTTCGTGCTATCTTTTAAGCAAACGAAAACGATTACCTTTACATAATGCTCACATATTCTTTCTCGTACCAACAGTTTGAAAACACAGCCGATTTAACCGTCAATCAAAAAGAGTTAATCCAAGCTGCTATAAAAGCAACTGAGAAATCTCATGCCCCGTACTCCAAATTTCACGTAGGTTGCGCTATTCTCCTCTCGAACAATAAAATAATAAGCGGTTCAAATATTGAAAATGCCTCCTATCCAGTTGGAATTTGCGCGGAGCGCTCAGCCTTGTCAAATGTTTTATCGAACCATAGTGAAGAAAAAGTTCTATCTCTTGCCGTAAGCTATCAAGTGGAATCTAATCAAAAGTCTCTCGTTTTTCCTTGTGGAATGTGCCGACAATTCATTTTAGAATGTCAAGAGATAAATGAGTCTCCTATCGAATTAATCCTGCACGCTCCGAATGATTCAGTGGCTATTATTTCAGATGCTAGTGATTTACTACCGTTTGGATTTACGAGTAAAATGCTTTAGAGTCTGGCCGCCAGTTTTTTGTCCCATTTGTAAACGTCTTTTACTCTTACTACATTGCCCATGCTGTCCACGGCATTCGTAAGGTAAACGATGTGAACTCCAATGTCTCTTTTCAACTTAACGGACTTTGTTGCACGCTTTTTAATAACCGATTCAATACCTTCTGAGTTGTAGGTAGAATCTCTTAAAATAAAACTAGCAAAGTCTTTAGGGTGATGCACTCGAATACAACCTGAACTGAATGCTCGATACTTCTTACCAAAATCTCCTCGGTGATTTGTATCGTGTAGGAAAATAGCTTCCTTGTTTGGAAAATTAAACTTCACAGAACCTAGGGCACTATTTCTTCCCGGATTTTGGCTAATTGAGTAACGTCTGTAATTTTTAGAATTTATGCGAGAAGGATTAATTTTCCTTCCACGACGATCACGCGCCACTAAGCCTCTGCGCGCCAGATACGAACCGCCCCTACGCATAATACCCGGAAGTACTTCTTGTTTTAAAATAGTGGGCGGAACATACCAAGGAGGATTAAATACAATATTGCTTAATTTAGAATCTAGCGTGGGTGTTTTACGTGAAAGTCTACCCACTACAGCTCTCATATTAAAAGTCACCGTATCGTTTTCAAAATAATTTACTTCCATTTGGGGGATATTGACCCAGATAAACTCATTCAAAAAATCACGCTGCAACCAGCGCATTCTCTCCATGTTCATTCCCAATCGTTTCACTGCGTCACTAGACTCTTGGGTAAGAGAGGCTATCGTTGCCGAATCAAATTGACCCGTTGTTTGTATGCCGTATTTTCTTTGATAATCAGTAAGCGCATTGCGAGAGTCAATATCCCAGACCATTTTAGTTTGATCCAAACTAGAATCAGCCACCTTAGACAATATACTTCGTAACGCTCTTACCTTCGAGGAGCTGTCTCCAATTTCAAGGTGTTCAGGCAATTCAGATTTACTTATGTTAAACTGATTTAATCTATCCAAACGTAAGGAAGATTGTCTAAATTTTTTATACCAAGGATGCGCGGGTCGCAATTGTTCTATCACCTCTTTCATAGGTTGATTGGAGACAATTTTGAGTAATGAATCCACACTCCAAGTAGTGTCATTTTTATTCTGCCAATTTTTATCAATACTAAGCGGTTTCACTTTACCTAATAAAAGATGTTTAGCAAACTTTAAAAAGGCATGACTTGTTTTAAATTCTGCTTCCTGCAAAGCAAGCACTGAGACCTTATCAATATTTTGGGCCACAGAATCTAAAAAAGAAAAATGATAATCTTCTGGTGACAACCCCTCGCTTTTTGATAATTTAATTTGCTCAAGAAGCTCTTGAGCATTGGAATTAAAACCCGATTTGTTGAACCATTTTGACTTCTTGTCCGAATATATTTTTTCAACCTCTGCAAAAGCCAAAGAAGAATCACTTCCTAGATAAGATGCTACCGAGACCAATGAATCGCTTCGTAAACCACTATTCAATGCATCTATATCAATGACTTCTGGCTTGAAAAGACCACCCAATCCACCGTTTGCATTTTGATTATTACAAGACTGTACAAAGAATGAAAAAACTAGTAATAACGATAAATAATTGATAGATACTTTCACGGGAAATAAGTTAGAAGTAAAAGTAAAAAAAAATTACATTTGCCTTTAATATCTGAAGAGGTTAACTACGTATTATGACAGAGCAGGAAATAATTAAAGCTTTTAAGACGGATGGCAGCAAAGAGAAAGCGCTAGCGGCCTTAATGGATACTTATCAACAAAAATTATACTGGCATATTCGCAGACTGGTCGTTAATCATGAAGATGCCAACGACGTGCTTCAACAAGTTTTTATTAAGGTTTGGAAGAATTTAGATAAATTTCGGGGTGAGTCTGGCTTATACACTTGGTTATATAGAATTGCCTCCAATGAGTCATTTACGTTTCTAAGAAAAGAAAAAAAACGTCGTTCGCTGAGCCTCGATAATGAAGAAATGGACCTGAGTAACCAACTCAAAGCAGATCAGTACTTTAGTGCTAATGAGATGGAGTGGAAATTGCAAGTAGCCATGCAAAAATTGCCAGAAAAACAAAAGGCCGTTTTTGCCCTGCGTTATTACGATGAAATGCCATACAGCCAGATTTCAGAGGTCCTTGATACTTCCGAAGGTGCTTTAAAAGCCAGTTATCATCATGCCGTAAAAAAAATTCAACAAATGCTTACTGCGGATTAAACTTCAAGAGTAGAAAAGAGTCAATAGCAACGTGAAAAACAAAGATCTTACAATAGCAAAAGAGCTGAAAGAATTAGGTGTTTCTTTGGAACACAAGCCTGACATGCCTTTGCAGGTTCCTGCAAATTATTTTGATACCTTTCAAAAAGATACTTTGGCGCTCATTTCGGCAATTGATTATGTTGAAAATTTGCCAAAATCCATGCCTCAGAGTCTTCCTATCAATTATTTTGAGAATCTGAAGGAAAATGTGATGGACGAAATTACGATTAGCGAATTCGAAGCTAGTCTACCTAAGGAGATGCCCCAAGCAGTTCCCGCCGGTTATTTTGCAAGTAACAAGGCAAAAATCCTCTCGCAAGTTACCCAAACTGAATTTTCTGAAAATAGCGGAACTGGATTAATCGGCACAAAAACAGTAAAAAAGAGAAGCTGGGCTTTGGCAGCTAGTATGGCCTTAATTATAAGCGCCGGATTGTTTTTCATGCAAGCCGATAAAACAAGTATGAACTTGGAAAACGAATTGGCACAAGTTTCCGAAAAACTCATTGATGACTATATTGAAAATCATGAGTATGACTTCGAAGCTTATGATATTCTTGAAAACCCACAATTAACCAGTCAGTCGCTACAGTCTTTAGAAGAAGAAATATTATCCGAAACCGAAAACTTGAGTAATGAAGAAATATTTGAATTTGTCCTATAAAATGATTTTGGGCGTGCTACTAGTTAGCATTCTTTCGATTACGGCTACTGCCCAACACACAGGTAATAGGCATGATAAAATAGAAAACTTAAAAATTGCTTTTATCACCAAAAAGCTAAATTTGACTGAAAAAACGGCGCAAGACTTTTGGCCCATTTACAATCAATATGACCATGCCAAGCAGCGGTTATTCCGCAAGTATAAAAAGCAATACAGGAGTCAAAATTTAAGTATGCAAGACGTGGAACACAGAATGGAACGCGAAAAAGAATTTTTAGAATTAAGAAAAAAATATATAAATCGCTTCGACAAAGTATTATCTCCCGTTCAACTAACAGACTTAAAGAGAGCTGAGCGACAATTTAAAAAATTGCTTCTGAAAAGGATGCAACGTCGCAAATAATCTGTCTTATAATTTTGCCATTGGAATTTCAACATCATGGTAAAACAAGAAAGTCCAATCCTCCGCTTTTCCTTTCTCGGCGTACTGTGCTCTGAGTTCCAAGCTTTTTTTACCATCAAAATCATATTTGGCGATGTAGCGAAACTTTAGCTGCTTGAGTTGTGGGGCCACGTCTCCTCCGAAAAAGTACTTCCCTGAATTTGTATGCATTAAAATAGAACAGTGATGAGGACAGTGACCACCGTCCTCAACGTAAGTAATAAAATCAAAAACACTGCCTCCTTCAAACCATTTAATTTCAGCTTCTTTAAAAAGGAATTCTAGTTTATCCGTATCGTAGGACATTTTATTTTTAGGATTTATTGCAAAATCAAATTCTTTTTGATTAATATGATAAGTCGCATTTTGAAACGTGAGTTCTCGTTCATCATGCAAATCGGTTACTAAACCGCCCGAATGATCCTTGTGCAAATGAGACATTATGACATCAGTAATATCATGGGCTGCTAAATTATGTACTGCTAAATTTTCAAGTATTTTTAGTTGCTTTGTTTCCGGATTTGAAAATCCAAGGCCCGAATCAATTAAAATTTTTCTTTCCTCGGTTATGATCAGAAAAGGTTGAATTTCCACCAAAAGTGACCCTCGACTTCTCTCTTCTAGAACATCTTTTTCTTTATCAAAAGGAAAAAATATCTTGTCAAAGCCTATGGTGTAATAGCCTTCATTTAAAGGAACAATTTTAGCATCTATCATTATTCTATTTTTTTAACGTAAAATCATACTTCTATCCGCATCCAAACGTACGAGAACAAAAATCATTATCGTAAAGGTGAGTAAACTAGTTCCACCATAACTGACAAGCGGCAGCGGAATTCCTATTACGGGTGCAATGCCGATGGTCATTCCCAAATTAATCAAAACATGAAAAAACAAAATACCAGCCAATCCATAAGCAAAGACTCGGCTAAACTTAGATCGTTGCCGTTCGGCAATGTAAGAAATACGAAGTATTAGGCACATATACAAAATCACTAATACCATCGAACCGATAAAGCCAAATTGCTCTGCCACACTGCAAAAAATAAAATCAGTACGCTGCTCGGGCACCCAGTCGTTTTTGGTTTGCTCCCCGTTCAAAAATCCTTTTCCGATAAAGCCACCAGAGGCAATCGCAATTTTGGATTGTCTTACGTTATACTCAGCTGCCGTTTCTCTGGTTACATCCTTACCCTGCGCATACACCTCTGGAACCTCCTGCCCTATCATAGTATAGATCCGTTCTACTTGATAAGGCTTTAATATTTTCGTAAACGTAAGTGGAACCAACAATTGTGAAAACAGTATGGCTACAGCTGCAATACCTGCAATATTAATTAGGTAACTTTTTCTTTTTTTGATTTTTTTACGATTTGAATAGATAGCTAGTAGCGCAATAATTGCGATTAAAATCGTAAAAGTAGTGGGCGATAACATGAGAGTGGCTACTGTCAGAAAAATTAATCCAAAGCCAAGCAACAAAATCCAATTTGGCAAACCCTCTCGATACATAGCGATAAAAAAGGAAAAGTACACAAGCGCTACACCGGTTTCTTTTTGAAGTAAAATAATGACCGCTGGCAACAAGGCAATCGCCATTGTGATCAGTCTATTTTTTTTATCTAAATAATTTGTTTCTACGGCTGATAAAAACTTGGCCAATGCCAGGGCAGTAAAAAACTTAACCATTTCTGCTGGCTGAATTTGAATAGGCCCCAAAACTAAAAACGACCGAGACCCATTTACATTTCTACCGGCAACTAAAACTACTAACAATAGAAGAATGCCTACACCGTAGGAGATGAAAGCCAGATTAGGAAAGGT
>CAZTCQ010000019.1:28470-33011 GCA_964612525.1 uncultured Chitinophagaceae bacterium | reverse complement strand
TTTACCATTTTAAGGATTCTATTGACCAGTGCTTCGTCATAACCTAGGGCAATAATTTCTTTGGGTCCCTGGCGTAATTCTATGTATTGATACAAAATTGTATCCAGGTCCATATACTCAGGCAATGAGTCACTATCTTTTTGATCGGGTCTCAGCTCGGCCGAAGGTGCTTTGTCAATTATGTTTTGTGGTATAATTTCTTTGCCCGCTTTTTTATTTATGTATTCACACAAACGGTAGGCTTGCATTTTATATACGTCACCAATTACAGAAATGCCGCCTGCCATATCGCCGTACAATGTTCCATAACCTACTGCTAGTTCACTTTTGTTTGATGTGTTCAGTAATATATATCCAAATTTATTCGCCATAGCCATAAGTAAATTTCCTCGGCTGCGCGCTTGAATATTTTCTTCGGCCACATTAAATGGTAGGTCGTTAAAGTGAGGCGCCAACTGTTTCATAAAGGCATCGTACAATGGTTTGATAGGAATGGTATCATATTTGTTTCCCAGATTAATAGAGAGTTGTTCGGCATCGTTTACGCTATGGTCGCTACTAAATTGTGACGGCATGAGTATAGCATGTACATTTTCTTTTCCAAGTGCTGCCACCGCTAATGCTTGCGTTAGTGCGCTGTCAACGCCACCACTAGCGCCCAGTGTAGCTTTTTTAAATCCAAGCTTATCAAAATAGTCCTTGATGCCCATTACTAAAGCATCATAAATACGATCAATATTCAAGTTGGGATCGTAGTGCGGCGGTGTGAGTTCTTCACTCGGAACATCCATGGCTGATTGCTGAACCTCTTCTTCAAAATGGCCATCAGATGTAAGGTTAACTTCTATTAACTCTTCTTCAAAATAGTTTCCTTCTTTAATCAAGTTTGCTTCTTTGTCAAATACTAGACTACCACCATCAAAAACAACTTCGGTTTGTGAACCCACGCCACAACAATAAATCATGGGGAGCTTATATTTTTTTACATTGGCTTTCACCATCGCGAGTCTATCCTCTGCATGCGTATAATCAAAAGGTGAAGCGCTAAGATTAATCATAACGTCAGGGTTTTGTTTGGCTAACTCATCCATTGGGGTGACTCGATACAATGGATTATAAATCATGTTTTCATTCCCGGTATGCAAATTCCAAATGTCTTCGCAGACAGTCATAGCTAATTTTTTTCCTTTAAAATTGATACAGTTCCACTCAAAGGCCGGTTCAAAATATCGGTACTCATCAAAGATGTCGTAGGTTGGTAAGAGTGTTTTGTGCGCACGACCTTGGATTTTACCATCGGATAATAAAAAGCCGGCATTGAATAAATCTTTACCCTCCGGTTTTGGGTTGCGTTCTGGCGCTCCAATTATGATTCCAATTTTTTTTGATAAGGGTAATAGATTTTCAATTGCTTTTTCACAGCGTGCAATAAAGTCATTAAACTCTAAAAAATCTCTTGGAGGATATCCACAAATACTTAATTCCGAAAAAACAATCAGCTCTCCATTTTGAGCAATTGCTTTTTCAATGGCATCCTTTATTTTGGAAAGATTGTGTTCAAAATCACCTATGATATAGTTCTGTTGGGCGAGGAAAATTTTCATTTAGGGTAAAGATAAAACATAAAAAAACCACCACGCTTTTTGCGCAGTGGTCTTTGAAATCAGTTTACTATTTTTAATTAAAAGAAGTATCCAATACGAACGGCAATTGTGTTCGAACGAATATTTCCGTCAGAAAAGCGATGTCCTTTTTCGTTTAAACTTGGCGTTGTATAATCTGTAAATCCATTTCTGTAAAGAATCGCACCATAAACAGCGCTTCCGTTTGAAAGAGAATATTCAGCACCTGCACCTATGTGCCAACCAACGTTGACCGGAACAACTCTACCTACATCATTAATTTTTTGATTGGTACCTGCTGAGTCTGTAACCGCAGCTCCTGTTAAGGTATAATCTCCTTTTTGGCTTAATAATAAAGCAATGTCGATACCTGTTTTGGCAAAAATTTTCACGTCACCAAATTCAGCAGCGTACATTTTTAAACCTAGAGGAGCCGATAAAAACTGAGCTTTGTAATCAATAACCGCCGAGCTAGCATAGTCAGGATCTAAAGTTGATGCTGGATCATGAACAGCAGTAATTTGTCCACCGTTCCAATCTAGACCTACTCCAGAATAAAGGTGATATTTTTCGTTTAAGGCTAATTCAGCAGTTATACCAACGCTCAGGCTTGTGCGACCTGATCCTTTTGTGAGGTCATAATTACCTTGCTTGTCTTCCACTTTGTCCACTGTGTTTTTAAGTGAATTAAATGTAGGGCCTACAAAAAGGCCGAAGCGGTAACGCTTGATTACGTCTTCTACTTTCGTGTCTTGGGCAAATGATGTAGAGGCCATTACACAGCTTACAACGGTTAATAAGATTAATTTTTTCATAATTTTAAATTTTATAGACGTCCTTTATTGTTTCTTTGTTTCTAATTTTAAGGACTGTGCAAAAATACTCAACTCCCTACCGAACAAGTGTCCCTATTGCTTTAATTATTTGTTATTTAGGCTTTGCCTTTTTAATGTCGTGCGATGATACGAAAACTAAAGAGAGCCTGGATACCAGTCATATCAAACTACAAGTAGAACCCATTCGTTATGACCAATTATTTTTTCAGTTGGACACCACTGACCTCTATGCAAGCTTAGACCAACTTGGGAAAAAGCACCCGAATTTTACAAATTTGTATACGAGTACCTTAGCTGGTTTTGGAAAGGCGGGCACGCCTCGTTTTGATACGGCGATTCGTCAGTTTCTGACCTTGCCCGATTATAGAAATTTGTATGACACTGTTCAGAAACATTTTCCGGATACGAAACAATTAGACCAGGAGCTGGAAACTACATTTAAGAATATATCCTATTTTTTTCCTGAAGAACGGCAAGAAGAGGTTTTCTACTTTATTTCAGGCCTGAACCTATGGAGTGCTATTACAATTGACAGTGCAATTGGCGTTGGCTTAGACATGTATCTGGGGGAGCAATTTCCTTTTTATGCCTCAGTGCAAATCCCTGCTTATGAAATCAAGAATAGAGTGCCTGGGCGCATTGCGGTGGAGGTGGCCAAAGCTATTTTTGAGGCTAAATTTCCGTTTGAGTATGAAGGAAAGTCGCTCCTAGAAATGATGTTGTACAAAGGCAAAGAATTATATTTTGTGGAGCAGGTTTGTCGAGACAAATCTGAGGCACTCATTGTTGGTTACACGCCCAAGCAAGCTGAGTGGTGCAAGCAAAATGAAGAAGGGGTTTATTACTTTTTTGCCAAAAAAGAATTGATGTATTCTACTACTTGGCAGGATATAATGCCCTTCATTAATGATGGACCCAACACGGCAGGGATGCCGCCAGAATCTCCGGGTAATATGGGTTCATGGCTTGGGTGGCAAGTAGTAAGAAATTATATGAAACAACATCCTCAAGAAAGCATGTCTTCTTTAATGAAGAGCAAGTTACCCGCACAGCAGTTCTTGCGTGCGGCAAAGTATAAGCCATAAAAAAACCGCTACGCTAATGCGTAACGGTTTTAGTATATTTATTTTAAACTTATTAGTGATTGTGACCAGCGTGAGAGTTTACAGTCTCAACTTTCTTAGAAACTTTAGCACCTGTCTTAGTATTACTTACTGTCGACATTCCTTTTTTCTTGCAACATGCTTTTTTTGCTGTTGATTTGTTACAAGTTTTAGCGGCTGTTTTACTGCAACATGCTTTCTTAGAGGCGGAAGCTGTTTTGTTACAAGTTTTTGCTGCCGTTTTGCTGCAACAAGCTTTCTTAGAAGCTGTTTTGCTACATGATTTTTTCGCACAAGCAGTTTTTGTACATTTTGCTTTGTTTTTACAACATTTTTTGTCTGCCACTACAACACCTGCTGAAAGTAATACTGTAAGAGCTAATAGAATAATTTTTTTCATTTTTAAGTTCTTTATGATTTAATGCAAATATAACTGTTTTAGGCGGTTAGAATGTCAATAGTTCGTTTCTCAGCTTTTTTTAACATTTCTAAATTATTACCCTTTTCATGCAGGCCGACCAAAGTAATGATTCTGAACTGCCATTTTATAAGGATTTTAAAGGGAGGCCGTGCAATATTGTCCTACTTTTGTGCGATTCTAAACCTTTACTGCAATATTGACGGATAGCATTTTTATTGGCATATTCTGTGATGAAGGAAGGGGTATAGAATTTCATTAAACTATTTTATAAAAAACGAAGAACGATTATGGCAAAAAAAGTAAACATAACTCCGCTACACGACAGAGTTTTAGTACAAGCGGCTGAAGCTGAAACTACATCAGCGGGAGGAATTATTATTCCTGACACGGCAACAGAGAAACCACAACGGGGGAAAGTAATTGCTGTGGGTAACGGAAAACCAGAAGAGCCAATGACGGTAAAAACAGGAAATACAGTTTTGTATGGTAAATATGCAGGAACTGAGCTGAACGTAGACGGAACCGACTATTTAATCATGCGCGAGAGCGATATATTGGC
>CAZTCQ010000019.1:21759-28370 GCA_964612525.1 uncultured Chitinophagaceae bacterium | reverse complement strand
CTAGACGCTCGTAACAAAATGAAAGCGGGTGTAGATAAACTAGCAGACGCTGTAAAAGTGACCTTAGGGCCTAAAGGTCGTAACGTAGTAATCGAAAAGAAATTCGGTGCACCTCAAATCACTAAAGATGGTGTGACAGTAGCCAAAGAAATTGAATTAGAAGATTCTTTTGAAAACATGGGTGCGCAAATGGCGAAAGAGGTAGCTTCTAAAACAGCTGATGTTGCGGGTGACGGAACGACTACGGCTACCGTGCTGGCTCAATCCATTATCAAAGAAGGATTGAGAAATGTAGCAGCGGGAGCAAATCCAATGGATTTGAAACGTGGAATTGACAAAGCAGTGGAAACGGTTGTGGCTAGCTTAGCAAAGCAAAGTCAAAAAGTAGGAAGCGACAATGAAAAAATAAAGCAAGTAGGAACGATTTCTGCAAACAATGATGCGGAAATAGGAACCTTGATTGCACAAGCCATGCAAAAAGTAGGTACTTCTGGCGTAATTACGGTGGAAGAAGCAAAAGGAACGGATACTACTGTAGACGTAGTAGAAGGAATGCAATTTGATAGAGGTTATTTATCTCCTTACTTCGTAACGAATAGTGAGAAAATGAACACTGAGTTGGAGAATCCTTACATTTTGATTTGTGATAAAAAGATTTCTACTATGAAAGAAATTCTTCACATTTTAGAAAAAGTAGCTCAGACCGGAAAGGCATTGGTAATTATTGCTGAAGATTTAGAAGGTGAAGCATTAGCTACTTTGGTTGTAAACAAATTGCGCGGAACGATTAAAATCGCTGCTGTGAAAGCACCAGGGTTTGGAGATCGTCGTAAAGAAATGTTGAACGATATCGCTATACTTACTGGCGGAACAGTTATTAGTGAAGAAACAGGTCACAATCTGGAAGCAGCTGATATGGACGCTTTAGGCACTTGTGAAAGCATGACGATTGACAAGGACAACACTACTATCGTTGGCGGTAAAGGAAAAGGGACTGCTATCAAAGCGCGCATCAAGCAAATCGAAACACAGATTGGCACTTCTACAAGTGACTATGATAAAGAAAAACTACAAGAGCGTTTAGCGAAGTTGAGCGGAGGAGTAGCTGTTCTTTATGTAGGTGCTGCTACCGAAGTTGAAATGAAAGAAAAGAAAGACAGAGTGGATGACGCTTTGCATGCAACGAGAGCTGCCGTAGAAGAAGGAATCGTACCAGGAGGCGGAACTGCTTTTATCCGAGCTATTAAATCACTAGATAAAGTAGAAGGTGAAAATGGAGATGAAACTACGGGTGTAGCTATTGTACGTCGATCTTTAGAAGAGCCATTGCGTCAGATTGTAGCAAATGCTGGATTAGAAGGTAGTATTATTGTTCAAAAAGTTCGAGATGCAAAAGGTTGGAATGGCTTTAACGCAAGAAGTGAAAAGTATCAAGACTTACAAAAAGCAGGAGTTTTAGATCCAACGAAAGTGAGTCGTGTAGCACTAGAAAATGCTGCTTCGATTGCGGGTATGTTACTCACTACTGAGTGTGTAATTGCTGACAAGCCTGAGCCAGAAGCACCGCATAGCCATGGTCCAGAAATGGGAGGTATGCCAGGAATGATGTAAACATTGGAAAATCATTTTTATAGATAAATGCTCTCACATTGCCTGTGAGAGCATTTTTTATTTTCTGACTTTTTTTAATTATTTTTACTTAAAATTTATATCATGAAAAAACTCCTATTTATTCCCTTAATTCTTTTAACCCTAGCAAGTACTGCTTTGCCGACTGGTTGGGTAGTGACAGTATCTAATGAAGCCTATACTGATTTGTCTAACCCTACTGTTTTGCCTTTAGCACCAGGATGGGATGATCCAGATGCTGTAATACCCTTAGGATTTACGCATTCCATTGGTGGCAATAGTACTAGCAATATGTATATCGATGGTAGTAACCTTTCTTTAGGTCTAGAGTTGACTACTGGTTTGTCTGGTATTGTAAATATTTACAATGCAATAGTTGATATTGTAGACAGAGCTTCCGTGATGGGTAATCCTGCTTCAACAATCTCTCACAAAACAGATGGTACTTCTGGTAACCAAATAGCTAAAATTGAATGGAATAATGCTGGGTTCTATTCTGAGTTTAGCGATTCAAATACTACCAATGATTTTATTAATATGCAAGCTTGGTTTTATGAGGCTGATAATGCTTTCGAGTTGAGATTTGGCAACAGTCAAATCGCTAACTTTGAGCATAGAATTGAGGCTACGAAAGTACCATTTGGTATCACTGATAGTTACGATATGGCTTTAGATGAATTTGATGCCTGGAACTATTTGACCTCTTTAAATCCTGTTTCAATAGATTCCTTTAATTCATCCAATTATCCTTCTAACGATTGGGGAATTTCCGTGTGGCCTGCTAATGGCACTGTAATTCGTTTTGCGCCTGGGTTTGCAGTGGGTGTAGATAATAAAGTAAAACTAAATGATGAATTATCTTTTTATCCAACGCTAGTAAACTCTGAAGCTCATTTAGATTTTGCGAACCCTATCCAAGGCGATGCCGTAATTCGAATTATGGATATGAGTGGTAGAGTGGTATCACAACAAAAAGTGACAGGACAGACCAATACAATTGATATGAATAATTTACCAGCTAGTAATTATGTGTTACAAGCTCAGTATAACAATCAATCCGTTTTCTATCAGTTTACTAAGAAGTAATCGATTTTAAAATTTCTAAAAAAAATTACGCTCTCCCTAGGAGGGCGTTTTTTAGTGTTCTCTTTCGGAATTTTTAGGCGCTATAGGCTCCCGAGGTGGTGGCGGTGGTGGAGTCACTTCTTGCGTTTTGGATTGATTAGGCATTAGTCCTTCTAAAGCTACGAGCCAAGCTTGATCCTTTTTTATCAGAAAAATCGCTTCTTCTGATTTGGGTCTCTCTGAGCTTACGAAATAGGCAGTGCAACTATTTTTATTATTCTCCCCAAACGTAAATTTATTGAAAGTTATTGTTGCTTCTCTCATTTTCTTGCGTTGTTTGTTGATTTCAGAAACCATAGAGTCTGGTATCATAGCCGAGTACATTTTCATTTGATCTAACATGGATTGTGTACCACTCGTACTCAATTTTTTTGCTTTGTCATATTCTTCCTTTAAGACATGATGAATAAAAGTGGTTGCTACTTTTTTTACCGCATCGTGCTCACTAATATTTTTTTGAGCAAAAGAATAAGTTGAGCTTAGAGTGAATAAGAGCCATAAGAAATATTTCATTGTTTAAAAATAAAGAAGAACTCCATGCAGAGCGTTAAAGTGGTGGTAAACAATTTTGAATAAAAAATTATAATTCCACAGTGAGTTCATTATTATTGTGTAATGGATTTTCCAAACATATTTCAAAAAGAAGGTAGTCAGGGGCTTGTTGACCGAATTAATAATCTGAGTTCTGAATCTCAAGCTCAATGGGGTAAGATGAATGTAGCTCAAATGTTGAAACATTGCAATGTGCCCTATGAAATGGTTTATGAACCCACAAAATTTCGGAAACCGGGTGGATTGGCCAAACTCATGATTAAGTTATTTGCTAAAAATACGGTTGTGGGCACAAAGCCTTATGCCAAAAATGGTCGCACGGCACCGGATTTTATTGTACCGGCGGAACAGGATTTTCAAGAGCAAAAACAAGCTCTTCAAAGCCATATTTGGAACGTACAAAAAGAAGGTGAAGCCGCTTTTGATGGTAAAGAATCTCATGCGCTTGGCAATCTTTCAGCTAACGAATGGAACACTATGTTTTACAAGCATTTAGATCATCACCTGCAGCAGTTTGGAGTTTAGTTTTTTTGAGGCCTTAGCCAATAGCCATTAGAGAATAGGGCAGAAGCAATTTTAATATAGATAATTGAATCTGAGTTTTTTGTCAAAAGAAAAAACCCTAATTCCTATTGCCTAAGTCCTAATCCCTTGGACTACATTTACATTCACATGAAATTCCAAAGAGGAAACCGTTCCGACGAAGAATTGTTTGAGATTTATAATCGGCTAGTATATCCAAGATATATAGAGGAGAAGATGCTGAAACTGCTTCGTCAAGGAAGGGTGAGCAAATGGTTTAGCGGGATTGGTCAAGAAGCCATTGCGGTTGGAACTACTCTGGCATTAGATAGGGATGAATGGATGATGACCATGCATCGCAACCTTGGAGTTTTTACAACGCGAGATGTGTCGTTTGAAAAGTTGTTTTTGCAATGGCAAGGAAAGAAGGAAGGTTTCACTAATGGACGAGATCGTAGCTTTCATTTTGGTAGTGCTACGCATCACATCTGTGGAATGATTTCACATTTGGGTCCGCAACTTTCAGTGGCTGGAGGAGCAGCTCTGGCCAAAAAATTAAATGGAGAAAAGAAAGTAGCGCTCGCTTTTACGGGTGAAGGGGGAACCAGTCAAGGAGAATTTCATGAAGCGCTGAACGTAGCAGCCGTTTGGGGGCTACCCGTAATTTTTGTAATAGAAAATAATGGTTACGGATTAAGTACACCGTCCAATGAACAATATGTATGTGAAAACTTAGCGGATCGAGGTATAGGCTACGGCATGGAAAGTAAAATTATTGATGGGAATAATATCTTAGAAGTAATGGATGAAATTGGTGCGGCTAAAAAATATTGTATCGAAGAACAAAAGCCCATACTGATAGAATGTAAAACATTTCGCATGCGCGGGCATGAGGAGGCAAGTGGCACAAAATATGTACCGCAAGACTTATTTGACTATTGGGAGAAAAAAGATCCGATTAAAAACTTTGAAAATTTTCTAAAAGAACAAGGCGTTCTAACTGAAGAAAAAATAGAATCGCTGCACAATGAATTTATAGCGTCTATTAATAAGGA
Organism: uncultured Chitinophagaceae bacterium; assembly: GCA_964612525.1. GTDB lineage: Bacteria > Bacteroidota > Bacteroidia > Chitinophagales > Chitinophagaceae > JAGNRR01. The sequence continues at coordinate 23,487 of CAZTCQ010000019.1, read as the reverse complement.
TGTAGTAAAAGGATTAGATGGTGCACCGCTTGATGTAGACAGGGCTCTAGAAATTAAAGAAGTTTTTGCTGAGCATACAAGTGTATCAACTTCCATAAAGGGATTGCCAACAGAAGAAATGAAAATGATTCATGCCATTAAAGATGCTTTGCATAGTGGAATGAAAAAGCATGACAACTTGGTACTGATGGGTCAGGATATTGCGGAGTATGGTGGTGTGTTTAAGGCGACAGAAGGTTTTGTAGAAGAATTTGGTAAGGCGCGTGTTCGTAACACACCACTCTGTGAAAGTGCTATTTTAGGAGCAGCCGTTGGTTTATCCTTAGAAGGGTTTAAAACTATGGTAGAAATGCAATTCTCGGATTTTGTGAGTTGTGGCATGACACAGATTATAAATAATTTTGCCAAGCTACATTACCGTTGGGGACAGAATGTTGATGTGGTGGTGCGCATGCCTACTGGCGCTGGAGTAGCGGCAGGACCCTATCATTCACAAAGTACAGAAACTTGGTTTACGCATACCGCAGGACTCAAAGTAGTTTATCCAAGCACGCCCGAAGATGCCAAGGGTTTATTGATAGCCTCAATTGATGATCCTAACCCAGTATTATTTTTTGAGCACAAAGCATTGTACCGAAGTATAGATGGTCAAGTACCAACGGATGACTATTTAATTGAAATAGGAAAGGCGAATAAAATTCAAAGTGGCGAAGACTTTTCTATTATAACGTATGGTGCCGGAGTGCATTGGGCTAAAGAATATGCAAAGCAACATCCTGAGCTTTCTTTTACGATTTTAGATTTACGTACGCTGTCACCATTAGATTATGACGCTATTCGAGAGGTGGTTCAAGAAACAAATAAAGTATTGATCTTGCACGAGGATAATTTATTCGGCGGATTGGGTGGTGAAATCTCTGCTTGGATTATGGAGAATTGTTTTCAATTTTTGGATGCACCCGTAATGCGTTGTGCTAGCATGGATACGCCAATTCCCTTTGCGAAGGAATTAGAAGATAATTTTCTAGCTAAAAAGTATTTGGATGAAAAAGTGCAAGCACTTTTAGCCTACTAAATCTTCTAAGGCGGCTTCTAGTTTTGGATATTGATATGCATAGCCCGCTTGACTAATTTTATCAGAACTCACACGACTTCCTTCTAAAACGATTCCGGCCATCTCTCCCAAAATTAATTTTAAGAGAAAAGCTGGAGCGCCTATCGGAATGAACAAACGTTTTTTTACGCTACAAAGTGTTTTTGTAAATTCTTTATTTGTGGCATGTTCGGGCGCAGCAGCATTATAGGCGCCTTTGATGTTTTTATCTTCAACCGCCTTTACAAAAATCGAAACAATATCGTCAATATGAATCCAAGGAATGTATTGCTTGCCGGACCCTATAGGTGTACCAAAGCCAAATTTCAAAGGCATTGCCATTTTAGGTAAAGCGCCATCCTCTTTTGCTAAGACAACGCCTACGCGCAGAGCTACAGATCTTATATTCAGGGCTTTTGTCTTCTCAAGAACGGCCTCCCAAGCTACTCCTACTTTGCCAAAAAAATCATCAGCAGCAGGGTCACTTTCTGTAAATATTTTTTCGCTAGTCAGCATTCCATAGTATCCTACAGCAGAAGCTGTAATAAATGTTTCTGGCTGAGAGCTAGATTTTTTAATTCCTTCCAAAAGTAATTTAGCCGAATCTACTCTGCTTTTAATAATGGCTTCTTTCC
>CAZTCQ010000019.1:0-21659 GCA_964612525.1 uncultured Chitinophagaceae bacterium | reverse complement strand
CCTTCCAAAAGTAATTTAGCCGAATCTACTCTGCTTTTAATAATGGCTTCTTTCCTCGCAGTAGTCCATTTTTCGCTGCCCACATTGGCACCGGCAAGGTGGATGATTACGTCTGCCGTATCAATGGCTTCTTGCGGTAAAATGCCTTTTGCAATCTCCCATTCATGACAACTTACATTAGTAATTTCTTGCTTGCTTCTACTAAGAATAGAAATGCTGTATCCTTTCGCTTGCAATGCAGGAATTAATTTGCTTCCTATTAATCCTGTGGCCCCTGTGATTAAAATATTTTTCATCCTGCTGTTCTTTTAAACCCGTTGGGTTTCTGCGATGTAATTAGCGTTTTAAAAGTTTTTAATTTATTTCAATGAAACAGGCCGTTTAAAACCCGACGGGTTTTGGTAAGACCTTTACTACGTAAACAAATACTCAATATCTTCCTTGCTGAGATTTTTCACGAATTTGGAATCATCACTAATAATATCTTTTACCAAAGAGTTTTTCTTAGCTTTTAATTTCATGATTTTTTCCTCTACCGTGTCCTTGCAAATAAATCGGTACGCAAAAATGTTTTGTGTTTGACCGATACGGTGCGTTCTATCAATGGCTTGTTGCTCCACCGCCGGATTCCACCATGGGTCCATAAGATAAACATAGTCTGCGGCGGTTAAATTCAGACCCATACCACCGGCTTTTAATGAGATTAAAAATACTCGAGTCGATTCATCTTCTTGGAAATTTTTAATAGCAGCTTGTCGTTGCGTAGTGGTAGAACTTCCGTCAAAATATTCAAACTTAATTCCTTCGGCAGTCAGTTTTTCTCTGATTAAAGATAGCATTCCTAAAAATTGAGAAAAAATGAGTACTTTATGTTCTCCAACAACTGAGTGTAGCTGAGAACTCAATTCATCCAGTTTTATGCTGTGCGCTTCGGTAGTCTCGGCTCCTTTAATGATAGAAGGACTATCGCAGATTTGACGCAATCTCATAAGACCTTGCAAAATTGAGAATTGAGATTTATTTAATCCTTTGGTATCCAATTCACCTAAAATTTTGGAACGATACAAGTTTCTGTATTGTTCGTATATTTTTTTCTGCTCTTTGCCCATTTCGCAAGTAAGCGTAATTTCTGTTTTCTTGGGAAGGTCTTTGGCTACTTGTTCTTTCGTACGACGAAGTAAAAATGGGAAGATTAATTTTTTAAGATGAGATTTAGCTTCGACTTCTTGATACTTATCAATTGGCACTGCAAATTGTTCTTTAAAAAACTCTTTACTTCCTAGCATACCAGGATTCAAGAAATGCATCTGACTATAAATATCAAAAGTGTTATTCTGCATGGGCGTACCGCTTAATGCAATTCTATTTTTCCCTTGCAAAATCATGGCCGCTTTGGCTGTTTTTGAGGTAGGGTTTTTAATAGCTTGGCTCTCATCCAAAATGATATAATCAAACTCATTTTTATTTAAAAACGCAATGTCACTTCTCAACGTTCCATAAGTGGTAATAATAATGTCATGAGAATCAATTACTTCAAACTTAGCCGTTCTGCTTGAGCCGTGATGGATATAATACGTGAGGGTAGGCGTGAATTTTTCTATCTCCTCTTTCCAGTTGTACAATAGTGTGGTAGGACAAACAATAATCGCTTTTAAAACTTCATTTTCATTTTTATAATCTTGTAAAATAGTTAAAGATTGAATCGTTTTACCGAGTCCCATATCATCAGCTAGCAGGCCGCCCCAGTTCACTTCCTGCAAATAATTAAGCCAACGGAACCCTGATTTTTGATAGGGTCGAAGGTCAGCCTTCACATCTTCAGGAACAATAATTTCTCCTTCTTTGGGAACATCTACACGAAGCAACATTTTTTTCTTTTCATCCAATTCTAACTTCACGTCCTCCTGATCGATATTGTCATAGAGTTCATCAATAATATGAAAATTTACTTTGCTCACTTTTAGCTTGTTCTCCTTGATATCTGCCATCTTAAACAGAAGAGAATATTTTTTCAACCATTCTTCGGGAAGCAAGCCTAAAGTACCGTCTTTTAGTTTTACAAAATTCTGTTTAGTTCGGATTGACTTTTGAATTTCCTTTAGATCCGCTTGTTCACCCGCAAAATCTAATTCTACTTCAGTGTCAAACCAATCAATATTGGAGGTGACACTCAAATGAGTTTTGGGCTTAATTTTCTTAAACTTAAATTGCTTTAAATTGTCATAACCAAATAACTGAATTTTACTTTGCTTCATTTTTTGGAAAAACATATACATCCAATTTTCACTAAGTGCATATTTCGATTCTAAGACAAAAGCATTCCCATGAGAGTTTTTCTTCATTTTTTGGTGGAGTGCCTCTATCTGATCCATGAACCCTTTCTCTGCATCTTTATCTCGCTGAATCATAACAATTTGTCCGCCTTCAATACTCGGAAACTGTTTTTCATCGCTGAAATCAAGCTCACTTTGACCATATAAAAAAATCGGCTTCAGAATAAACATATTCCCGCGCTCATTGAGCAACAAGCCTTGTTTGGGCGCTACGACAGCGGCGGTTTTTACCAGGCTTTTATCTAGTTCAATATTTTTGGTTCGACTGTACGGTAATACTACATTTTCCATATAAGGATCCCATTCGCTTTTTTTGGCAGGAAAATTATTATACAAACGATCGCTACAATTAGCATCCAAACCTTTCTTTGGTAAGAAGATTAAATCTTCGGTCAGGAAGAATGAAAAACCAGGGTATAGATTTTCTTCCTGTTTAAAATGATTTCGCCCGATTCCGTAATGAATAGACAATTTTGTTTTTGGCACTTTGCCTTTCAAAATATATTTCATTTCAATATCGGCAAAAGAGATATTTATTTTAGATAGGTTCGCAATCTTCAAGGCTTTTCCTTTGGGTAAAATAAATAGGGGGACCTGGTCACCAATCAATCCAAATAATTTATGCAATCGTGGTAAAGCGTATTCATAAAATAATTTTTTATTCTCCTCGGTCCAATCTTCATCAGTAGTGAGGCTTTCCCATAAATCACCGAAGGGAGAATTTTTGCTGATAAATTTATTGATTTCTGCCGCCTGTAGTTTTTTGGTAGCGTTTACAACCGCTCGGTCATCGGGTGCGTACGGGTTTAAATTAATATACTTGCTAGTGTCCAATACGCTCACTTTTGAAGTGAAGGTATTGTCAGCAATTACTTTTTTGCCTTCTATGGCTTCAAGTTTAAAGTTAGGAAAATGATCTACGTTCAAATCAATGACTACTCCCACCGATTTTGTATAATCAGAAGGAGAAGCAATTTTTTCTTCTGGCTTTTTTAGATGGTCGGGAACAACACGTTCTGTTTGATTTACTTTTTTAATCGTTTTGTCCAACACTTTTAAAAATGGTTTGCCTTCTTTATAATAGAATTCAAACTTATCCGTGAGGTCATCTTCTAAAGAGTAACCATATAAACCGAGTAAAAGATTTTTTTGTTTGTCCCAGTTTCGAATGGTGTCGAAATAGTTGGTGCCATAGTTGTTTAGCAATTGCAAAAACAAAGCCGTCTTGTGCACACAAAGTGGGTAGTGTTTTTCTTCGCAGGTGCACGAGGTATTAATGGTGCCGTTGTCATTGCGTTTTAACTTTAGTTCAAAGGTCTCGCCTTTGTAAGGCAGGTCCGCTTCTATATATTCATTAGCAGCCGTAAAAATTTTTGCCTTGTTTAACTTGGCAATATTGCCCGCCTCCGTAAAGTTTTCGTCGGAGGTATACAAGCGAAATAATTTCAATTCTAAATTCCGCATTTTGATTACGGTATTCTTTTGATCAAAAGAATTGTCCTTGCTGTCTAACGAATTAGTAATGATTAACTCATTCAAAAAATATAGCGCTGCGGCTTCATGACGACAAACGTCACCCATGTTATAGGGGCACTTACATTCTACCTCCATTCGTTCCTCATCCGTGTATTGACTAATGGTAACGTTGAAGTAGTTTTTATAAATATCGTTGCGAACTCGGAAGGTCAATTTCTGTACGACATCATCATTATGAATCAGTCGAACGCCCTCAGTTAAGAAGATTTTCTTGCCACGAATAATGGCTTCTTCGCTTCCTGTTTTGTATATATACTTGGTAATATGTGGTAATGACATAGTGCTAAACGGTAACTCACAAATTTAAGAAAAAAGGACCGCTATCTAATTTTGAAGACTGGCTAATTCTGTTAAAAGAAATTATTTTTCAATTCATATTTCCTTTCTAAGGAAGTGAACTCTTTAAGGCCTATTTTTGTCCTTGTGAAAAAATACCTTCTTCTATTTTGCACCTTTTTTATCCAGTTTTCTGCTTGGGCGCAATGTGCCATGTGCACGAAGACGGCAGCTGGATTAGGCGACGAGGCTGCAGAAGGATTAAACAATGGGATTATTTTTTTGGCCTTTACCCCTCTAGCTATTTTATTGACACTCGCTTTTCTGTGGTACAGAAAAAATAAGCACGAGTTTGCATAATTAGTGTTGGATCACTATTTTCTTTCTGATGGTTCCTTTATTGGTTTCGGCTATTAAAATATAGAGTCCATTAGAAATTTCTTGAATGGCTAATTCGTTTTTATTCTTAGCCTTTGATACTTGTTTGCCGTCTAACGAAAATAATGTAAGGCTTTGAATTTTTGTATCGAAGAGGTCTTTCATATGAATAGTGCTAGAAGCTGGGTTAGGGTAAACCTTAAATTTCTCTTTTTCAAAATCTTGAGTATATAGAGCAAGACAATTTACTTTCTTTCCATCGGTGAAATTACCAAACTTGTAATAGGTTAATTTTCGTGTGGTATCTATATCGGTTATACCCACATTGCCATTGTATCGACTTAAATAGTAAGATGATTGACCAAAGGGGTGGAAGTATTTATTTGTTTCACTACCAAAATAACATTGGCCATTATTTAGATTGTAGCATGAGTTGACGGAATTATAGCATAGCGCGCTCTTGTTTTTTGAGAAGCGAATTCCAGAAGGAGTAACACTATCGATACTGAGGGAATATTCGTTTAGCTGAGTGCCTATGAAGGGGATATTAAAAGGTACATTTTTTCTTTCTGGTTGATATTCTTTTTTGAACTGAGGAAAATTTGAAAGAGTGGTTACGGTATCGGAAAGAAGGAAAACACTTTTAGTTGTTGTGTCGTAATACGTTGGTGGATTACCAGAGCCGTTCGCCTTCTCGCCTTTTATATTTCTATAATTACAATAGTTGTACGTTACCGCAATATTGCCATTAGCCAGCGAAGAAGTTGAAACGATTTCGAAACTTTCTGTGGCGTCAATTCTGTATGTACCAATATAGGAAGTGGTTGAAATTAATGTCACAGATCCTGTGGTTTTAAATTGCCATTCATTACCTACTTGATAAATTAAATTGTAATCTGGTTGTAAAGTAAGAGGGACTAAATGTTGAGGAAAGCGTTCATGGACTTCAGCAGTCATCAAAAAAGGATTATCATTCACTGAACTGGGTATTGTACTATTAATAAACGGAAACCCATACCACTCCAAGCATTCTATCATACCATGATTTTTACTGAGAATCATTTTCCTATTATTATGAATATGGGAAGTCAAGGGGGTAGAACCATTATAAACTTCAATCGTAACTTCTTTAATACTATCCAATTGGTTGTCGATTGTCATAGTATCCAGGGCTGATACCGTTGCCCAATAGGTATTGTTGGCTGTATCGGTATGAAGCAACCAAGAATTGTTTAACAAGGTATTGGGTTTCATAACTATGGTATCCAACCAACGATTAAAAAAGAGTTCATCACCATTCGATTTTTTAATAAAATTCTTTCCTAGCCAAGTCGGCCCTAATGTATCCAAGCAATTGGTGGTGGTATTTCCTAAGCGAATACTAGGATAAAAATAGTAAATGGAATCTGCTCCGATGGACTTAGCCGAGTCAATCCAAATCACACGGAGATAATCGTCTGCTGCGGGAATAGTGTAATAAGTTGTATCATTCATGCGGACGCTTTTCCAGTTTTGAGCACTGCTAATTAGAGGGCTGCACAGCATAAAAATAAATAGGAGCTTTTTCATAAAACCAATTTACTAATAAAATGTGAAAATAGTTAAGGTTTCAAATTATTTGACAATGTTATGACCTCATCACAAATCCTGAAGCATAGCCCGTATCTGTTTATTTTTTGGAAAAATAGTACTCGCTTTCAAAAGAATTTTTTTCACTTCGGCCAAGTTCTGTTGTTTATAATTTGCGACGGCTAAGTTAATATACGCCTGTTCATCGTTAGGATTTAAAGCGATAGCTCGCCTAGTATATTTCGCTGATAAGGAATTATTATTTTCCTGCAGCGCTAAAAAACCTAGTACTTTATGAGCTTCGTCATACTTTATATTTTCTTTTAAAATAAACCGTAGCATTTTTTTCGCTTCGTCATAATTTTTAGTGGCTACCAAAGCACTGGCCAATTTCAGTCTAAAATCTAGCCCAAGCGGCATTAGCTCAATTGCTTGACGGTGAAAAGCCACGGCTTGTTCAAAGTTTTGAAGCATAGAAAAACTTTCTCCGATTCGATAGGCCGTCCAAGCGGATGTGAGTTTGCTAGGCGGTACTCCTTCACTTTGTTCTATTACTTTTTGATAATTTTCTTTTAAAAAGTACGATCGAATTATATCGCCGTCCGGGTTTCGTCTATCAGCTTTAGCCAAGTAAGCTAAGGCACTGTCCAGTAAAAGAGGATTGGGTTGGTAACGTTCATAAAATTCTAGAAAGGCTCTGGCTTTTGTTCGAGCATTTGGATCTTCATTGTTGTAGGATTTTAGCCCAATAAAATTTCGAATCGCTTCTTCATTTTCAATGGTCGGCGTTCGGCGGATAAAGTGATCCGTTACCGCCACGTGCGGAATGTCAATACTACTATTTTTAGCCATATGACAGCCGCTGCAATCATCCTTCTTGCTTTGACGTACTTCCAAGCTTTCTGTGCATTGACTTTGTTGGGAATGACAATTTTTACAAGCCGCATTAAATGTTTCTTTTGGTGTTGCTTTTACACTAAGGTGCGGATTATGACAGGTGACACAACTCATTTTACCACTGGTCACAAAACAATCACTCATTTTCATGCGCTCCACATGGCTAGCCATAATCATGTGTTTTTGGCTGCCGCTAAATGTAGGCATGAACACACTCATGACGTTTTGAAGTTTTTGCGAGGGCAAAAAATCAAAGAAGTTTTTATCATCATTGAGTACCGCAATTCCTTGTAAGTGGCAGCGTTGGCAAAGATTATTTTGCTCCTCAGTAGTTAGTCGTTTAGGATTTACGATTGAGTAATCCGCCCCCTTAGAAGTATCGACTAACTTTCCTAGTTTTTTTTCGGCTACGTGAATACTTCCGGGTCCATGGCATCGTTCGCAATCGATGCCTGTTTTTACTTCGGCATATTTATTCAGGCTTCCTTCTATATGCTTTGGATAACCATTGTGACAGGTGATACACTCGGTTTGAATTTTTCTATCGAAGCGAATGTTGTTGCCGCCTTCATAGCCCGGTGCTAAATCCCATTGTCCTTTTTGAGTATAAAACGTGATAGGAGCTTGATGTAAATAGCCATTGAAATCTACAATGTGTGAATTGGTATGTTGTCCGCTGCCTACCACATAGCTCACTTTTTCTTCGCGATAGTGCGTAGTATCATTTGCTGATAAACGATATTCTTTGATGTACATGTCCTCACCTCGCCAAAATGCTTTGTAATACAAGTCAAGTTTTTTGTCATAAATAGGAGGGTGCGCATCGCTAAAATCAGCGGCACTTTTTTCTTTGGTTGCTAGCCCCCACGATTGGCCCATACCGGTTTCCAGATAGGTTTTATAAATGGGTAGGTGACAGGTTTTACATTCGTTCATACCTACGTACTCTGCATCAGGGTTTTGAATATTCCTAAAAGGTGACGATTCTTTTTTTTCTTGACAAGTAAAAAGCAGCGCCGTACAAATTAATATAAAAAGTAAGCCTAGGTAGTATCTTCGCATGACTGCTCTTCAAATTTAGCAATAACTGATTAGTAAAATGGATTTCAAAGCGAAACAAAAAATAATTGTAGTGACGGGTGTGGAAAGCACGGGGAAGTCCACTTTGGCAAAATCCTTAGCCAACAAATTAGAAGTAGCTTATGTTCCGGAATATGCCAGACAATATTTAGAAAATAGAAAGGGAGTTTACGAATATTCAGACCTTGTGGAAATAGCCAAACTACAGCTGTCGGCTATTGAAAATACAAGCTCTGAATTCGTAATAATAGATACGGCGCTCTTAGTTTTAAAAATATGGAGCGAGGAGAAGTTCGGAAAATGTTCTCGTTTTATTTTAAATGAATTAGCCGTATTCAAACCTGCGGCTTATTTGCTTTGTGCTTTAGATGTGCCTTGGGAAAACGATGTGCTTCGAGAACATCCTATGGAAGAGGATAGAAAGCGATTATTTCAAATCTATTTATCTCATTTGCAAGAACAGTCTGCACCATTTGCAATTATGACAGGTACAAAAAAAGAGCGACTAAAAAAAGCCGCTCTTTATCTTTCAAAATTTTAATCTTACAAAGAATCAATATCTCCATTCAACCACTGCTTCACCATGCGCGTGGAAACAGATTTTGGTCTTTCTAATGGCATACCCAATGCTCGATCCCAACACATACCGGCCAAAATTCCTAAAGCACGTGACACACCGAAAAGTACTGTGTAAAACTCTTCTTCTACCAAGCCATAGTGTTGCAATAAAGCTCCTGAGTGAGAATCGACATTAGGCCAAGGATTTTTTACCTTTCCTAACTTGCCTAAAATATCAGGCACTACATCATAAATGTTCCATACCGTTTGTATCGTAGAGTCATCAGCACAATATTGTTTAGCAAATTCCATTTGAGCCGTGAAACGCGGGTCCGTCTTACGCAATACAGCGTGACCATATCCAGGGATTACTTTTCCAGCATCTAAGGTTTCCTGAACGTATTTAGCAATTTGCTCTTTAGAAGGCTCGGTAGTATTCAATTCGCTAATCATTTCTTTAATCCAACGGATTACTTCTTGATTGGCTAAACCATGCAAAGGACCGGCCAAACCATTCATGCCCGCAGCAAATGATAAATAAGGATCACTCAAAGCTGAGCTTACTACATGAGAGGTATGCGCACTAATGTTTCCACCTTCATGATCGGCGTGGATACATAAATACAAACGCATTAACTCATGAAACTCTGGGTCATCGTATCCTAGCATGTGAGCAAAGTTTGCTGCCCAATCTAACATCCCGTCGGGATGAATATGCTCGTCATTTTTATATTTTCTTCTATAGATATAAGCCGCAATTCGAGGAAGCCTTGCCGTAAGGTTCAAACAATCTTCGAATGTGTAGGACCAATATTCTGATTTTGATATTCCGTCTTTGTATGCTTTTGCAAAAACACTTTCGGTTTGCATAGCCATGATACCAATGCTAAGCATTGTCATCGGGTGCGTATGCAAGGGCAATTTATTAATCGCTTCAAACACATGATTTGGCACGTGAGAACGTCTGCCCCAAGCTGCTGAAATTTGCTCTGCGTCTGCATCCGCAGGCAGTTCACCAATTAGCATTAGATAAAAAAGCCCTTCCGGAAGAGGTTGAGAACCTCCTTCTGCTTTGGGTAATTTCTCGACTAACTGAGGAATAGAATATCCTTTGAAGTGTATTCCCTCTTCGGCATCTAGCAATGACGTTTCGCAAACCAAGCCAATCATACCACGCATTCCACCATAAATTTGTTTTAAGCTGGTTTCTTGAATTTTTTTATCGCCATGCTCTTTAAGCATAGCCTTAATTTCCGCGCCTAATTCACTTGCGTTTTTCTCAAATTTTTGTTTTAAATTATTCATAGTTACTGCTAGAAGGTGTTAGTTCAAACGTACGCGAATTTACAAAAAAATGAGGACAAATAGGGCTTTGAGGGAGGATAATCTTATAAAGTATCGTTATTTATTCCTAGTGTAGAATCGGAATACTCAACGAGGCTATCTTGAAAGCTTTCCTTACGAATGCTGAGTTCTTCTAAAACCTTGACATACACTTTGTCAAATTCTTTCGGGTGCTGTTGATACCAAAGCAATGCAGCTGAGAATTGAGTAGTATCCATTTTATAAAACTGATAAATGGACGAGTACAGCTTTTGCAAGGTGTCTTTATTTTTTACATCATATACGCCAGTATTCACAGAGACAATTCTCGAGAAGGTTTCTGCCATGTGCATGTCGCTTAGAATGTTTACCATTTGCTCAGCAGGAAGTGGAGGCTGTTGGTTCTGACAGCTAACAAAAAAAAGGGTGAAGCAAAGCGGCATCACATAAATTCTCATTGCTTCATGATTTTAAAATACCGTTGAGCATTCCGAACGTCTATACTCGCACAAATCGGAATGATGATCTCTCTTTCCGGGCGACTTGAATTTTTTATAAAGTCTATGATTTCCTCACTTTTTGCGGTATAAAAGAATTGCAGCAATACTGAAGTTGGATTTTCACGATTAATCTTTTTTATAACTGGAAAAATATCATTGATGTTCTTCCGTGCTAGTTTCGGTTTACTTATCATCATGTCTAGCCCTTTGCGGTGGTAAGTGTACCAGGCGGTGCGAAAATTAGCAAAGCGATTATTCAAGATTTGATCAATTAACCAGTAACGATTTCGACGTTTACTATCTCTCGCGCTCCAGCCAGAAATGTAGCGATTCTCAGGGGAGTTGCTCACTACATTTAAGGCTTTATTAAAATAAGGTGTACCTGCTTTGGGCGAAAAACTATCGTAATCCAATCCGATAACTAGATAGGTATAATAGGCCAAAACGGCGGTTAAATTGGAAGCAAGTGCATCGGATCCGGTAACGCGATTATCATTGAAATCTAAGGGTTGGAATTGAATGTACTTTATCGTGAAATTTTTATCCATATAATTCACAGTTGAAGAAGCGTAATTCGAATTATAAATTGGGCGCGTGGCTTGAATAGAGATATTGCCAGAATAGCCGCCTTCTACTCCCTCAATTTGCTTACTAAGGACGAGGGAAAATACAATGTCAATCTTTTCGTTCGGTTCGTAGGTGTCATCGGTCCATTTTCGAGTGTTTACAAATTTTTCAACGGCTTGTTCTAAAGTTTTAAAAACTTTTTTATCAACTCCTTGAATCTGATTTGCGTTTACGATTGCCTTACACTTAATTTCTTGGGCTTCACAAAAGCTAGCTCCTAGTAACAGTATAAATATAATAATTCTATGCTTCATCCTTTTCGTTTTTCAACTCGATAATCTGGGCAACGATATCGCGCGCTACCTCTTTTTTACTTTTTAGATCATAGCTTTTTTTAGTACCGTTTTTATTGAAAATGGTAACTTTATTGGTGTCCTTCATGAAACCAGCTCCTTCATCTTTAATAGAATTGAGGACGATTAAATCAGCGTTTTTGTCTTTTAGTTTTTTCTGAGCATGTTTCTCTTCATCTTTGCTTTCTAAAGCAAAACCTACTACGATTTGATTTGGTTTTTTGTTATTTCCTAGGGTTTTTAAGATGTCTGTCGTTTTTTCAAGTTCTAAACTTAGTTCATCGCTTTTTTTCTTAATCTTTTCTGTGGCTTTGATTTTGGGTCGGTAATCGGCCACGGCTGCACTCATCACAGCAATATCCATATTACTGAAATGATTTTGACAGGCTTCAAACATTTCTTGAGCAGACTGAACGTTAATTTGTTCAATAGTTGTGTGATTTGCTTTTAAAGCGCTTGGTCCCATTACTAGGGTTACTTCAGCACCTTCGGCAGCCAAGGCTTCAGCAACTGCCAGTCCCATTTTTCCGCTAGAATAATTTCCAATAAAACGCACTGGGTCTAAGTTTTCGTAAGTAGGACCCGCTGTGACCAAGGCTTTTTTGCCTTTTAGCCTACCCTTAGTGCTTAACTGTTTCTGTAGATGTTCAAATATCTCTTCAACTTCCGCCATTCTTCCCATTCCGATTAACCCACTGGCGAGTTCGCCATGGTTTGATTCTAAGATTGTATTTCCGTAGGATCTTAGTTTTTCACAATTAGCAATAAAGCTTGGGTGGTGATACATATCCTCATCCATGGCCGGTGCAATGTGAACGGGACAGGTCGCTGATAAGTATGCCGCGAGCAAAAGGTTATCACAAAGGCCCTGAGCCATTTTTGCCATAGTATTGGCTGATGCAGGTGCTATCAACATGATATCCGCCCAGCGACCCATCATTACATGGTTTTCCCAGGAATGGTCTGTGCTTAAAGAAAGGCTCACTTTGTTTTTGGATAAGGTACTGAGCACCAGGGGCGAGACGAACTCTGCTGCGCTTGGCGTCATAACGACTCTAATTTCGGCACCTGCTTTGATGAGCAGTCGTACTAATAATGGGATTTTATAAGCGGCTATGCTACCCGTAATTCCTATGAGGATTTTTTTCCCTTTCACAGGGTAAAAATACTTTATTTCTAGCTGAGTGCAGCAGTTTGGGAAACTTTTAGGGTTTCTGCTTTCTTCGTTACAAACCAATTAACTTGACAGCGGCAAATGACTTTTTCGGTTACGTCATAAACCGTAATCAAAATTTCAATTTGCACCCTACCTGTTTTTTCGATTTGCTGTTTTATCGAACTTACTTCCTGATTCACTAAAACTCCCTTTGTGTAAAGGGTATCATTTTGTGGTACAGCTGAATATTTCACCGTTGACTTTCTTACTAAAGGAATTGTTGTCTTTGCTTCAACCGAAAAATGTTTCATTAAGAAGATTCCGCTGCTAATCTCGGCAAAACAGTATATCGCCGAAGCATGAATCGTATCTATATGATTGAGCAACTTCCCGCTGAAAGGAAGCTCCAATAAATAGTCTTTAAAATTTGTTTCTTGAATACCTAGATAGGCTGCAAGGGGCATTGAGGAAATCGTCATTAATATGGGGAGAGTGCTGTAACCAGCAAGAATCAGAATAGAATTAGATGTCTAGGTCAGGCTTCTTGTAGTAGATTTTTTCGTCAATAAATTCGTTAGTGGCTTGGATAGCAGGATTTGCCATTCTTTCATAAAAACGTGAGATTTCGATTTGCTCTTTGTTTTCGGAGATTTCTTCTAAATTATCAGTGTGGCTACCAAACTCCTCTAATTTTTTGATTAATTCGTCCTTAATCTTAGTATTGATTTGATTGGCCCGTTTACTTATGATTACTAAAGACTCATATAAATTGCCCGTGGGAGTTTTTATTGTATCCACATTTCTTGCCTCAATAGAAGGGTTCGTCGTGTTGATAAGAAGCTTTTTGCCTTGTTGCATCATAACTATTTAATTTTAGTAAGGGCCTGCGAAGATAACTTTTTTATCGATTCAATGTCTTTTTGGTACTTATTATTTGGGTTTATGTTCTTAAAATAAGCGTAATCTTCTAGTACTTGCTTGTATCGTTCCTTTCGTTTTGAATCAATACTTTGCCTTGCATAATTGTATCGTGCTTGTAAAACGCGATATTGATAATAGTCAATGTATTTCGAATCGGGGTATTTGTTCATGATTTGCTCAAAATAAATAGCCGCCGCACGGTATCGTGAAACTTTGAAGTATAACTCGGCAGCATATTTGTCTTTTTCTTCGAGTTTGCCACGTGCCTCGTCTATCATTTTGTTAGCGCTGCTCACCCGATTAGACTCGGGGTGTGTATTGATGAAATTTTGAAGCTCTGCGATTGTGGTTTTGGTAGTCGCTTGATCCAAGGTGTAGCCTTTGGTATCTTCAAAAAGACTTTTGCTGTGTAAAAAACGGGTCTCCTCGGAACGTTTAGAACTTGGAAATAAATCAGAGAAGTTTTTAAAATGATAACTCGCTGCCAGGTAATTGCCCTGCTTGTAATAGCTCATTGCATATTTGTAGTAAATATCTTCAAATCGCTTTGTTCCTTTAAAAATCGTCAGAAGCTCCTCGTAAAGAATGATAGCCTTCCCGTACTGGGTTTTGTCGTAATATTCATTGGCTTTTTGGAGCTTGTATTCTGTATTGCTTGATTTTTGAATTTTTTCAAGCTCATTGCAGGCAGTGGAGCCCAACATAACTATCAATAATATAACGAAAGTCCATTTCATATAGCGCGGCAAATATAGTAGTTGGTGTACTACCATATCCAAAAAATTTTGTTATAGCTTACAAACTAATTTTTAGCTCTATTCGTAGGGTTTGATCCATTCCAGAAACTCAGCTTTGTTCATCTTGCCCAAATGCGAACCAATTTTATTTCCGTCTTTATCAAACATTACAGATAAGGGGTGGCCAGATAAACCAATTTTGTTTAGCAAATCTTTACCAACACTTTTTTCATCGTCTAGCAGAACGGGCACAAAATTAGCTTTCATGTAAGATTCTACCTCTGGATCGTTCAGAACATCTTTTTTGAAAGTGGCGCAGTGGGTGCACCAATCCGCATAAAATTGTACAAAAATATTTCTATCATAATCCTGAGCAGCCGATAAGGGGGTATTCCAATCATCTTCATAGTATCCATCGGGCAAAGGAACCTTACTCACTTTTTCTTTATTACAAGAGGTGAAGCTTGTAAAACATAAGGCCGCTAGCAGAATAATCGCGAAATACTTCATGAAGTAAAGATACATTGTTTTGGGTGAATTTTTTTAGCATAATTTTTTATACCTTTTTTAGTCCGTCAAAGGCTATGGTTGATTTAGGAACTACCTTTGTTCCGAATGGAAATCCGACCTTCTGCGCAGCAGATTATACCACCCGTTGTCAAAAATCTATTAATCATCAATGGACTATTTTATTTGGCATTTGTTCTCATGCGAGATTATATGCCTTTCAATCCGATTTTGGTTTTAGGAATGTTTTATGTGGAGTCTCCCCACTTCCAAATTTGGCAAATCGTGACACATATGTTTATGCATGCCGAAGGCTTCTCTCATATTTTGTTTAATATGTTCAATCTTTGGATGTTTGGTAGTTTACTTGAGCGAAGTCTGGGATCAAAACGTTTTTTACAATATTATATTCTTTGCGGATTAGGTGCTGCAGTATGCCATCAACTCGTTCAGTATGTTGAGTTCCATCAATTAGGTGGGATGCTGCCAAATTACCCTACGATTGGGGCATCAGGGGCTGTTTTTGGGTTAATGTTTGCTTTTGGTTATTTATTTCCGAATGCCATGCTTTACTTATATTTTGCAATTCCGGTAAAAGCGAAATATGTAATGATTGGTTTGGCATTAATTGGATTGTTTGCTGGCTTTAGCAAATTTGAGGGTGATAATATAGCCCACTTTGCTCACCTTGGGGGAATGTTGGCCGGTTGGGTTATTTTTATGATTTGGCGAATTCGATATAATACAGGACAACAATTATGAGTGGGTTTCAATCAAGATCAGTTTTTAAAAATGCGTATCGTAGTGATATAATACGAGTCGCAATTATTTGCGGAAGTTTTTACGTTTTTTTAGATTTTATAAAAGTAATTTTCAAACTTTCCGAAAGTGGGACAGATTTCTTTTTTACTTACATCAAAAATCCGTTACTGCTCCCACTTTCCGTTACTGAATTTACGAAGCAATTTTGGAGCCTTTTTACCTTTGGTTTTATTGATACTAGTTTTTGGGCTTTGTTTGGCAATATGATTTGGCTCTGGATTTTTGGAAGTCTTATAGAAGATAAGCGAGGAACCAACCGTGTGCTTCCGATTTTTTGGTTTGGTTTTATTTTTGGAGGGATAATACTTTTAATTCTTAATCAGTTTATTTGGCAAAAGACAGGTCTTTATATGTCGACTTTAGGTGGAGTGGCTGCCGTAGCAGCAGCGGCTGTTAGCTCGCAGGCAAAATCTGTTTTTTACTCAATTTTTAATAAGGGTGTTCCTCTTTATTTTTTTGGGATCGCTTTTTTGGCATTATCTATTTTTATTCACCTTGAAGATTCTCAAGCACTAGTACTTTTCTTTGGAGGAGGGCTTCTTGGCTTTCTTTCTCAAAATGTACTCAGTTCTTTTTTTGATAAATGTTGTAACTGGCTAAGGCGATTGAGAGCGTTCTTTTCTAGCAATGATAATTTTGTGAAAAAGAAACCCCCAAAAAAGATTTCGACAGGCTCTCTCAATCAACGAATTAATGAAGTGCTGACCAAACTAAACACCTTTGGTAAAGAAAGCCTAACCCAAGAAGAAATTCAGTTTTTAGAATTTCACAATAAAATGTAATGCGTAAATTTCTACTACGAATATTGATGATTCCACAGTTTATACTGTTGATGCTTTTCGTTTTAGTGCGTTATATTCCTTCTATCAGCCCGAGTGAATATCAAATTATGGGAGTGCTTGGCTTGTTCACCCCTGTCTTAGCTATTCTAAATATTCTCTTCCTCGTTTTTTGGATTCTTACCAAAAGATACCTCATGGCAGGAGTCGCAGCTCTTGGAATCATTATCGCTTGGAATGTTCTCTGTGTGTGTTTTGGCTTTAACTTTTTCAAACAGAACTATTTAGACAAATCGGAAAATGAGTTTACCCTGATGAGCTATAATGTAAGACTACTTGATTTGTATGACTGGACGGGAGATAGGAACAACAGAAAAAAGCTTTTAGCTTTTTTAAAGAAGAAGTCGCCCGATGTTTTATGTCTTCAGGAGTTTTATACCAAGGCGGGCACTGGCTTGGATAATATCAAAGCGATTCAAAAAAAATGCGGCTATCCGTATGCTAAAACCTGTGCTATCAAAAGTCATAAGAATCGACAATGGGGTAGTGTGGTTTTTTCAAAATTTCCAATTATTAAAAGCACTAATGTTGAGATTAACGAAGAAAAAAAGAATCTCATTCAAGAAGTGGTTATTCAACGGAAGGACGAAAAATTTAAAATATATAATGTTCATTTGCACAGCAATAAGCTCTCTCCCAAAGAGATTGTATGGAGCCAAGAAGGGGATCCGCTCACTACGGCACAGCGCGCTTTAAAAAGTTCAAAGTCTGTTTTCACAAAGCTGATGAGGGCGTATAAGCAACGAGGTATGGAAGCAAACCTCTCTGCTTTTGTCATTGAAGAAAATTCAAATTATCCAACCATAGTTTGTGGGGATTTTAATGATTTGCCCAGCTCGTACAGTTACTTCAATATTCTAGGCGATATGAATGATGCTTTTCTGGAAAGAGGAAAAGGATTGGGGCCGACCTATAACGGTAGTGTTTCGTTTCTTAGAATTGACTATCTATTTTATGATTCAAAAATGAGACTAAAAGCTTTTGAGAAATTTAATGTTCCTTACTCAGATCATTTTCCGCTGATGGGTAAGTTTGAGTTGTAATGGTAAGTGCTCAGGTTCGAATCCAAGTAGTTCCTCATTTAGAAAAAGGTACTTCACTCTTAATTCAATTCGTCAACCCGTTTTACTTTATGAATCCCATTTACTTTCTCAAGTTTGTGCATTAGTTTCTTCAACTCTTCTTTCTCTTTCACGAAGACCTTAATTTTTCCCTCAAAAAGACCTTCGGTACTTTCAATACTCATGCTACGCATATTGATTTTAAGCTCACCGCTGATAATGTTTGTAATTTTATTTATGATACCCACGTCATCTAATCCTGTTATTTTTAAGGTAGTTAAGAAAGAAATATCTTTATTATTAGCCCATTTGGCCTTCACCACACGATGACTGTATTGTGCTAAGAGGCTGGCCGCATTGGGACAGTTGTTGGTGTGAATTTTCATGCCTTGGCCTGTAGTTACAAAACCAAAAACATCATCACCTTGTATGGGTTTGCAACAATTCGCTAGGGTATAATGTATCTTATCAGAAGATTCGCTGCCAAATAGAACCAACTCAAATTCTTTAGAAGAAAGTTTTTTACTTAGCTGCTTGTCGTCCTTTTCTTTTTTCTTTCCTTTATTGGGGTCTTTACTCTTTTTAGGTGCTACCAGATGACCATTCTTATTTTCAAAAGACTTTAAAATTTTGAAATCAAAATTTTGTTGTGCCATGTCATAGTACATGTCAGTATGCGAATCATAATTAAAATAATTCATAATCACCATAGCGTTGTGATCATGCACTTCGATATTTCTTGTCTTTAATTTTCGTCTTAGAATATCCTTACCCTCATCGGCTATTTTTCTTTTTTCTTCCTTGAGGTAGTATTTTATTCGAGATTTTGCCTTACCCGTTTTTACAAACGATAGCCAGTCGCTACTTGGTTTTTGTTTTTTGGACGTGATGATTTCTATCTGATCGCCATTTTTTAATTCTTCGCTGATGGGCACCAATTTATAATTAATTTTTGCACCGATACAGTTTTTTCCCAGCTCAGAGTGGATGTCAAAAGCAAAGTCGAGCGCCGTAGCTCCTTTGGGTAAGCTCACTACTTTTCCTTTGGGTGAGTAACAAAAAATTTCATCTTTAAAAAGATCTGTTTTTATGTCTGAGATAAGCTCCAGCGCATTTACATCTGGGTCTTGCAGGGTTTCTCTAATATTTTTTAACCAAAGATCAATTTTGTTTTCAGCTTTAGGAGCGCCTTTGTTGTTGGATTCACCCTCTTTATATTTCCAATGGGCGGCCAGTCCTTTTTCGGCTATTTCATTCATACGCTTAGAGCGTATTTGCACCTCTACCCATTTGCCGGCAGGGCTCATTACTGTTGTGTGCAAGGCTTCGTAGCCATTGCTTTTGGGCGCGCTTAGCCAATCGCGCATGCGGTCCGTAGTGTGATGATATAAATCAGTAATAATAGAAAAGACTTTCCAACAATCAGATTTTTCATCTTGATAGGGCGAATCTAAAATTATACGAATCGCAAAAAGATCAAAAACTTCTTCGAAGCTCACATTTTTCTTTTCCATCTTATTCCAGATAGAATGGATTGATTTAGAGCGACCAGCAATTTCAAATTGAAAACCTTCGTTTGCTAATTTTAATTTCACAGGTTTTATGAAGTCACGAATATATTTATTTCGTTCTCTTTTTGTATTGGCTAGTTTATCTTTTAAATCGAAATAAACTTCAGGCTGTGTATAGCGAAGACTCAAATCTTCCAGCTCTGATTTTATCTCGTACAATCCTAAACGGTGTGCAATGGGGGCATAGATATAGGAGGTTTCCGATGCAATTTTTAATTGCTTGTCCTTGCGCATACTTTGAAGTGTCCGCATGTTGTGTAATCGGTCGGCAATTTTTATAAGAATGACCCGCGGGTCGTCGGCAAGCGTAAGAAGTATTTTTCTAAAGTTTTCTGCTTGTAAAGTAGTTTCTTTTCCTGCCGCAACGGTAGAAATTTTTGTTAGGCCGTCAATTATTTGACGGGCGGTATTGCCAAAGTCAAACTGAATATCATCGAGTGTCATCTCGGTATCCTCCACCGTGTCGTGCAATAAAGCACAAATTATAGAGGTCGTACCTAGATACATTTCAGTAGCGGCAATTTTAGCCACTGCAATGGGATGTAAAATGTACGGCTCGCCACTTTTGCGCCGCATGTGTTTGTGTGCTTCGGCTGCTACCTCAAAGGCATGTCGAATTCTTTTTTTGCCATCTTTATTTACATTGGTTCCTATGGAGCGCAATAGTGAACGATAGGCCCGTAAGATGACTTTTTTGTCTTCTTCTTCGCTCTCGGTATATGATGATAAAAGTTTGGCCATTCTTCAAATACTAAGTTATGACAATATTTATTTTGGGTTGCAGAAACCCGACGGGTTTATTGCCCTTATTTGGATAAACCCGTCGGGTTTTACCTTGGTTAGCAAGCAAATGTTTTACTTTGCTTTCTATATAAAACATCGCAGGTTTATTGAACTCGAAAAAAATAAACCTGTGAGGTTTATAATTCATACAGATGAAACTCACTCTGGTCCCGACACCAATAGGAAATTTAAACGACATGACGTTTCGTGCGATCAAGGTATTAAAAGAAGTAGATATTATTCTGGCCGAGGATACTAGGACTTCTGGTAAACTCTTAAAACATTTTGAAATTAGTACCAAGTGTTGGAGCTATCACATGCACAATGAGCATTCTGCCGTAGAGAGTTTAATCAACGAATTAAAAGGAGGCAAAAAAATTGCATTGATTAGTGATGCTGGAACACCAGCTATTTCTGATCCAGGATTTTTATTAGTGCGCGAGTGCATTGCCCATGGTATTGAAGTAGAATGTTTGCCAGGTGCAACGGCTTTTGTGCCAGCTTTAGTTTGTAGCGGTTTTCCGGTAAATGAATTTTTATTTTTAGGATTTCCACCGGTAAAAAAAGGCCGAAAAACATTTTTTGAAAAACTAAAAGAAGAAAAACGAACGATTGTTTTGTACGAAAGCCCACACAGAATAAATAAAACCTTAGAAATGCTCAAAGAAAATTTGGGGTCAACAATTCAAGTTTCTTTAAGCAGAGAAATTAGTAAAAAATTTGAAGAGCATGTCCGCGGTAGTGTGGTAGAAGTTTTGGCTCGCCTAGAAGCTAAGCCTGGGAAAGGGGAAATGGTTTTGGTGGTGGATAATCGATAATATTAGCTAGTTTAAAAATGCATGAAAGTTGATTGTATCCCATTTATTATAATCTTTGTCCTAGGCTCTTATTTCGTTGGTCTTTTAATAAAGAATTTATTTTCAAATTTAGCGATTTTTAATCCGCAAAGATATAATTCGAAAAGACTGGCCTGGATAGCTCATATGGCCATTTTAGCTTTAGGTGCCTTTTTTCTTAAAATTGCGTTCTTAATAATAGATTATTTTAAATTAAAATAGATATTGCCTTTGAAAAAATTATCTTTAGTTGTCTTGAAGAAAATAAAATATTTTATTGCTTTTTTATTTTTTATAACAAGTGCATTGTCTCTTGGTGCACAAGGTTTATTTCATGGTTATGAAATAAATTCTAGTTTAATAATCCCTGATTGTAAACCAGATAAATGGACCCCGAATAGTTTTGATTGTTGTTCAATAGATGTACAAAAGTTTGAAAATGATAGTATTTATTATGAAGGTACATGGCATCCTGAGGTTTATACAATTTTAAAAAAGGATACATTGATAATTCATAGTAAAATTGGACGAGAGCAAGCATTAGGTGTATTGATTTATAAGGACAGTTGCTTGGTAATTTATTCTAACCTCGAATTGATTATGGATATGCCCTTTAATGACACTGTTATGAAAATTAAAATTAATGATAGGATGCCGTGTTTAAAAAAGTCATTGAAATTATTACAGAAGCCAAAGTTTGTTAAGGGTGAAATAATCGAAGGAGTTATTGAATTTAAAAGCAAAGAATTTTTTTATATGTAAAAAGAAGAAGACAAGGTGGACCGAATTAATCTAAAAGGATATTTTAAGGTCAGAGTAGAATAAGAAAGCGACCATTTATAAAATGGTCGCTATAGAATTTACTGTTGAAATAGATTTACTCTGCTGCTACTTCTTCCTCTTCTAAAGCCATTACCTCATCAGCACCAGCAATTTTTTGGCGTACTTTATTTTCTATCTCGTCACTTAACTCAGGGTTGTCAATTAATAATTGTTTTACTGAGTCGCGTCCTTGGCCTAATTTATTTTCGCCATAGCTATACCAGCTACCACTTT
>CAZTCQ010000018.1:26929-33489 GCA_964612525.1 uncultured Chitinophagaceae bacterium | reverse complement strand
AGGGTATATGGGGTGTCTACCATCCCGATAACTATCGGGACCACCACCAGGGTATGCGCGGTGCTACCATCCCGATAACTATCGGGACCAACACCAGGGTATCACATAGTGATTGGTAAAAAATTAAAACCTGTGAGGTTTTGAAAACCTCACAGGTTTAAGTGAGCGAAAGACGAGATTCGAACTCGCGACCCCGACCTTGGCAAGGTCGTGCTCTACCAGCTGAGCTACTTTCGCATTTGTAAAAGAACAATATCTCTGGATTTTAGAACCCGAAGAAGGAATGCAAATATAAACGACTTTTAATATTTACGAAAAATTATACCCTTGATTGTATTTCTTTTTTTGAATATAAATATTCTCCCTAAACATCTAATAATGTGCCCAAACTTACTGACCTAAAATCCAGGCAAACACTAAAGGAGCTACTATGGTCGCATCGCTCTCAATGATAAATTTTGGTGTATCAATGTCTAGCTTGCCCCAAGTAATTTTTTCGTTAGGTACCGCACCACTATAACTACCGTAGGAAGTAGTGCTATCACTGATTTGACAAAAATAACTCCAAAATGGCACGTCTTCCCATTCCAAATCTTGGTACATCATAGGTACCACGCAGATTGGAAAATCCCCTGCAATTCCGCCTCCAATTTGAAAGAAACCAACTCCTTTACCCACAGAATGATTCTTATACCAATCCGCTAAATAAGCCATATATTCTATTCCGCTTTTTACCGTGGATGCCTGTAGCTCATTTTTAATAACGTAACTGGCAAAAATGTTACCCATTGTACTGTCCTCCCAACCGGGGCATACTATAGGAATATTCTTTTCGGCCGCAGCCAGCATCCAAGAATTCTTGGGATCAATTTCGTAATACTGCTCAAGAACACCACTCAGTAGCATTTGATACATATATTCATGCGGAAAATATCGCTCGTTTTTTGCTTCAGCGTCTTTCCATATTTTTTCTATATGCCCTTGCAACCGTCTAAACGCTTCTTCTTCCGGAATACAAGTGTCGGTAACCCGATTGTAATGACTGTCTAATAATTCGCGCTCTTCTTTGGCACTCAGTTCTCTATAATTGGGAATGCGCTTATAATGACTATGCGCAACCAAATTCATAATATCTTCTTCTAGGTTCGCTCCGGTGCAGGAAATAATTTGCACCTTATCTTGACGAATCATTTCGGCAAGTGAAATCCCTAATTCCGCTGTGCTCATGGCGCCTGCTAGGGTAATCATCATTTTCCCACCTCCCGCCAAGTGAGCTTCATATCCCTTAGCAGCATCTACTAGAGACGCTGCGTTAAAATGACGATAATTATGCTCTATAAATTGTGAAATCGGTCCTTTAGTCATTCTATTATTTTGTAGTCAAATATAAATGGCTCATCTTCATATCGAAAATGAAATATCATTTACTTTTTCTACTACTTGTTCTAGGCATGAGCGCATCAGCTCAGATCTTAACTCCCAAAGAAATTATTCAAGCCAGAAAAACTACGGTTCCTGTTTACGATTTTGAAGGCTTAGCGTCCTTTTTACAACCGAAAGGAGATAGTACATACGTGGTAAACTTTTGGGCTACGTGGTGCATCCCTTGTGTGCAAGAATTACCTTATTTTGAGCAATTGCTTGAAAAATATAAAGGTGAGAAGCTGAAAGTAATTCTTGTAAGTCTTGATTTTAGAAAACAAATGGATAAAAGCTTAATCCCCTTTATGGTGAGAAAAAAACTAAAATCAGAAGTCGTTTTGTTAGACGACAAGAATGCGAATACTTGGATTAATCAAGTAGACTCTAGCTGGTCTGGCGCCTTGCCTGCCACCCTAATTCTTAACAAGAAGCATAGGTTATTCTTCGAAAAGAGTTTTACCTTCGAGGAGTTAGAAAACGAGTATCTTAAAAGCAAAAAATAATACGCATGAAATACGTAGCATTATTAATCACAGCAATTTTCTTTTTTCAAGGAGACGCTGTGGCCCAAAAAAGAAAGAAAAAACCTTCAGGATATAAAATTGGCAGCACTGCTACTGATTTTAAATTGAAAAACATAGATGGCAAAATGGTTTCACTAAAAGATTACGATGACGCGAAAGGATTTGTAATTTGCTTTACTTGCAATCATTGTCCGTTTTCTATCGCCAATGAATCAAGACTCATTTCGTTAGATCAACGTTACAAACAAAAAGGGTATCCAGTGATTGCCATCAATCCTAATGACCCAAAAGTAAATGTCGATGACTCCTTTGATAAAATGATAGTACGTGCGGAGGAAAGAGGTTTCACCTTCCCTTATTTATTCGATGAAGGACAGAAAATATTTCCTCAATATGGCGCTACGAAAACACCACACATTTATCTTTTGCAAAAAACAAAGAGAGGATTGAAGGTAAAATACATGGGCGCGATTGATGACAGCTCTCGCGATGAGGAAGAAGTAAGCGAGCGTTATTTAGAAAATGCAATCAATGCATTATTAGAAGGCAAAGAAATCAAAATAAAAGAAACAAAAGCCATTGGTTGTTCTATTAAAGTAGCAAAAAAATAATTGGCAGATATCCTTTTTTAGACAGACTCGAATTTAGTTCCAAAACCATGCGAATATTACTTTCTTTTTGCTTTTTACTAGTCATGCTTCCTTCAGTTATGAATGCGCAAATGTATAAAAGTGTACGTCAAGTTCACAGCCAAGACCCTGGTAAACTGAGTAAAATTGAGCGCATGGAAGACACGCTTGTTTTCTTGGCCGACAGCATGAAACTCTCTCCTATTCCGGAGAGCCGCGTCTCGGGCAGCTATGCTTTTATCAAAAAAATGAGAACTTTTTTGCAGAACAAAGAAAGCTTCTCATTTCCTGCAAAAAAACTAAGCGAAAAAATCTCCATCATTCAACCAGAGGACAAGAAGTTTAAAATTTATACATGGGATGTCGTTCGCTCCAATACTCAACTGCGACACTACGGCGCATTACAATTAGCCGATGGAAGTTTTCAGCCGCTTATTGACGTTTCGGATCAAGTAATTCATGGTGCCGAAGATTCTACTTTTTTTAATATGCGCTGGTACGGTGCGATTTATTATAACGTGATTAAGAAAACTGTTGGCACGCAAGACGCGTACTTTTTATTTGGCTACAATGGAAATACTGTGGACGAAGAAAAAAAAGTAGTAGAACCTTTCGGCTTTGACCGAAGCGGTCGAGCTATTTTCGGGGCGCCCGTATTTGCCATTCGAGAAAAAAATAGAGCTCGCCCTAAAATGCGTTTTTTACTTCGCTACCAAAAAAGAGCTAAAATTTCTCTGAACTACGATAAGGAAAGAGATATGATTATTTTTGACCACTGCGAGTCAAGTGTCGGCGATCAACACAAAAAAAACACTTTTGTTCCAGACGGCACCTATGACGGATTTAAGTGGGATGGCCGATACTGGCAATTTGTTCGGGATGCTGTTCGTATTCAAAATTTGCCTCCGGGACAAGCACCCGTTGGAAAACCTATTAAAAATTAAGCTGTGCATATAGCGAGTATAGAAAATTTTTCTAAATCGTATGGTGATAATATTCTTTTTGAAGAAATTACTTTTCATGTAAACCAAGGAGATAAAATTGCACTTATTGCGCGAAACGGACAAGGGAAAACTTCTTTACTCAACATCCTGGCAGGACTGGACACCCAAGACAAAGGCGATCTTTGGATTCATAAAGATATTCAAGTGGTCTATCTACGGCAAGAAAATAATTTCAATCCTGAGAATACCATTGAGCAGCAACTTTTTGAAATGAACCACCCGACGGTGAAACTTCTCAAAGCATATGAAAATGCGTTGACTGAAGGGCGAGCAGAAACTAAGGAGTTTCAAGATTTACTCTCTCAAATGAATGAGGGAGAAGCCTGGAATTTTGAAGGGAGTTATAAGGAAATTGTTGGCAAACTGCAACTACCTTCTTTGAACACAAAAATTGAAACACTTAGCGGTGGTCAGAAAAAACGATTGGCCCTAGCACAGGCTTTATTAGAAACCCAACTTTATGAAGGAGATTCTCTTTTTATTTTAGACGAGCCTACCAATCATCTTGACATTGAAATGATTGAATGGTTAGAATCCAAACTAACTACGGCTAAAAGCACCCTACTACTTGTGAGTCACGATCGATATTTTATCGATGCGGTTTGTAACACACTTATAGAAATTGAAAAAAACAAAGCCTATAAGCACAGCGGTAATTATCAATATTATCTTGAAAACAAAGCGCACCGCCTCGAAGTAGCGGCGAGTGAACTTTCGAAAGATAAAAATATTTATCGTCGAGAATTGGAGTGGATGCGCCGTCAACCGCAAGGACGAGCTACCAAAGCGAAAGCGAGGCAAGACTCTTTTTATGACATTGAAGACAAAGTAAAAAAGAACAAAGCCGACAGCTCACTAACCCTAGAGGTAAAAATGAATCGCCTCGGTGGCAAAATTCTAGAGATGAAAAAAGTCTACAAATCCTATGAGGACCTTGTGTTACTCAAAGGCTTTGACTATACTTTCCAAAAAGGTGAACGAATTGGAATCGTAGGAAAAAACGGTGTTGGGAAAAGTACCCTTTTAAAAATCGCACTGGGTCTAGAAAAAGCGGACAGTGGAAAAGTGAATCATGGTGAAACTGTTGTCTTTGGACATTTCGATCAAAAAGGATTACAATGGGAAAAAGATCTGCGCGTAATAGAGTTCGTCAAAGAAAAAGCAGAATATTTCCCCTTAGCAGATGGTACTAAAATCAGCGCCTCGGCATTCTTAGAACGCTTTGCCTTTCCCCCTGAAAAGCAGCATACTTTTTTAAGCATGCTCAGTGGTGGAGAAAAAAGAAGGTTGCAGCTGCTGAGTATTTTATTTAAAAATCCTAATTTTTTAGTGCTGGATGAACCTACTAACGATTTAGACTTACAGACCTTAGGATTGTTAGAAGATTTTTTGTTGGGCTACCCAGGTTGTTTGATATTGGTGAGCCATGACCGTTATTTTATGGACAAGCTCGTGCAGCATTTATTTGTTTTTGAAGGAGATGGAGAGATTAATGTATTCCCTGGAAACTACCGTGATTATCGCTTAGCGAAAGAGGCCGATAAGTTTAAAAAGAATAAGCAGCAAACAGTAAATAGCGATAAAGAAATGAAAAGTGAGCTGCTCGACTCTGCTCCAAGTGACAAAGAAAACCTCACAAGCTCTGTCAATTCGGGCGGAGTTGTGAACAAAAAACGACAGCTCACCTACAAAGAAAAACGTGAGTTTGAAGACATTGAAAAAACCATGCCTCTACTCGAAGAGGAGAAAAAAGAACTAAGCGAAAAACTTTCAGACTCAAGCTTGGACTATACTGAAATTGAAAAAATCTCTAGTCGCCTAACAAAAGTGACTACAGAACTGGAAGAAAAAGAAATGCGCTGGTTGGAGATTAGTGAGGTAATGGGATAACGTTTTGTAAGTAATCGACTAGTCTACTAAAATCTAAAACTACCTATCTTGTTCTAATAATTAAATGACCAAATCTACATTTTTCTGAATAGAATTTAATTTTATGAGGAGTAATTTTTTACTCTTCTTAGAAGGGTCTAAATTTATAATACAGAGTACAAAATGAGACCCTCGATACTTACCATATTTTTATTTCTTATTTCCTTAACTACAGGATTCGCGCAGGACGTGGTGATCAATGAGATTATGTCTTCAAACTATTCAACCATGCAAGATTCCGATGGCGATTACTCTGATTGGATAGAAGTATTCAACCCCACGAACGCAGCTATTCACTTAGAAAATTATACTTTATCGGATAATGTCAATGACCCAGCTAAATGGACATTTCCCAAAATAGAAATTCCGGCAAAAGCTTACCTACTGATATTTGCCTCAGGTAAAAATTTGTCTTCTCCAACAGAACTACATACAAATTTCAAAATTTCTTCAAATGGTGAAGACTTAGTTCTTTCGAATAATTTAGGAATAGTCATTGATCAAGTTGAACCTGTAGATCTTGGGACAGATCAGTCCTTCGCACGAATACCCGATGGAAGTATGAACTGGTCAAAAGTAGATTTTGCTACTCCCAGTGCGACCAATAATAATATAAATCAAATAACACTCTCAAAGGAAGCTGGATTTTATGAAGAAGAATTTTCCCTTGCAATAAGTTCATCAGTCGGTGACACCATTCGATATACCTTAGATGGCTCTATTCCAACCATTACTTCTGATTTTTACACCAGTCCGCTATCGATAAAAAACAGAACGAACGAACCGAACATTGTATCCAAAACTCCAACCAGTCCCTCACAAGAGTTAATTGACTACAAAGCTTGGGAACCGACTAATTATTTAATTGACAAGGCAACCATATTAAGATGCGCAACGTTTAGAAATAATAAACTCACGAGCAAAGTGATAACCAAGACCTTCTTCGTTGATAAAAAAATAAAGACTAAATATAATTTGCCCGTTATTTCATTAGTTACACCTTCCGAAAATCTGTTTCACCCAGACTCAGGTATAATGGTACCTGGAGTAAA
>CAZTCQ010000018.1:22042-26829 GCA_964612525.1 uncultured Chitinophagaceae bacterium | reverse complement strand
TTGGCTCAACAAATTTCGACTTCTCTAGATATAGAACATCAAGATTTCCAGCCCGTAGTTGTTTTTTTGAATGGAGAATATTGGGGAATCCAAACTATAAGAGATCGAATTGATGAACGGTTTATAGAATATACACAGGGCATAGATAAAGATTCGGTAGAATTTAATGTTTATGGAAGTCCATCCTTTACCTCATTTATAGATTTTGTTCAAAATAATCCTCCCTCCGTCAAGAGAAATTATGATTCTATCCAATCAAAAATGGATATTAGCAATTACATAGATTACACAATTGCCGAAATGTTTTTTGCAAATTATGATTGGCCCAGTAACAATTATAAGGCATGGAAAAAAATTAATAACGGTAAGTGGCGTTGGATTTTGTATGACCTTGACGGTAGTTTCCGAGCCCCAGACTACAACATGATAAAACATGTTACCAGAAACGATTCATCAGTTACTTGGCCCAACGGACCTCAATCTACTTTTTTATTCAGAAGCCTCATACAAAATCAAACTTTTAAATCTCAGTTTTTAGAACGCTATGCTGAAATCTTGAATAATGATTACAATAGTGAAGTAATGAGCCAAAAGCTCAACGAAATAAAAGAAATTTATCAATCAGAAGTACCGAGACATATAGAACGTTGGAATCACCCCACGAGTTATTCGAGATGGGAAAATGATCTTGATGAAGAATTGAACACCTTTCTAAACGAAAGATCTTGTTTTGTAAAAAAGAATCTGATGTCCTTTTTTAAACTTAGCGAATTTAATTTCGACTGCCGCCCCCATGCCCAAGTGACGAATAATTTAATAAGCACCCCAAATCCTTCCAATGGTCAATTTTATCTACTGAGCTCAGAAGATTATAAGGACGGTAGAATAACTGTTTTTAATACGAGCGGGCAAGTTGTTTTATCTAAAAAGCAAATAAATATGGCTGCTCAACAGTGGCAATACATTGACCTTAGTGAATTAAAAAATGGACTTTATATTCTAAAAGTTTCTGATAAAGGTGCAACACAACAGATGAAAATAGTGATTTCTGAGTAGCGTTTTTTGTATTGTCAATTTCATACAATCAACAAAAAAAATATGCCTGCCAATCAGCACATTCTATTCGAATTTCTTCTTGCTCTACTTCATTCGCCACAGAAATAATAATCTGCTTCTTTTCAATCTGACGTATTATGTTGGTATTTTGAAGCATAACTCCGTAAATACTCTTCCCTACTTTTTTTTCATTATTACATACCCAAGTGAACCTTATTTTGTTCTCAATTAAATACTTCGCAATAAATTTACCTCTTCGACCTGCTCCCCAGAGTATAAGATTTTTAGTAGACTCAAAATCAATTTCTACAAAGTAGTGACACTTGAGCGCTAACATTTTTTCATTAGTATAATCTGAATGGGTTCGTGAAGTTCGAGTCGGTGTATCACGCCAATGAAGCAATACTTCTTTCGTAGGAATACATTTCATATCGGCTTGATACATTCGAAAAGCTAAGTCATAATCTTCGGGAATCAGACTCGTCGCAACACCTCCTATTTTTTCTATATCCGTCTTATAAGCCAACCAACAAGGAGAAGGGATGCCACACTCCTTATAAATTTCAAGAAAAGAATTTCCGTTTTGAAGTAAACCGTTCAACCAATTTTCATACTTTTTAAAACCATCTTGGACACCTTGTGCTGAGAAGTAATTTACCAGACCCAAAGCAATAAAGCCCTCACCCGATTGGTCTAATTGCTGCTGCATGATTTCATATTTATCCAAGCTGTTTATATCATCAGAATCCATGCGAGTAAGCATTCCTCCCTTACTTTTTGAATAGGCCAATTGCAAAGCAGCCACGATACCACTCCCTTCATTCTCATAAACTTTAATCCGTTCATCTTGGGTTTGATATTCGGCAAGAATAAGAGCACTACTATCTGTCGAGTGATCGTTCACGGCGATAAGCTCCCAAGCCTGATAGGTTTGATTTAGAATAGAATCTAAACATTCCTGTAAATAAGGAGCCGTATTTTTAACCGGCATAAGAATACTAATCAG
The DNA here is from genome assembly GCA_964612525.1 of uncultured Chitinophagaceae bacterium. GTDB lineage: Bacteria > Bacteroidota > Bacteroidia > Chitinophagales > Chitinophagaceae > JAGNRR01. The sequence goes on along the minus strand of CAZTCQ010000018.1, from coordinate 24,767 downwards.
GTTGCTCATTCTAGTTTTCTAAATAGTCCAAGTCTTTACCGAAAGTTTCTTTCAATTTCGATGCTGCATAAAGCGCAATAGCAAATACTAAAACACCCGTCCACATTGCGGAGGATACTTTGCTCAAACCAATGGTCTTCTGAAAAAAAGCGACATAAACAATCGATATAGGTGTAAGCGAAGCCCGAATAAAATTGGGAACCGTGGTAGTAACCGTAGCACGAATATTCGTACCAAACTGCTCAGCACTAGTGGTTATGATCACAGCCCAATAACCCGAGAATCCTCCAATCAAGGCGCACACGCCATACAACCAAGATACACTAATTTTTCCCAGAAAAGGATAAGCCGCCACGGCAAGGGCCGTTAATAAAATGAAGGCCTTAATCACCTTGGTTCGGCTCTTGAGTAATTGACTCAATAATCCCGATAGAAAATCACCTAAGGTTACTCCGGCATATGCAAACATCACAGCCGTGCCTGTGTGAATATCCTCTTTCGGCAGGCCCATTTCAGCCCCTAACTCTGGGCAGAAAAAAACAAGAATCCCAACGCCATACCAAATGGGCAAACCCGCCAAAATGCAGTAAGCATATTTTTTTACATTTTCTTTTTTACCAAATAGTGTATTCAAATTACCCATCAATGCTTTTTCTTTTTTGGCTAGGGTAAACAAACCAGATTCAAAAACACCGATTCGCATGAGCAATAAAGCAAGTCCTAAAAAACCGCCAATTAGATAACCCGTTTTCCAATCTAAGACATAACCAAAAGCGGAATGAGTACCATCTAAATAACCACCCAGAAAACCAGCAAATACTGCGCCTGATACTCCTACCGTAGCCACAAGAGTCGTCCCCCAACCGCGATCTTCTTTCTTGAGCACTTCAGAAACCAAGGTAATTCCTGCACCCAATTCTCCGGCTAATCCAAAGCCAGCAAAAAATCGGAGAATATAATATTGCATCTCAGTTTGAACATAAGCGTTGAGGAGATTAGCAATTGAGTAAACTAAGATGGAACCAAACAGAACGGATAATCTTCCTTTTTTATCGCCTAGTATTCCCCAGAAGAAGCCTCCCGCAAGCATACCAATCATTTGAATGTTTAGTAACAAATGACCTACAGATTCTAACTGATCGCCGGATAGGCCGATAGCTTCTAAACTAGGAATCCTGAAAATTCCGAATAAAACCAAATCGTAAATATCAACAAAGTAACCTAGAGCGGCCACCAAGACAGGTAGACTCCAAATACCAGCTTTCTTCATTGGTCTAAAATAAAGAAGAATCAAATAGAATGAATGTCGCTACGCTTCTTTTTTATTCGGCATCAAAAATTTGTAAAGCACGGGTAAGGTAGTAATCAAAATAATGAATACCGCAATGAGCGTTAAATAATCCATTAAGTCTACCCCAAATTTAGCCAAGACTACTTGGCGCAATAATCGTCCCCCAAGCATCATAGAAAAAACCCAAACAAAAGATCCTAAGACATTATAGGCAACAAATTTTTTAAAATCCATTTTTACAATCCCAGCTACTATAGGGGCAAAGGTTCTTACAATGGGCACGAAGCGAGCTAGTACTATGGTGAAGGTTCCCTTTTTTTCATAATACTCCTGTGCAGTCAAGAGGTGTTTTTTCTTCCAGAAAAAAGTATCCTTTCGGCTGTATAGAAAAGGACCTGATTTTCTGCCGAACCAATAGCCTACAAAGTTACCCAGTACGCCCGCCAAGCTAATTATGACCATAACGATGATGTAATGATAATGAAAACCCTCAGCCGAGTGCCCCGGACCAAAAAGATAATTGGCAAAATCATGAATTAAAATCCCAGCCACAAAAAGCAATGAATCACCGGGCAAAAAGAAACCAACGAATAGGCCTGTTTCGGCAAAAATGATAAATACTATCATCCAAAAACCGCCAAGGTTGATCCACCATTCTGGGCTAAGTACCGTGTCGTGTATTGAGTGCCAAAGTTCTTGCATAATCGAAGCGGCAAATTTAATGCGAATTTTGTTAGGGTGAATGTAAAAGAAACACGTATTTCAGAAAAGAATTAATTCCGAGTCAGTGGCCTAATTTTATGTATTTCTCACGATTCCTTCAGTACTTTGTAGCATGATCGAAACCTTATCAGACTACTTTAGTCAAATCCTCCCTTGGCTCATTACGAGCGGGGTTAAAATTTTAGCGATTATCATAATTGCTTTTATTTTACACAGAGTTCTTAATCGGTTCGTAGAAAAATCAGTGCGACTAGCTGTCACCTCAAGAAATCACATTTCTACCCATGCGGAAGTTCAACGAGAAGACACCTTGATTCAAGTTTTTACTATGAGCATACGGATAGCCATTTTCGCCACGGCTGTTATGATGATTCTACCAGAATTCAACATTAAAATTGGTGCCATGCTGGCTGCAGCGGGAGTAGTCGGTTTAGCATTAGGTTTTGGAGGTCAGTACCTAATTCGTGATGTTATTACCGGTTTATTTATAATTCTAGAAAATCAATATCGCATCGAAGACGTGATTAGCATTGATGGTACCGACGGTGTGGTGGAAGAAATCACTTTAAGAAAAACAACCCTGCGCGATTTGAACGGAACGATTCACCATATTCCTCATGGAGAAATTAAAAAAGTTTCAAATCTTACTAAGGATTTTTCTCGGGTGAATCTTGACTTGGGAATTTCGTACAATGCTGACCTAGAGAATGT
>CAZTCQ010000018.1:19059-21942 GCA_964612525.1 uncultured Chitinophagaceae bacterium | reverse complement strand
ATTTCTTTTTGAATTAGTCTCTTTAGTGGTCTAGCACCAAATTGAGGATCAAACCCATTTTTTGATAAAAACTCCAAAGCATAATCGGTGAAATCTAAATCAATTCCTTGGTCTTTCAGAGTATGTCGTAGTTGTTGCAATTGTATTTTGATAATGCCCTTAATTTCTTCTTGCAGAAGTGGCGTAAACAAAATGAGTTCATCAATTCGATTTAAAAACTCAGGTCGCATGGTATCTTTCAATAAATCAAAGACCTGCGATTTTGTTTTATCCAAAATTTCAAGTTTATTTACTTCGTTTACCTCCTCAAAATTGTCCTGAATGATATGACTTCCCAAATTACTCGTCATAATGATAATGGTATTTTTAAAGTTGACTACCCTGCCCTTATTATCCGTGAGTCTGCCATCATCCAAAACTTGGAGTAAGGTATTAAAAACATCAGGGTGTGCTTTTTCAATTTCGTCAAAAAGAACTACACTATATGGTTTTCTTCGAACCGCTTCAGTAAGCTGACCACCCTCATCATATCCAACATACCCAGGAGGAGCTCCTACCAATCGACTCACAGAATGTTTCTCCTGATACTCACTCATATCAATTCGCGTGAGCATATTTTCATCATCGAATAAATACTGTGCCAAGGCTTTGGCTAACTCTGTTTTACCGACGCCCGTCGACCCTAAAAATATAAAAGAACCGATAGGTTTGCGAGGGTCTTGCAAACCAGCTCGACTTCGTCGTATCGCATCAGATACAGCGGTAATCGCCTCGTTTTGACCTACAACCCTTTCATGCAAATGATCTTCCAGATTAAGCAATTTTTCGCGCTCACTTTGCAACATTCGCGTCACAGGGATTCCCGTTGCGCGAGCTACATTTTCAGCAATATCTTCTGCGTCTACTTCTTCTTTCAAGAGTCGTTTGTGCGCATCAGAATGTTCATCCAAATTGGTTGTCAGCTGAATAAGTTCAGCTTGTTTATCTTGCAATTTTCCATACCGAATTTCAGCTACCTTCCCATAATCTCCACTTCGCTCCGCTTGCTCAGCTTGCTGTTTTAAGTCTTCAATTTCAGCTTTCATATCCTGCACGGCATCTACTGATTTTTTTTCTTCTTCCCATCGCACTTTAATTGCGTCTCTGTCTTCCGTAACATTCGCAATTTCTTTGGCTAGTTCATTTAGCTTCCCCTCATCGTTTTCTCTTTTGATAGCTTCTCGCTCAATTTCTAACTGACGTAATTTTCTTTCTAATTCGTCTAGCTCCTCCGGCATAGAGTGCAACTCTAATTTAAGCTTAGCAGCACTTTCATCAATCAAGTCAATCGCCTTATCCGGCAAAAAACGATCAGAAATATAACGACTACTCAACTCCACCGCTGCAATAATAGCTTCATCTTTAATTCGAACGGCGTGATGCGTTTCATAGCGTTCTTTCAGTCCCCTCAAAATTGAAATGGCATCCTCCGTACTGGGCTCGTCAATTATTATTTTTTGAAAACGTCTTTCCAAGGCTTTGTCTTTTTCAAAATACTTTTGATACTCAGCCAAAGTGGTGGCTCCAATCGCACGCAATTCTCCTCTCGCCAAGGCTGGTTTTAAAATATTAGCTGCGTCCATAGCACTCTCGCCACCGCCACCAGCTCCTACTAGCGTATGTATTTCATCTATAAATAAAATAATACTTCCATCACTTTCGGTGACTTCTTTAATCACTCCTTTCAACCGCTCTTCAAACTCCCCCTTATATTTCGCACCTGCAATAAGTTGTCCCATATCTAGCGAATAGATAATTTTGTGCCTCAAGTTATCAGGCACATCGCCATTAATAATTCTATGTGCTAGGCCTTCAATTATGGCTGTTTTTCCTACACCAGGCTCTCCCACCAAAATAGGATTATTCTTGGATCGTCGTGATAAAATATGCAGGGTACGTCGAATTTCTTCGTCTCGCCCAATCACAGGGTCTAGCTTATTGCTAGCGGCTAGCTCATTTAAATTTTTTGAGTATTTTTTTAAAGCCTGAAATTCTCCTCCGCTACTTTGAGAATCAACTGTATCTCCTTTTCTTATTTCTTTGATTGATTTTAAAAGATTCTTTTTGGTAACTCCTGCATCTTTCAATAATGCACTAGCTTGATCTTTGCCATCGAGCAAACCCAGCAATAAATGCTCAACAGACACAAACTCATCGCCTAGTTCTTTCAATAACGAACCCGCTTTGAGCACAACCGAATTCATTCCTTGCGAAATCATTTGAGCAGGCTCACCGCTAATGGTTCCCATTTTTTCTAACAAGCTATTGAGCTTTGAGTTTAGGTGAGCAATATTGACATCATTTTTTTTGAGTAAAAAAATAGTACTCCCATTTTCATTGTCCAACATGGACCTGAGCAAATGAACGGTATCTATTTGTTGGTGTTTATAGTTGTAAGCAATTTGTTGGGCAGCAGCCACTACCTCTTGTGCCTTAATTGTGAAGTTGTTTAAATTCATACAGTGAGTATATATCAACTTAGATTCCAAATGAGTGTTATTAGTCAATCTGTCCGAAGAATTAAAAACTCATGTACAAAAAGTCAGTGACTACGGGGCTTAGGAGAAGTTTTGACAGCTCGGGACTGTGTAATCATTATCTACTAATTGATCAAAAAACTTCAGAAAAATACGGATTAGAAAAAAATTTAAAACAAGTTGCTAAATATTTACTTAATTTAATTTTTATTCTATATTTGCGTTCCATTCTAAGGAAGGATCGGTAGTTCAGCTGGTTAGAATGCCGCCCTGTCACGGCGGAGGTCGCGGGTTCGAATCCCGTCCGATCCGCATTAAAAGCTCTCATTTGAGAGCTTTTTTGTTATCACTTATGTTCTATACTTAC
>CAZTCQ010000018.1:6607-18959 GCA_964612525.1 uncultured Chitinophagaceae bacterium | reverse complement strand
AATCTCGTTATACTTCAGGCAAAGGGCCATGGGAATTTGTTTATTTACAATCTTTAAAAAGTGAATTTCATAAGTGTATCACTTATCGAAACTACTCCACCACTATTTTTCTCATTGAGCGCTCATCATCATAATCGATTAGCAATAAATAAATACCACTGCTCAGGTTTTCAACAGAGACTTCTGTTTTTTGCTGAAAAGAATTTCCTCTGCGAACCACTTTGCCTGCTATTGTTCGAAGTTCATATTGCAATCCGTTCGCTTTGGGGGAAACAATATTTATCGTGGTAGCACTTGGGTTTGGATAAATCTGAATAGCCTGCTGAGCAGAGTTTCTGTCTTTCACGGATAACGGAACACAACTATTATCAAACCACTGACCATCCAACCAGTTCAATCTTGCGGATAAAAATTGTTTAATGTAATTTACTTCTTGAGTGTAATTGGCCGCCATAGGCATAGGTTCATTAATAATGGGTGTTCCAAAAATTGGATATTTAGAAAAGTTTCTGCTCGCGGCTCCCATTTGAGTAAGCTGGGTGGCAAACGTATCAATCAACATATTTATGTGGGAAGAATCTAATACTCCTCCAGCCAAGCGGTACTTGGTGTATCTACATTTTAAGTCATTTAAAAAGATCGCATCGCTAAGCAATCTGTTCCACCAGAAACTAGGTAACCTATCTAAGGTAGAACATTGAACCCCTACATCAAACGCAAAGCCAGTTGCAGCATCGCTTCCACAGTCAGCCGTATTGGACAAACTCGCATCATAGCCCCACAAAGGCCCGGGGCGCATTTTTTTATCTCTATCTTTATAGAGGTAGACATCAATTCGATAGGCATCGAAATTTTTAGTGAGTTCATTTACGATTATATAATCAATAAAAGCATTGTTGGCTCCATATGGGCGCCATCCTAAAGCAGTATCTGTATAATTGGCACCATTCAATCTTGTTTCGAAACTATCCAAATAGGCCCGAATGTATCCTTCCTGCGCGGGTGTAATATCCCCATTATCAGGGTATTCATAAAGGAATTTTATTTGCTGATTATTGCTGGCATTGGGTGGTGAAAATTTGCTATTGAACCCTCCCCCATTTTCATCGTCGATTTGAAGAATATACCCACCCGTTAACTGAGAACCAGAATTATCAATCGTTCTTAAATTTGCTAAATCTAAACGAGAAGTATCCCGCTTTATTTTTTCTCCGAACAGATAAACTCCTTGGTAAGCAGTATCCAAAAACAATTCGCAATACACCATTCTCGGAGCATAGCGATCCATTTCATCATGAAGCTCTAAGGACAATCTGCTTCGCAGTAAAGAACGGTCGGGATAGGCAGCGAGTAACACCCAATCATTTTCGGCAGGCAAGCCTAAAACTGAAGTATTATTAGAGATATTAAATCCTGTCCATGTTTCTACCGAATATGATTTTTTGGGGTAAGCCCGATTGGTTGCATTGCCGCGCAGACGTATGCCTGCGTTGGAGGAGAAGGTCGCCGCATCAGCAAAAGTGTTCATACCCGAAGCATTATCAATTACTTCCATGCTAGCCATTCGATACGAATCTACTACTGACTGATTCAGAGTAAATTTAATGATAGGTAAATTCGTTGTGAACTGCGCTTGACACAAAGAAGTCGCAAAAAAAGCAAGAAGAAAAAGTAGTATTTTTTGTTTCATGATTAGTGTAAAATTATGCCTTACAATAATACTAATATTTTGTGGGTATTGATTAAGTATATTTTTGACCATGCTAGCTAGATTGTTTATTTTTAACATGATTAAAATGCAAACACTTATGAGACAACTTATTTTTTCTATTCTTTTTCTCATTACTAGCCTTTCTGCATCTTCGCAAATAGTAATTAATGAGTTTTCCTGTTCGAATTTAACTACGGTGCAGGATGCTTTTGGAGAAAATGAAGATTGGATAGAATTGTATAATGCTGGAGGAGCAGCGGTGAATCTTACCGGCCTTTTTTTAAGTGACAATCCGAACAAATTACAGAAATACCAAATTCCTGCCCTAGCTCCAATTGCTCCGGGTGGACGACAAATGATTTTTTGTAGTAATCAAAATACAATTCAAGCAAATGAAATTCATACGAGTTTTAAATTGAGACAAACCAATAATGAATGGTTTATACTCAGCGATGCACTTGGAAACATTGTTGACAGTGTTCATTTGGGTAGCCGTCGAACACAGGTGGATCATTCTCACGGTCGGACCAATGACGGCGGAGCCACTTGGGGCACCTTCACAAATCCCAGCCCGAACGCTGCCAACGCTGGAGCACGCTTAGGATATGAAGCTCCTCCTACCTTTTCTTTGCCAGCCGGAAATTACCCTGCTGCCCTATCCATAACGTTAAGCGCTGGACCGAATACTACTATTTATTACACCACCAACGGTTCTATTCCCAGTCCAGCTTCGACGGTTTACGCCGGACCCATTCCCGTGGCTGCGAATACGGCCATTCGAGCGATTGCCGTCAATTCAAATACTCAAATATTACCAAGTAGAAGTGAAACCAACACTTATTTCATAAATGAAAATTCAACCTTTGATGTTGTTTCGGTATGTGGACCTTATACTGCTGGTTCTAGCAATGGAGGTGGTTTTTTGTTTTCGGGACCAAGACCGCCTATTTTTAGTTCGATAGAATATTTCGATAACAACTTTAATCAGCAACTTGAAATGGAGGGGCGAGCATCCAAACATGGAAATGATTCTTGGGCCTACCCTCAAAAAGGAATTGACTTTGAAGCGATGGACGAAACCGGAACGGAGTCTGAATTTAAGAAAAAATTATTCCCTACCAGTCTGAGAGATCGTTTTGACAGAGTTATGTTCAAGGCGGCAGGTTCTGACAATCTACGAAGTGGTCCGGGTGGAGCCTTCCCACCAGCACCAAGTAATGGTGCTCACATTCGCGATGTTTTTGCCCAAACTTTATCTGAAAAATACGGTTTGGAGATGGACTTGAGACGATGGAAGCCTGTGCTTCTTTTTGTAAATGGTCAGTACTGGGGCTTATACGACATGCGTGAAAGAGTGGACGGAGACTATTTTGAATATTACTATGGTAAAAAAAGGGATAAAGTTGACCATCTTTCTTATTGGGCTGGAAATGCAGGACCGACTCGGATTCGAATTGGTAGTGACACCGGTTATGTAAATCTCTACAATTTTGTTGTGAATAATAATATGGCTATTCCTGCAAATTACAATTATGTAAAATCTCAATTGAATCTCAAAAGTTTTTGTCAATTTTTTATCTTCAATACCTACTTGGTCAATCATGATTTTTTAAACTGGAATACCATGTGGTGGCGTGGCAGAGGAAATAACAACAGAGTCAAATGGCGCTTTGCGCTGTGGGATATGGACGCAATTTTGGGCCTAAACAATAATAATTATACAGGATTGGGCACCACTACCGCACAGGCCGACCCTTGCGAACCTACTCAACTGTTTCAGAATAATCCGTTTGTAAAACATTCTGATATGCTTTCTAGATTATTAGCCAATCCTGATTTTGACCGTTTCTATAAAGACCAATGGATTGATATGTTTAATGGCCCATTGAACTGTACGAATATCCTAAATCATTGGGATTCTTGCATAGCAGTTATTGATCCTGAAATGGCACGACAAGCAGCCCGTTGGAATGGAGTTCCTGGGAATCCATTACCACTGAGCTATGCAATTTGGCAAGGGCACGCTACGACTGCTAGAAATTTTCTTCAAGATCGTTGCGATGTAATCGCTCGAAAGTTAGACAGTTGTATGCAACTAAAAGTGCGTGACTTAAAACTAAATGTTTCCCCACCGAATAGTGGAATTGTTGCCATTGATGGCGACGTCAAATCTCCTTATGTTTGGACTAGAACCATGCGCGCTGACTCGGTGTATGAATTAAGTGCGGCCCCAACTCTTGGTCCCTATTGGACATTTGATCGTTGGGAAAAACAAGAGCCTACGAATACATTCAACCCGAATGGCACTAGCTCACCCGCCCAATTTGACTTTACTGAAAGTGACTCAGTCATTGCCTATTTTAAGTATTACAATTATGACTCAATTGACGTAACTTTTGATGTGCAAGATCCTGGTTCGGGGACGATTCGTTTGAATGGAGCAACGATTCCGTCTTACCCTAGCACAATTCGTTTAAGCCGTTTGGAAAATTATTCCATTGAAGCCATTCCGAGTAATTCAACTTATTTATTTAAAGATTGGACGAAAAATAATTTCACAACCAACATTGCATTTTTGACGAGGTCTCAAACTAGTTTCACATATGATACAACCGATGTCATTACGGCCAACTTTAGATATGTAGCACCTCCCCCTCCGCCACCGCCAGTACCAGAAATTGATAAAACAGTGGTCATTCCGAACGCATTTTCTCCGAATGGCGATGGCAGGAATGATCGATTTAATCCAAGAGTCGGCGCGGATGTAATAGGAATGGATTTGCGAATTTATGATCGCTGGGGACAGCTTGTTTTCAGGAGTAATGAACTACGAGGTGGTTGGGACGGAACCTATAAGGGTACCACAGAGGCAACCATAGGTACCTACCAATACATTCTGAAATTAAAGTATACAGATCAAAGCTCTGAAACACATCGGGGCGATGTACTAATCGTTAGATAATTAAATATGAAATTAAAAAAAATCTCTTTATTGGCTTTTACCAGCTATATTGTCTTTTGCTGCTCATGCGCAAAAAATAACAAGGAAGACCTAATCGGTAATTCTAGCTGCGACACGGCTAGTGTTTCTTACACTCAGGATATAAAACCAATTTTGGCAGCGTCTTGCAATACAAATGGCTGTCATAATGCTAGCAGCGCTGCATCAGGCTATAATTTAGAAGATTTTAGTAGCTTGCAGCCTGTTGCCCTTGGCTCAAGATTTATTGGTACGATTCGTCATGAAAGTGGTTTTTCTGCGATGCCCAAGCAAGCCGACAAACTGGACGATTGTAAGATTAAAAAAATTGAAATATGGATTGCCGAAGGCGCTCCTAATAACTAAGCAAATAACGAAATAGATGAGAGGAATACTAATTGGAATTGTATGTTTCGCCCTACTAATAGGAGGAATTTTTATGTGGAAAGCAAACGAGAAAGTTCCTGACCCAGTGAAGGCAGAAGTGCTAACCAAGTTCAGACAAGACGAACTAATGCAATTATCGGAAGATAGATTAAAATCTTTAGAGGGAGAAACTTTGGCAGTAACGGGAATTGTCTTGTCCAGCGAGGGAGATGAAAGCGGTCACACAGTTACGCTTGGACAAGATGAAATGAACATAATAATTTGCCAAGCTGATAACAGACATTTAGCGACAATGAACAAACTTTCAAAGGGGCACTTCGTCCAAATTGTTGGAACTTTTGCAGGCCACGATTTCGACGAAATGATGGGTCGAACGATTCAAATGAAAAATTGCGTAACAGGAAATCTGAATAATTAAAAAAATATGAAAAATATAATAGCTCTCTCACTACTTATTTTATGTTCACTGACAGCGTCAGCGGACAAATACTTCACTCGCACAGGACAAATAAGTTTTTATTCCGATGCAACTATGGAAAAAATTGAAGCGCACAACCGAGCCATGGGGGTCCTTATGAACACGGAAACGAATAATCTAAAATTTTCTGTATTAATCAAAAGTTTTGTTTTTGATAAAAAACTAATGCAAGAACATTTCAATGAAAATTATCTTGAAAGTGATAAGTATCCTAAATCAAAATTTAATGGAACGATTAAAGGACTAAGCAAAGTAAATTTTAAAAAGAATGGTAAGTACCCGGTGCGCGTGTCCGGTAAGCTTTCTATTCATGGCAAAACAAAAGCGATTTCTCAGTCTGGTTTTATCACTATAAAGAATGGCTCTCCTACGCTTAGCTCTACTTTTAAAGTTTTATTGTCTGACTACGGTGTAAAAATTCCAAGTGCAGTGAAAAATAAAATTTCGAAAGATGTAAAAATTACTCTTAAGGCTACCCTTAAAAAAATGTAGAACGTACTGCTAACTTACAACCAATCACTATGAAAAAACTAATTCTCGTAATGCTACTTTTCCCTTGTAGCATTATGGCCCAAACGACTGATGAGCTTGATGACCTTATGGGCGACCAAGAGCCAAAAACCCAATATGTTAATAACGCTTTCAAATCCACAAGGGTGGTGAATGGTCATTCTATTGAGATGCTGGGTGAAGGAGTACTAGATTTCAGGATTCTTCATCGATTTGGCTTGGTAAAAAATGGTATTAAAGATTTATTTGGCCTAGACCAAGCTTCTATGCGAATGAGCTTTGATTATGGCATCACTAAAGACTTGACCATCGGAATCGGTAGAAGTACTTTTTTAAAAGAGCTGGACGGATTTCTCAAATATAGAATTGTACAACAGCAAAGCGGTATAAAAAATATTCCTGTCTCAATAATCGCTATTGGTGGAACAACTCTAAGGACCTTAGCTTTTTCAAATGCAGCCTTTGATGATTTTGAAAATCGCTTGGGCTACTATGCCCAACTGTTGATAGGGCGAAAATTAAATGAAAATTTTAGTTTGCAACTGTCTCCTACTTACGTTCATAAAAACTTAGTAGAAACAGCGGCCGATAAAAATAATTTATTCGCCCTTGGAATTGGAGGTCGAGCTAAAATTTCTAAGCGGGTGGCTTTATTACTTGACACCTACCCAATATTATCAGGTGGCCGATCAGGATATAATCAAATGCCAATTTCAGTGGGTGTGGACATAGAAACGGGTGGACATGTATTTCAATTACACTTTACCAATGCGCGCGGCATGAACGAAAAAGCTTTCATTGCTGAAACACTACAAGATTGGGGCAATGGAGAATTTCAATTTGGTTTTAACCTCTCTAGAGTTTTTACCTTAAAAAAGAATAATAGTACTTCTTGGTAATATTGCATTAGTTTTAATTTCTTAGAGTGATTGGACTATATTTATCGTCTAAAAACAAAGAATTCATTCTATGATAAAAACACCTAACATACTCATTCTACTTATTTGTATTTTGTTCGTTTCTTGTACCAAAGAAGCAGGTTATGGAGGTCTCGGTTCTATAACGGGTAAAGTATATGCTGTAGATTATACTCCGGCCGGCATCATAGAGGCAGAAGGCTATGCTCCTGACATGAAAGTAGTAATAGCAGTAAGCGGCAGCTCAACTATACTGGACGAAACAAGAACCAACTTAGACGGCACCTATTCATTTGAAGAACTGAGAAAGGGAGACTATGTAGTTTATTCTTTTACTGAATGCGACACTTGTACGAATAATGAAACTCCTGTTGTAATTAAAGCGACTTTGGAAAACAATAAATCATCTGTAACAGCAGAAGATATTATAATAAATATCTAATGAGTAGCTTACAGGATGCCATAAACAGTTTTGAATCAATTGGGCTTGACCAATTAAATGAGGTGAGCTTGTTGAACAGGGTGGATTCGAAATATATTCTTCCTGCGAAAGATCTACCAGAATTATTGCTACAATTATGCCCAGAACAGTATATCCTGCAAATAGATAAACAAAGAAGATTTGAATATCTAACCCACTATTTTGATACCGATGATTTTGCTTTCTACAAGCACCATCATAATGGCTATGTTAATCGATTAAAAGTACGCACTCGGTCCTATATAGATTCTCAATTAAACTTTTTTGAAATCAAGCATAAAGAAAGAGGAACACGAACCAATAAGATACGAAAAGAAATGGCCGTGCATTTAGATGAATTAAGTGATGAAGAATATGACATGATTGTAAACAAAAGGTACAACGGTGAAAAACTTGAATTAAAAATGAGTAATTCTTTTCATCGAATTACTTTGTGCAATAAAGGCTTTACGGAGCGAATTACCATTGATACTGATATCCGTTTTTACAATGAAGAGCAAATTATCAAAATCCCGTACTTATCTATCATTGAAGTAAAACAAAGCAAGAGTGACTTCTATAGCCACACCACGCAAGTTTTAAAAAACAATATGATCCGACAAAGCAGTTTTAGCAAATACGCTATCGGAATAGCAATGCTTGAGAAGCGCATAAAAAAGAATAAATTTAAACCTACCTTACTCCAACTAAAAAAAATAGAACTTGCCCATGCAGGATAAAACATACCAAACAGCCAAAGTTTTAAAAGATAGCATTAACAAAATTGAAGCAGTTGTAGACAACATGCTGAAAGCAGGCGCGCCAGAACAATTCGAATATTTTGAAATTGTAATGCGCTTTGGTATCAATCTATTGGCGATGATTATTTTGGTTCGTTTAATCTATTATACAACACATAAGAACAAGGATTACCTTTTTACCTTTTTCCTTTTCAATATTCTCATATTTATAATTTGTTTATTATTAGGTTCAACTAAAATAAAAATGGGCTTTGCCTTTGGGCTCTTTGCCATTTTCTCAATAATAAGATATCGCACCGTAACCGTACCCATTAAAGAAATGGGTTACTTCTTTACCTGTGTTGCCCTAGGACTCGTCAACGCCTTAGCCGAAACGGATGGGAACTTTTATGTCATCATGGCCTGTAATGCCGTTGTCCTGCTGCTTACCTTATTCCTCGATAAATTCATTGGCCTTAAACACGAAAACGCCAAGGAGATCGTCTACGAGCGGATTGATCTAATACAGCCTGAAAGGAGAAAAGAAATGATAGCAGATCTTCAGAAACGAACAGGACTACCCATTCATAGAGTAGAGATACGGAACGTAAATTTTTTAAGGGATACCGCTAATATTTTTGCGTATTACTTCGCCAAGAATAATGAGAATAGAAAAGACTTAGAATCAAAATAGTATGTATAAAATCATAGCATTCTTTTTGTTGCTCGTAAGCTCCACTTTTGTAATGGCACAAGAGAGTGACTTAGGGTTTCGCGGACAAATGGGTTTGCAATACAGATTCAATAAAAAATCAAATATTTCATTTTCTTATCGCTTAGACTTAAAGGAAAATATTAGCCAATTTAGACGATCAAATTTTAATCTTGTTTACGAAAGGTCACTTAACAAATGGCTGGAAGCTGAACTCTACTATCGATTCATAACCAACTACAAGCAGGATGAGCATCGTTTTAGAGCATCACTCAGCGCTAAAAAGAAAATATTTCGAAGAACAAGATTGAAATTCAGAACCTTAGTTCAGCATGATATTGAGTACTTTGATGGTGATTACCTAAGCCGATATAAACCTACCTATGTTTGGCGTAACCGCTTATTATTGCAACGCAAACTAGATAAGAGAGTCAATGCAATAGTGTATACAGAACCCTTTGTAAAGTTCAGAGCGAAGGGTAACGAACTGTATAGATGGCGAACAGGAGCCATGCTTAGCTATGAAAAAAAGAAATGGAAGTACTCGGCTGAATACTTTATTCAACAAGAGCTTGACGAAAATAGCTACTTACACATCCTTGGCATTTCTGCTCGTTATGATATTACACGTTTGATTCGACCCAAGAAGAAGAAAAAATAAGGCCAAAAAACATAGCGAAGCTTTTTCCTTTAACATAGAGAGAGAGCACACATCTCGACGACAAAATTGAGCCAAACGGGCACTAAAGCAACCAACTGTTAATGATTAGTTACCGAGAAGATGACGGATAATATATAAAACAATCTATCGTTATCACTTCAAATGTCAACCCATGAAACAAATATACTCCGACCATTTAGTGGCTTATCTGTTCGACGAGATCGAGCCTAAACTCAAAGCAAGTATCCAAAAAGAACTAAGGACCAATTCTAAACTGAGAAAAGAATTAGCGGACTTAAATGAAAGCTTGTCCTTTATTCAAAAGGTAGAACCAATGTCTGTAAGTCAAAAAACTGTTGATACCATTCTCGAACAAAGCGAACCTTCAGAGTTTATTCTTGCTGATTAAGTTTACTATTCTTTTTGCTGTACAAGAAATAAATTACTACACCAAGCGCTAACCAAATCAAAAATCGTAGCCAGTTGGTAGCTCCCAATGTGCTTAAAAAGTAAAGACAGAACAACATTCCTAACATAGGAATGAGCGATAATTTTTTAGTAAAAGACAGTACCGAAAGAACAAGCAACGAGAGGTAAAAAATGATACTCGGAATTTGTTCCATCCAATTTGAATCTTCAGAAGATAGCTCATAAAGAAGCGAGCCTTCATCATTTCTTGTGTAATACAACAATCCAAAAATTGCAACACTCAGAGCGGGTAAAATATATTGAGCAGAAATATAAGGCACTTTAAACTTAGGGCGCTCGGAATCTTTTTTAGTATGCAAAATTACAATTCCACCGCACACAAGTGCGAAGGCAAACAAAGTTCCAATACTGCACATATCCGTCACTGAATCTGCATCCATAAACAAAGAGGGCACACCCACCAAAATACCCGTAATAATAGTAGCAAAAGAGGGTGTTTTATATCGAGTATGGATTTTGGAAAATCGCTTCGGTAACAAACCATCCCGACTCATACTCATCCAAATTCTAGGTTGACCAATTTGAAAAACGAGCATTACACTAGCCGTAGCTATCAAAGCACTAAAAGCAATTATCCCTCCAATCCAATCAATCCCTCTAGATAAAAAAGCATTCGCTAAAAACGCTTCATTGTTCAGTTCAGAATACTTCACCATTCCTGTCAAGGCTAACGCTATTAGAATGTATAAAACCGTAGCCACAATCAAAGAATTAATCATTCCTTTGGGCAGGTCGCGTTGCGGATCTTTGCATTCTTCTGCTACCGTAGCAAGGGCATCAAAACCTATATAGGCAAAGAAGACGGCGGCCACACCTTTTAATACGCCACTTGCTCCATTCGGGGCGAAGGGCGACCAATTTTCAGGACGCACATAAAAGAAACCTAACACGATAATGAGAATCACGACCAATACTTTAAATATTACCATACCGTTCGCAGCACTTCTGCTCTCTTTAATTCCAATATAAACGACGGCCGTGATAAGAACCGTGATTAAAAATGCTGGTAAATTAAGAATAAAAGGCATCGTTCCAATCGTTGGCGCACTTTCCCAAATAGTATTCATTTGACGCATATACTCCGTAATCTCAGCTCCTGAACTTGTGGCCATAGCGAATTCTGCTGCTACTTTCTTTACTTCTAAGTATCCGTGTGATAAGAAACCAGGAACATGTATACCCAATTGCTCCAAAAAGGTAGTAAGATTCCCACTCCAAGAAATGGCTACGGTTACATTCCCGATGGCGTATTCCATAATTAAATCCCAACCGATTATCCAAGCAATCAATTCGCCAAATGTAGCGTAGGTGTACGTGTAAGCACTACCACTCACCGGTATACGCGATGCCATTTCGGCATAGCATAAGGCAGAAAAACCACAAGCCACTGCAATGGCAATAAAGAGAAAAATAATTGCGGGACCTCCATCAGCGCAGGCAGAACCTACCGTACTAAAAATACCCGCTCCTATTATGGCAGCCATTCCTAAAAAGGTAATATCCCGTACACCCAGTACTTTGTTCATACTGTGAGATTCTCCGTCTCCGTAACCCGTTTTTACATCTGCTAGTATTTGAGTAATACTTTTTTTTCGAAAGAGCTTTTTCATCCAAGTTGTTTTGAGCTTTGAAAATAAGACTTAATTTCGAACCATGCGCCGGACAGTAAAAGATGGGAAAGAATATATCTATGATTGCATCCGAAAAAAAGATGTATTACTAACTCCAGAGGAATGGGTCCGCCAGCAAATTATACAGTACCTGTTAGATAAAAAAGACTATCCTGCCTCCTTGTTTTCTGTAGAAAAACAAATAAAAATTGGCACCTTAAAAAAGCGATATGACATAGTAGTCTATCAACAAGACCAACCTTGGCTTTTGGTCGAATGCAAGTCTGAAACTGAGAAATTAAACACCGACACGGTTCAGCAAATTCTCGCCTACAATAGTCAACTTAAGGTGAGTTATTTGGTACTAACCAACGGCAAGGAAGTAAAAGTATACGATACAGAAAAAGACTCATGGAGTAGTCAGTTTCCTGAGTATCCTTTTTCGCGCTAAAATTACGAAAGACTTAGAAAGACGCAAGGCAAGACGAATGCTCAAGTACTATTTTAAAGTAAAAGCTTGATCAATAATAGCTTGTTGCTCAGCAGCATGTTGCTTAGCATAACCCGTGGCGGTAGCGGCTGAAGCGGCTCTTGCTAAATAGCCTATATTAAATTTAGTATCTAGACGTAATTTCAAAAAGGCCACAGCGCCCATATTATAAGGTTCCTCTTGCACCCAAACAAATTGCGCGGTTGC
>CAZTCQ010000018.1:5356-6507 GCA_964612525.1 uncultured Chitinophagaceae bacterium | reverse complement strand
CCATACTCAAAACCAAGAACAGCAAACTCACTTAAAAGTGAATTGTAAATCTTAAATTTACCCTGGCCTTTTTTGATATGATTTAATCTATTGTAAGACTCTTGCTTTTTTTGATCTCGCACAACCGAATGTCTGTGACTAAAGGTTCCTCGTTTCACATCTTGCCCACTCATACGCACATTATGACCTTCATTTAACAAGGTAGCATAAGCCATTAATTCTCCTGAGGCCCAGTCCAATTTTTGTTCTTCTTCATAGAGCTTAATTTTACTTTTGAGCAGCTTATGAATTTTGCGCAAGGCATCAAACCCATCAGGCAAATTCATAATTGAATCAAATACTTTTTTGAACTCAGTAGCGTCAACAGAAGTATCAGGGCTTTCAAAAAAGTCATCAGGTTTTGCTTTTTGCAAATCACCCCATGCGATTTCTGGGGTTTGCCTAATGTATTGTAAGGGTTCTTGTTTGACTTTGTCTAGACGTTCTTGCAATTGTGCCCAGAATTCTTCTTCTAGTTTTTTAGCTTCCGCCTTATCGACGAGGCCTTGTTTCATCAAGTTTTCGACATAAAGTTCTCTTGGGTTTTTATGCTTCCCAATCAAATCATACAAATGAGGCTGGGTAAATTTAGGATCATCTCCTTCGTTATGTCCCCACTTTCTATAACAAACCAAGTCTATAAATACATCACTATTAAATTTTTGTCTAAACCGTAAAGCCAGCTCACATACTTTTACAACCGCCTCTGTATCATCACCATTCACATGAAAAACCGGCGCTTGAATCATAGAAGCAGCACTTGTACAATAATCTGCAGAACGTGCGTCATCAAAATCTGTAGTAAATCCTATTTGATTATTAATTACAAAATGAATGGACCCACCTGTGTAATAACCTTTCAGCTTACTCATTTGTAATACCTCATAAACGACACCCTGTCCGGCAATGGCCGCATCACCATGAATGAGTATGGGCAATATTTTATCATAGTCGCTATCATAGAGCGTATCAGCTTTGGCTCTGGCAAATCCCTCAACAACCGGGTTTACACATTCTAGGTGGGAAGGATTCGGAGCAATTTGAATATTCACTTCCTTGTTGTGCAGAGTTTTCACATTCGAGCGAAAGCCTAAATGATATTTCACATCTCC
>CAZTCQ010000018.1:4122-5256 GCA_964612525.1 uncultured Chitinophagaceae bacterium | reverse complement strand
AAAATTCGACGTTTTTTCTCGATGACAATATCGTTACTCATTGCCTTTTCGAACTCCTTCTCTACCCATTGACAAACATTTTCGTCATTAATATAGGTATACTCTATTCCGACGTTCCCGGTATAAATCTGCTTTAGTTTTTGAATAATGTCTGACAATAGAGATTTGCCAATACCCAAAAAAGAACCAGCGTGAAACTCCTCTTGCAAGTCCGCCTCCGATAATCCAAAATTGTCGATTGAAACACTGGCATTTCTATCCTTTCTCGTTCGAATCGGGTTAGTATTTGAAATTAGGTGAGCGCGCTTGCGATAGGCACGAATCATTTTAAAGACTGCAAACTCCTTATTCCACTGCACATCGGAGCTAGCAACAACTGCATTGGAAACACCGTTGGATTTTACTGAATCACTAAGCTCTCCGGTACCATTGGTTACGGCGAAATCAAAACCTTGGAAAAATTTCTTAAATTCTGGATCTACCGATTCTGAGTCTTTGACAAAGTCCTGATACAAGTTTTCAATATATTGCGGGTGTTGGTTCGTGAGAAACGAAAAATCTTTCATTTTGAGCTACTATTATGGGCTGTCAAGCGAAGTTAAGCCCTAAACGGTAACCGATGAAGCACATAGCTGTAAAACTAATATTTACATATTTTTAGTGCCTGAGTGCATCTTTTATAGAAAAAAAACATAAATTTGCATTCCAATTTTAAAGACATGGCGAATCATTCAGCAACAAAGAAATCGGCAAGAAAAAGTATCAAACGTAGAGATCATAACAAATACTATGCGAAAACTATGCGTAATGCATTCCGAAAGTATGTGGAAATGGATAAAAAAGAAGCATCAGAAATGTTACCGACTTTATCGTCTATGATTGATAAGCTTTCTAAAAGAGGTATTATCCATAAAAACAAAGCAGCAAATTTAAAATCACAAGCAACGAAGCATTTGGCGAAACTTGCTTAGTCGTTTTACTAAACTATTTATATGTAAAAGCTCTTACCAATTGGTGAGAGCTTTTTTATTATAGCTTAGTTTCATGGGCCACATGAACGGCTGCCTCCAATACTTTATCCGTAGCTGTTTGAATATCACTAATTTGCTTATTGTTCTCACTAAGATTTGACTT
>CAZTCQ010000018.1:0-4022 GCA_964612525.1 uncultured Chitinophagaceae bacterium | reverse complement strand
TTTTATTTCATTTAGTATTTTGTTGTTATCCTCCATTCTTTTACATTTTTATAATTCTTACCTCAGATACTAAATTAAGCCATTATTTTTACAAGCTCAATATGAAAGATAAAAAGGAACTTCGCATTGTATTTTTAGGCACACCCGATTTTGCAGTCACTGTTTTACAAGCCTTACTGCAAAATGAATTCAATGTGGTAGCCGTGGTCACCAACGTTGACAAAAAAAGTGGCCGAGGTATGAAAACAAGTTCTTCGGCGGTTAAGGAGTTTGCGGTCTCGGAAAATATTCCTGTCCTTCAACCTAAAAATTTAAAGGCTCCAGATTTTTTAGAAGAACTGGCTAGCTACGAGGCAGATTTACAAGTGGTAGTGGCGTTTAGAATGCTCCCCGTTGTAGTTTGGGACATGCCACCTTTGGGCACAATTAATATACACGCCTCACTTTTACCCAACTATCGCGGAGCCGCTCCCATTAACTGGGCCATAATCAATGGTGAACAAAAAACAGGGGTAACCTCCTTTCAGCTAAAGCATGAAATTGATACAGGTGATATGCTGTTGCAAAAAGAAATACCAATTACGCCCGAGGATACAGCAGGAAGTTTACATGACAAATTAGCCACGGCCGGTGGAGTTTTGATATGCGAAACCTTAGAAAAACTTTGCGAAGGAACTCTGCAACCAATTCCACAACAAATCACTAAGGACAATAAAGAAGCTCCTAAAATATTTAAAGACGACTGTAAAATTGATTGGAATAAAAGTGGTGAGGAAATTATGAACTTTGTCCGAGGTATGAATCCCTACCCTGCGGCTTTCACCTACTTTGATGATAAAAAAGTAAAAATATTTACCTGCGGTTATAGCCCAAATGATAAACAGGTAAGCAATGGAACCCTAATTAGTGACAACAAAAACTATGTCAAAATAGCCTGCGCTGATGGTTGGATTAGTTTATTGGAAATTCAAGTACAAGGAAAAAAAAGAATGCTGGTTCAAGATTTTTTAAGAGGAAATAAAGTCTAAAGCTTACGGTTTGAAATGATAATCGTATTTTTTTAAAGTAGCCACACTACACTGACTTTGGCCATAAAGCGCCAAAAAAAATACCACGCTTTGCGTGGTATTTCCATGATTTGCTGTAAACTAATTTAGTTTTTTACAAACTTGATATCAGCCAGTTTAGTTTTAGTATCCATGTTCACAATCTTGGCCACATACATTCCGTTGGGTAAAGAACCTATGTCAAATTTCTGTTGAGAGCGTCCTTCGTTCAATAAGAACGATTCTTTTTGAACGACTCTTCCACTGATGGAAACTACTTCTAAACCAATTTGTACTTCTTCATGTGAATTCAAAATAAGATTTAATTCTTGCTGAGTTGGATTCGGGAAAATACTTGCTAAAAATTCTTGCTTATTACATTCGTTCACAACCGTTCGTGTAATAGAATATGCAAATTTGCCGTCACTATCTATTGCTTTGAATCGATAGAAATATTTAGGATCAGAACTGTTAAGCTCCCAATCATTAAATTCATAATTATTCTCCTCCTCATTGCGAGCGTTTACAGTTCCGATTCTTTCAAAGTCGACACCGTTTTTACTTCTTTCAATATCAAATTGAATTACATTTTTTTCGTCTCGCGTTCCCCAAGTCAATTTGTTGGCACACCCATCAGAGATAGCCGTAAAGTAGGTGTACTGATCCACAGGTAATGAAGCATTAAAGCAAGGGTTATTCAAAGCAACTAATGATGTGTTGGGACAGAAAACTGGTTGAACATTTACATTCTGATTTAATACCGTTTGAGATTCCGACTGAGTCATTCCCATCCAATCATCTAAAACAGAAGCATAAATATCTTTAAAGTCATGCTGCATGGGAACTTGATCTTGGACAGTTGCATTGTTTGGAAGTACAGGATTTGTACCAAGAATAGTTGGGTTCACATTTTTACCAAATACAAATGCTGGACCGGCCTTTCCGTGATCCGTTCCTACACTAGCGTTTTCAATAATTCTTCTTCCGAATTCTGAAATAGTCATACCAGCTACATTATTATCCTTGCCCAACATTTTTAAATCAGTCTGAAAAGCATTAATTGCTCCACTCAAATCTCCTAGAAGATCCGCGTGACGTCCCACCTTAGGATCGCTATCTACTTGTGTAAAGTGTGTATCATACCCGCCTTGTCTAACGATATAAAAAGGAGTTTGCAATCCACCTGAAATTAAATTCGCCACAATCTTTAATTGATTGGCTAAACTACTAGTTGGATAAGTTGCTAAATTGCTGCCCAAATTAGCAGCAGACTGAATCACTTGATTATAAGCGTTTGTTTGTTGACTAATATATCGCAAGAAAGTCAACTCGTTTCCGGCTTTCGTATTCGGAGCAGGGTCCACCGTGTTGTTCACGATGTTATAAAAACTGTCAATAGAACTAATTGACATTCCATTCGTGCCATTCGTTCCAGATAAAAATAGAGAAGCGGAAGAGCCAATTTCTATTGCTAAGGGATCCGAAAAATTAGAATTAGGATATGCCTGCGGAGCTCCCGGAAGCTGACTTTCAATGGTTCTACCCAGCCAGCCTGTCGGCTCATTAATCGTTGCCTCAGACCCACTCATATAAATATCAGTGGCTCTGAAATGAGAATAATTATTATTAGGATAGCTAACCCCCTGAATTATATTTAACTCTCCTGCATTAAACATAGATTGCATCCCAGTCATGGCAGGGTGTAGTCCTGTATTCATATGACCCGTTAGCGATAATACATCATTCGCGGGTATCACCAAGTTAGGGCGCGCATTATTAAGTTCAGTATATCTGTCCAACGGAATCAATGTGTTTAAACCATCATTACCTCCTGCCATTAAAATAAACACCATTATGTTTCCGTTTGTAGCTCTTCCTTGCAACCAATTACCAAAAACTGAATCTTGACCTAAGGCTGAAACAGGAGTACCAGAAACGGCAATACCAGCCGAAGCGGCTGCTGTCATTTTTAAAAAGTCTCTTCTTTTCATCTTTATTTTTTTTCTATTTATTTTATGATAGTATGTGTTCTGGTAAGCGAAGCATCTCATTAAACATACTTCTTAGTCTGGTTTCTACTATACCGCGGAAGGTAGCACTATTTGGATTGGCCTTGTAATCATTCCAAGCGAAGGTCCAATAGTAATTAGAACTTTGCCCTGAAAGCAAAATTGATTTATAATAATCCCTGGAGGCTGTAGTAAGGTCTAAGGCCAAAAATAGTTTCACCACTTCATCCACCAAGGTTACTGGGTCATCAACCGAGTTCGGGAAACTTAAAGTAGCATCAATATCTTCTACTAGTTTTATAAAATCAATTTTATAATATACTCCCGACTTTACGTAAACCCCAGCACTACGCAAGAATAAATCAGTGTAAGCCAATCGTTTGGGCATGGTATCTGTGTTAATCCAGATTTGATCATAAAATGGAACTTGATAGTGCGCTGGCCAACCACTGACATTCGGTGGATCACCAATACTTTGACCATTTAAACGCAAGTAATTTTGACTTAACCTGTGAAAAAACAAGTAACGTTCTTCGTCTGTTGCTGTTTGAGGAATTTCGAAATTCAACGTTCTGTACATACTAATAAAATGATCCACTGGCGATTTAATTGCGCAATCCATATTTGCTAAATCAAAAAAGTGATCACTCTTAAACAATTGGCTTAGCATTGGCTTGATGTTCCAATTATTGTTTATCAAAGTTTGCGCTAAGGGAGCAATAATATTGGTTTCAGTGGTTGCATCTATATCGTAGTAAACAAAAAATCTGTAAATTCTTCTGGCAAACAATTTCGCTATATCCTGCGCACCATGAGTGAAAATCATGTCAATCATGTCGTCAACCTCATTGGCTCCATAGCCAGCAGAATTTGTATTGTCAGGACTAATCGTTGAATTGTTATAATAACTAGAAAATGTTTTCGTAGTCGTATCATGTTGACTCGCAAGGAAATATGATTCCCACTG
>CAZTCQ010000017.1:16419-33498 GCA_964612525.1 uncultured Chitinophagaceae bacterium | reverse complement strand
GCTTTGATATAGATTCCGCACAAGTTGCCCTCGCTAAGGCCATCGCCTCAAACTTGTGCTAGAGGAGATAGGCAATTCAAAATAATTAATCCTTTACTTACGGATAAAACGGCTAGATGCCCATAGAATCTATATCCTAATATTTTTGCTGTAAATTTGGGATTAAAATAGCTGTATTTACTGTTATGTATATAAAGAGGTTAGTGCAAAGTAGATGAAAAAAATAATTATAACATTGTTGGCATTAACTGTATCAGCTTGTTCTTTTGGACAATATCAATATTATGATACCATTCAAGCCAAAATATATAAAATCGATTTAGAAGAAAAATACTCATTGTATGATTGCTACCTTTATGACTCTACCATAACCAACAACACTCATACATTTTATTATGTATTTAGTAAATAAATCAGATTCAATATATTTAAAGCCTGGAAAGTCATATTCTTTAAAAGTTACAAAGCGAAATCCATGTTTATTCTTATCTGGGAAAGACACTATAAGTTTATGTGGCTCTTGTAATGTTTTTGGAGACCTCTTTATAGTGCAACCAAAGGTTAGACAAAATAGAAAACGCAAACGGAAACGGAAAAATAAGGAAGTTTCTATTATTTGGAAGTTTGGAAAAATTGAAGAAGTCCTACTGTAGCCTACCCTTAAAACGCCTCCGTCCCCGCTGACTCTGCGGCAAAACAACAGAGTACACATAACCGCAGAGTTGCAACGCTTGCAGCGTCACAGACTACTGCGAAGACTAAAAGTTTATGTGTTCACGATAGTGCCCTCAATATCCTGCGCTTGAGCTATTTGTTTCAGATCCTCCAAATTTAATTTTCCTTCTAACCAATATTCAGCCTCTTCATTATCGTTCAAAATAATCGGCATTCGTTTTTTCTTATTGTGAATGTGTTCCATCACCTCATTCGCCGGACAAGTAATTATGGCATAAGATTCTATTATTTCGCCACCTTCTTTGTTCTGCCATTGGCTATACAAGCCTCCAAAATAAAATAGCTCAGTTTCATTATGTGTAATTTCATATTTCGTTTTTTGCTTTCCTTTTTCATCTTCCCATCGCCACTCATAAAAACTAGTAGCAGGGATTAAACATCGTTGTCCTCTTTGCAGCGCATCCCGAAATGAAGGTTTTTCGGCTAAGGTTTCAATTTTTGCATTCAAACACATCTTAGCCAATTTCTTGGCTGTTTCTTGGTCTTTTACCCAATGCGGTATCAAACCCCATTTCATAGTCAGTGCATCATTATCCGTGATTACGGGTAAGTTGGGATGCGTAAAACCATTGGCTGCCATGATATTATCCTCATAGTCGGCATACTTTTCGGGATAGCGCTTTTTTAGCTGTGCTAGTTTGGCAGGATTGTAGTGATAACACATGATGGTAAATCTAAATATGTTTTGGGATAATTACAAATCACACCTATAACGATTATGACTTTCAGTTACTTTGGCACACAATTTGCATTATATCAATAACAAATTATTAATTGAAATCCCAAGACTGGTTAGAAAATCCATTAAAATTAAAAATAATGTCACAACACTTTTACACGAAAATCATTTTTAAGCGAGAATTGTCCCATACAGAGCAATATGCCTTTTGGCGACATGCGCTGAAATCAATAAAATCAATTTCAGTCACAGGTGCTACAAAGTTTGAAAACATCATAGAATGGAAAATTGACTTCTCCGACAGCAATTTAAGCGAGGAGGACGCAAAGAAACAGTTTACCAATTTTCTTAGAAAGCAGAAACGAATAATAAAAGATTACAGCTTTTATCAGTTATATACCCATTTGGAAGCTTCCTAGTTAGCAAAATCGATGAACGTACTTAGTTGCGAATAAGTATAGAATTTACAACTGGTTAATTATCAGCATTTTACATAGAAATGACGCTTTCGTGACAACATTTGGCATGATTTTTCCGTCTTAATATAAGTATGAAAGGTATTTTATCAATTTTAAGCATCTTAGTTTTAGTGATTGCCCTCAGCGCTTGTAATAAAAAGCGTACGCCAAGCAATTGTTCTGAAACGATTAAAGAAGATTGCATTTGCCCTCAAGTTTATGAACCCGTATGTGGGTGTAACAGCGTTACCTATAGCAATGAATGTGAAGCCCAATGCCATGGAATTACCGATTTTACGACCGGTGCGTGCAAATAATTCTTTTTTTTATTTCTACTAACGTTTAGTTTTAGTTTTGCGTTCATATATTTTGAATATGAACAAATACTTATTACTAGCAGCATTGGGAGTTCTTCTGGCGTCCAGTTGCAACTTTCAAAGAGAGTATCCGACCGAAGTAGAGGGCTATGCGCCGATTTATATGACTGAAACTGATCAGTTTGAAATTAGAGCCATAGAACCACAAGCCTATGAAAATCCTGGAAAAATCTACAAATACGGTAGCTACACTTTTCAAATGGATCAAGGAAAGGGGATTCATGTAATTAATAGCGGCAATCCCTCTCAAGCTGTGAAAATCAAATTTATAAAGGTTCCCGGTGTTACGGATATCTCTATCAAGGATAATATGCTCTACACCAATAATTTCAGAGATCTAGTGAGTATTGATATTAGCAATATTGATAATATTAGCGTGAGCCACAGAAACAAAAATGTATTTCCAGCCACACTGGACGGCGCTCCACCTGAAACAAACATTTACTTTGAATGCATCGATAACTCCAAAGGAGTAGTCGTTGGCTGGGAAAAGAAATTATTACAAAACCCAAAATGCTTCAGACAATGAGAAAGATAATATTAGTAGCAATCGCCATAGGCATCGTAAGTCTGTTGGCCTGCAGTAAGGACTCGGCTAACACTAGTGGAGCCGGCTTTGACGGAGGTTCAGGACAAGGTGGCTCCTTAGCACGATTTACGGTTGTAAACAATCACCTTTATACCATTGATGATCAAAACCTGAGTGTTTTCGACGTTTCGGCAGCAGATAAGCCCGTGTTTAAAAACAGAGTCAATATTGGGTTTGAAATAGAAGCACTTTTCCCTTACAAAGACAAATTATTCATAGCATCAAGAAATGCGATGTTTATTTACAACATCTCTAATCCCGAGCAACCCATTCAAGAATCTCGCGTGCAACACTTTACAGGCTGTGACCCTGTAGTTGTGAATGATAGTATTGCCTTTTTGACGATTCACGGTGGAAATGCCTGTGGATCTAGTCTTAACCAATTAAACATTTACGATATCCGAGATGTAAAAAATCCTCAACTCATGCAAACCCTTCCTATGACGAACCCCTATGGTTTGGGCTTGAAGGACAGTATTCTATATGTATGTGATAATGGAGCCGGACTTCGGTTGCTGAATGTAAACAATCCTGTGAACACAAACGAGATAGACATTCTCACTGAGGACAACTATTTAGACGTAATACCGAGTGGTGATTTATTGATTGGAATGCTAACAGACGGAATTGCCTTTTTGGATATATCCGACCCAGCTAAGCCGATAAAATTATCAGAAATAAAGAACTAGTATTGTGAATAGTGGAAAATAGCTTGAAAATTATTGTTTTTTTTCAGTTTTCGTCTACATTTGCAATCCCAAAATTCCGAAGGATTGGAATGGGACAATAAAAAATTAAGAATATAGTATGCCAACTATTAATCAACTCGTTCGTAAAGGACGAAAAGTAATCAAAACAGCGTCAAAGAGCCGTGCTCTTGACTCATGTCCTCAGAAAAGAGGTGTATGTACTCGTGTATATACTACGACTCCGAAAAAACCAAACTCTGCGCTTCGTAAAGTAGCGAAAGTTCGTTTGACCAATAAAACTGAGGTGATTGCCTACATACCTGGAGAGGGACACAATTTACAAGAACATTCTATCGTATTGATACGAGGTGGTCGTGTAAAGGATTTACCTGGTGTACGTTACACGATTCTTCGCGGTGTATTGGATACAGCCGGTGTGAAAGATCGTAAACAAAGCCGTTCGAAATACGGAACTAAAAGAGAAAAAAAATAATCGCGTAATCGCTTTTAATAACAATTTGTAATGAGAAAACAAGCAGCAAAGAAATTACCCTTAGCACCAGATCCAAAATTTGGAGACAAAACGGTAACTCGCTTCATCAATTGTATGATGTGGGATGGTAAAAAAAGTATCGCTCAAAAAATATTTTATGACGCGATGGAAAAAATAACCAAAGACTCTGAAGAGGACGGTTACGAAACTTGGAAAAAAGCAGTTGAAAACGTAACTCCAGAAGTAGAAGTGCGCAGCCGTCGTATTGGTGGTGCTACTTTTCAAATTCCAACAGAAGTACGTCAAGACCGCAAATTATCACTCAGCATGAAATGGATTATCCGTTTTAGCCGTGAGCGTAACGGTAAGTCTATGGCTGAAAAATTAGCAAACGAGCTAATGGCAGCAGCAAAAGGCGAAGGAAACGCAGTAAAGAAAAAAGAAGACACGCACCGAATGGCCGATGCCAACAAAGCATTTGCTCACTACGGTAGATAGAATTTCAATATTTTTTAGAGAAGCTCCACGCCAATGCGTGGAGCTTTTTTTATGAGTTAAAAGTAACTTATCGGTTAATCGATTCCTTAGTACTAAAACTCTCTTCAAAAAACATTCAACTAACTACTACCCTCTTACTTCTTACTCCTTACATTTGTGTTACTTATGACTTTCGCATCTCTTACCTCGGATTTTGGAATTGAAAGTCAGTATCCTGGAATTTGCAAACTCATTATAAAACAGCTTTTACCACAATCGGAACTCATTGATATTAGTCATGATGTTAAACGATATAGCATAGCCGATACCATCTATCATTTTAATTCAGCCCTACCCCATTTTCCTCCGGAGTCTGTTCATTTTATTTTAAGCAATTTATACGGACATCAGAATGCTCGTTTTTTGTACGTTTACGAAAACGAACAACACATTTTTGCCCCTGACAATGGATGCCTTCCCTTGCTGTTTGGAGAGCGTCCTTTCCAGCTTTTTGAATTGAAGACCCAACCGAAGGATACTTTAGTGCCCTCGGTAATCAGTCTCTTGGCTGAAACTGCAAAATCTGTCTTAAACAATCATCACGATGAAATAAAGGCCATTGATGCGGAACAGATTGTCGTAGAAAAAGAACTCATCAGTATTTTTAATCCGAACGAAATTGTGGCACGTGTATTACACATTGATCGATTTGAAAATATAATCCTCAACCTAAACCAAGAAGAATTTGAGGAGCACAGAAAAGATAGAAAATTTGTAATTCGATTTCCGAATGGGGATGAGATTCAAAACATTAGTCAAAATTACAATGACGTAAAATACTTGGACAAAGTTGCCTTTTTTAATGCAAGCAATCTTTTAGAGATTGCGGTAAATCATTCCAATGCCGCTGGTCTTTTTGGTTTTAAACCTCACAACGACATGCTTAATTCTTACAAAAACATAACAATTAAATTTTCATGATTCGAATCGTAAAAATGACTTTTCAAGCTGAGCATTGTGATGATTTTCTAAATCACTTTGAGGGTATCAAAGAAAAAATTTGCTCTATGCCCGGCTGCAATCAATTGAGACTTCATCGGGACCAAAAAAATCCTTGTGTGTTTTTTACATATAGTTCTTGGCAAGCTGATGAAAATTTACAACACTACCGTCAGTCAGAATTATTTCGTTCAACCTGGTCAACCGTCAAGGCTTGGTTCAATGATCGGGCAGAAGCATGGAGTGTGGACACAATTTTTGATTCGCAATGCAAGTAATTCCCTTTGGTAAAATTGACAAGCTCAAAGAGCAAATTAGTGAGTATAGTGTTTCTCATCGGTTTGTTTTGTTCGATACAAATACTCAGCAACACTGTTCTAAACTATTGTTCTCTTTACTTCCCGAGCTGAGAGAAGCAAGCGTCATCGTAACACAGTCAGGCGACCATAATAAAACCTTAGACCAGTGTACCACTGTTTGGAAAACATTAGTCGAGAAACAAGCCTCTAAAAACGCAATTCTTATCAATGTAGGTGGTGGAATGATAACCGACCTTGGCGGATATTGCGCGGCTAATTATAAACGTGGAATTGATTTTATTAATGTCCCAACCTCGCTTTTAGGCATGGTGGACGCAAGCATTGGAGGGAAAACGGGCGTAAATTTTTTAAACTTTAAAAATCAAATCGGCGTTTTTGCTAAAGCAAAATCTGTTTTGTTACACCCTAAATTTTTAGATAGTCTCCCACGCAATGAACTTCATAGTGGATTGGCCGAAATGATAAAACATCAGTTACTTTTTAACGCCAATGCCGTCAGCGATATTCTTGCGAGAAAAAATATAAAACATTGGACTTCTCTTGAAACTATTCTTGAAAGTGTTGACTTCAAAAAATCAATCGTAGATCAAGATTATCGTGATGAAGGCTTACGACAAAGTTTAAATTTTGGTCATACAATTGGTCATGCCATAGAGTCATTCTCTCACGAAAAAAAAACACCCCTATTACACGGAGAAGCAATTATTTTGGGAATGATTGAAGAATTAAAATTATCAGAAAATCGTTGGAATACCCCACCTGCTTTACGAGCTATGCTCATGGCTATTAAAAAAATTTACTTCCCAATCTTAAACTTCTCCTATCGTTTTGAAAAACTAATCCCTTTTTTAAAACAAGACAAAAAAAACCAAACAGATATTGGCTTTAGTCTTTTGGAAGATGCAGGCAAACCAAAATTACACATCAACATAAGCTTAGAAGATCTTCAAAATGAATTGGCATAAGATAGCTTGGCAAAAACTAAATAAACAGCGGCAAGCGATTCAACTACCTGCTTCAAAAAGTATTTCCAATCGTCTTTTGATTCTTAGGGCAATTTCTGAAGAATCATTTCAAATTGACAATTTATCAAAGGCCAATGATACTCAAATTCTAGAGAAAATACTGACGGGCCCTCGCTTACCTAAGACGCTTCATTGCCAAGACGCGGGTACTGTTTTTCGCTTTCTAAGTTGCCTTTGCGCCACCTGTGAAAACGAAGACTTTTTAATTCAAGGAACACCACGATTGTTAGAACGTCCCATGGAACCGCTCCTGAAAGCACTGCGGCAATTAGGAGCCAGAATCTCAGAACCTCAGCTAGCTGAAACCAAAGGTTTGAATATTAAAGGGGCAAAACTAA
The DNA here is from genome assembly GCA_964612525.1 of uncultured Chitinophagaceae bacterium. GTDB lineage: Bacteria > Bacteroidota > Bacteroidia > Chitinophagales > Chitinophagaceae > JAGNRR01. Next base: position 26,319 of record CAZTCQ010000017.1, on the reverse strand, counting down.
AAAGCACACCCTTACAAATGAAAGGCAATGTCTCTAGCCAATTCATAAGCGGGCTTTGTTTAATTACTTCAAAAATAGAAGGCGGTTTGGTCCTACAACTTGAGCCGCCCGTTTATTCCAAGCCGTACATTCGAATGACGCTCCAACTTCTTGAGGAGTTCGGCGTGCAATGCCATTTTGAAAAGAATTATTTACGCATTGAGCAACAAACGTTGTCTACAAAAAATATGCGAGTAGAAGCCGATTGGAGTAGTGCTTGTTTTTTTTATGCCTTGCTCATTCTTTCTGATGAAATTGGCAGTTTAGAAATCAACGAATTACAAGAAAATTCGGTACAGGGTGATAGTTCAATTGTGAAAATTGCCGAACAATTTGGCATCCAAACAATTTTTGATGGCAATGGAATTACACTTCAAAGATTAGAAATAACGAATGGCTCAAAAGAAATCAATTTAAAAGATTACCCTGATTTGGCTATTCCCTTAATAACGGTTGCTGCTTTTACTCATCCTAATTCTATCTTCACGGGTCTTTCTCATTTACAACATAAAGAAAGTAATCGCATCATGGCACTCGCCACGAACCTCTCAAAATTTGGTATCGAGCTGCGCAACGAAGCAGGGCGAATTTCATTTAGTACAAAAGCAGCACGCCCCGTCAGGAAAAGTATTCTGATAGAAACATTCAATGATCACCGGATCGCCATGAGTTTTTCTCTGGTCGCAGTTCTTGGTTATGAAATAGAACTTGACAATGCTAGTTGCGTAGAAAAATCGTTCCCGGACTTTTTTATGGAAATAGGAAAACTTGGATTTTCCCAACGATAGCCTCATTTTTAGGCTATTGACCCCCTATTTTGAAGAAAAACAGACTCCTATCAACGATAAGAACTTTATAATTTTGTTATCATATAATTGTCATTATTTTACTGATTTTAGGGCATTTACTGCCCTTCAAATAATTATATTTGTCAACTTAATCCTCTATACGAATGAACTATAAAAAATTGAATAATATTACGGGTTGGGTGGTTTGCATAATTGCGTGTATCGTGTATTTGCTTACCATGGAAGGAGCAATAAGCTTTTGGGATTGTGGTGAGTTTGCCGCAGGTGCCGTTAAGCTAGAAGTGGTTCACTCTCCGGGAGCTCCCTTATTTTTATTAATTGGACGTTTTTTTGCCATTCTGTTTGGCACAGGTAACGAGCATATTGCGCTAAACGCCGTTTCCGCCCTTTCGAGTGGTTTTACTATCTTATTTCTTTTTTGGACCATTACTCACTTTGCTCGCCGGATTGCGTTGAGACAAAGTGATGATAAAGTTCTTACGAGCGGTTCTATTACGGCTATCATGGCCGCAGGTGTGATTGGCGCTTTGGCTTATACTTTTTCTGATACATTTTGGTTTTCGGCTGTAGAGGCTGAGGTTTATGCAATGTCTTCGTTTTTAACCGCTTTAGTATTCTGGGCTATTCTAAAATGGGAGGATAAAGTTTCTGAGAATGAAAAAGCTACTGTCGGTAGTACGAAAAGCCGTAGTGCAGACCGCTGGATTGTTTTCATTGCTTTTATTATTGGTTTATCAATCGGTGTTCACCTTTTAAACTTACTGACCATTCCTGCCATAGTAATGGTTTATTTCTTTAAGAAATTTGAGGTCACACCTATGAAAACTGCCATTGCATTTGCCATTGGCTGTGCTATAACGGGTATTGTTCAGATCGGAGTAATTCAATACATTCCTAAAATTTGCTCTGCCTTTGACGTATTTTTTGTAAACACTTTAGGAACACCGTTTCATTTTGGTGTTTATTTTGTGCTATTAATTCTTGCCGTTTTATCTGCAGCTTTATTAATGATCGCTCAGAAAAAAGGAAAGTACTTCCTTCATTTAGGTACCCTGTGTTTCATTTTTATTTTAATCGGTTACTCTTCCTATTTCCAAACGGTCATTCGTTCAAACGTCGAAGTTCCTATTGACATGACAAACCCGGACAATGCTGCTGCCTTGGTAGATTATCTAGGTCGTTCTCAGTATGGAGCCATTCCTCACTTGTCAGGTCCTGACTTCACAGCAGGTCGACCAATTGCTGCTGATGAAGGCGGAATGAACTATTGGAAAGGAAAAGAAAAATATGTTGAACTAGGGCCAAAACAAGGTGCCTTGGTATACAGAGCCGATAAAACTCGAATTTTCCCAAGGGTGTGGGACGGAAATAACGAGCAGCACGTGCGTTATTATCAAAATTATCTTGGTTTAGAAAAAGGAGAAGATCCGTCAGCGAGTGATAATATGAAATTTTTCTTGGGCTATCAAGTCAATCAAATGTGGTGGCGCTATTTCTGTTGGAACTATATCGGTCGTCAAAATGATTTTCAGAATATAATGGGTGAGCCACAGACGAGTAATTGGCTTTCGGGAATTTCATTCATTGATAGAATGTTTGGTCGTGGCGATGTAGACAAAGCGCCCGAAATGTTTTCTAAGAACAAAGCTCGAAACGAACTGTATTTCTTACCATTTATTTTAGGAATCATGGGGCTGCTGTTTCACATAAAGCATGACAAACGAAACGCTTTTGTGGTAGGACTTTTATTTTTCTTTACCGGACTGGCCATTGTAATTTATTTAAACAATACCCCAATGCAACCTCGCGAGCGAGACTATGCCTATGCGGGTGCTACCTACGCTTTTGCCATCTGGATTGGACTTGGATTACTCATGGTGAGAGAAAGTTTACAAAAACTAATAAAAGGACAAGCGAGTACTTACGCAGCTTTTGCGATATGCCTCCTGGCCGTTCCTGTCTTAATGGCTTTTAAAGGTTGGGACGATCATGACCGTTCTGATAAAACCTTGGCACGTGATACTGCTAGAAACTATCTTCAAAGTTTAGAGAAAAATGCAATTCTTTTTACCGAGGGTGATAATGATACCTATCCCCTTTGGTATGCCCAAGAAGTAGAAGGCCTTCGTACGGATGTACGCATAATCAATTTAAGTTTATTAGGAATTGGATGGTATGTAGATCAACTAAACAATGCTGCCAACGACAGCAAGCCAATTCCTATGATTTGGAAACCTGAAGATTACCGAGGCGATAAATTAAATCAAGCGCAATATGTAGCGTCAGACCGAGTGGACCCGAAAGCCTATTACCCATTGAAAGAAGTATTACAATACGTAATTCAATCTAGTCAAGCAATGGGTGCGACTCCATTACCGATTAAGAATTTTAGCATTCCGGTAAATAAGGAGAATATTAAAGCAAGCGGTATTTTAGCAGGGAGAGATTCCATTTTAAATGCTGCTCCTGAATCCGTGAACTTTACCTTGCCTAGAAACTACGCGTTGAAAAATGATTTAGCCGTGCTCAATATATTAGCTGCTAATGAATGGAAACGTCCTATTTATTTTGCCAATTCTATTGATCGTAATCACTATGAAGGATTAGGAGAATATTTAGAGTTGGAAGGTCTCGTTTATAAATTAGTGCCATATCGCACGCCCGGTTCCAGCACACAAAATGCCTTAAGTTTCAATGAAAAAAAATGTATGGACTGGGTAATGAATGATTTGAAATTTGGAAATGCGCATAAAGGAACAGTTTACTACAATCAAACTAACCGTCGAATGTTGAATGGCATTCGAATTGCAACCTTTCAGATAGCAGAAAATTTAATTCTCCGTGGGAAGAAAAAAGAAGCCATTAAGGTTTTGGACCATATGATGAAAAATATTCATGAAGGTTCCTACCCGATTGCAATTACGCAATATGACAATGCTCTTTTATTTGTCTGTGATAAATACATTAAAGCCGGTGCCAAAAAGCAAGCGAATGAACTAGCTGATAAACTTATTGATTTCTCCAATAAACAATTGGCTTACTTCAATTCTTTACCCGCTGAATCTAAAGCAGTAGGAAGTAAGTCTTTTGCGGATACAGACTTTTGCAGAAATGGATTGGGCTACTTAGTTCAAAACGCTATGGCCAATGATATGGCGCCCCTTGGCAAGAAACTTCAAGATGCCATAGGTGCTATCAGTACAAAACTTCCACAAACCCAAAGACCCATGCCTTAATAATGAGTTATCTAAATAAAATAGGGAAAGAAGAAATCAAGGTAGACCGTCAGGGAAATCAATGGACTGTCAATAACTCAGCATTTGACCTTTCGTCAGATGATACTAAAAACGTAATTGATATTACAGATAAAAAGGGAACTACCCATCAAGCAGTTATTCGGTCAATACAATATGACAAAAAAACCGTGACGGTCCTTTTAGATCAAAAAGAAATTGTCGTTGAGATAAGTGACGACATTGATCAAAAAATGTTGGCACTTGGGATTGATTTGAAAAAGCTACAGAAAGTTAAGTCTATAAAAGCTCCTATGCCAGGACTTATCTTAAAAACCTTGGTTTCGGAAGGTCAAGAAATTAAAGCGGGGCAACCCCTTTTCGTTCTAGAAGCTATGAAAATGGAAAATGTCTTTAATGCCCCTGATGATGTAATCGTCAAGACAATTAAAATAAAAGAAGGCGACACGGTTGATAAAAATCAAGAACTCATTGTCTTCGCATAAATAAATTTTTAAAACATGAAAAACATTACTTTACTACTACTGGGTCTTATTCTAATCGGTATTACACAATCTAATGCGCAGGAGAAAAAATCGTATCTCTATCTTGAGGTTAACAAAAATTTGCCAGTTCGTGTACAGCTGAATGACAAGGCTATTAAGAACAATCGGAAGGGTTATATCATTATCCCTCAAATAAAAGAGGGAGATAACAAGCTACGTTTCACTTTTGAAAACCCTAATTTTAAAACACATACGTTTACAATAAATAGCGAAGCTCAAAAATCTCAGGGTTTAAAATTGACTCGTGTAGCAAACAATAAGTTTGTACTGCAGGATGTGGTAAACCGAAAGATCATCGCTGAAAACAATAGTGTGAGTGATGCATCGGTTGTTGCAAAAGCCTCGAACAACAATCCTGTACTAGCATCCAAGCAACGAGCCAAGAAGAAGCTTAATGCCAAGAAAGAGGGAGTCGTAAAAGTTTGGGAGGCTGGCGCCGATGGTCAAGCAACAGAAACTAGTAGTCGTGGTCGCAAAATAAAAAAGAAAAAAAGCAAGCAAGCCGTTGTAACTCAAAATGTAATTAAACGTACTGAACCTATTGTAAAAAAGACTACGCCTACAGTACCCCAGAAACCAAAAAGGGTATTAGCTATGTATCAAAATCGCCAACCGCTTACAGCGGAAAGTGCTCAAAAACGCTACAAAAATTATAGTAAAATAAAAAGAGCAAAACGGCGCTCCGCTCGTCTTTCAACCTTAAATAAAAATGTAAAAACGGAGAAACCTGATATTAATAAGCCTAAGCAAGACTTAAAACTAAAAGAAGCCAAGCGAATTGCTAGGGAAAAAGAACTCGCAATAGAAAAAAGAAATGTTGCATTACAACAGAAACAAGCAGAAGCTAAAAGACTTAAAAAACAGAAAATAAAGGAAGAAAGAATTTTGCAGAAAAAACAACTGAAAGAGCAAAAACGTCAATTGGCTATAGTAAAGCAAGAATTAGAACGAAAGAGAGCAAAGCGAATTGAAATTGAAAAGTTAGAAGCTGAAAAACTAAGAGTCGAAAAAGCTAAGATTGCAAAAAAGAAACTTGAAAGTAACACGTTAGAAAAAATCAGGACTAAAAAAGTAAAAACTCCTAAGCGTAGTAGAAGAGAAAGAAAGAATATAAACATTGGCGAGCAAGTAATTAACTCGGAGCCCACTAGTGGGAAGGAGCTACCTGCTTCCGCACGAAAGAATTACGAAACGGAAGATCGCATAGCGCCTATTCGATGCGCCTTTTCTGTTAAGCCAGAGCGAATTGCTGATTGGACTCGAAAGTTGCCGAAAAAATTCGATGACGAGGCTAGAGTTAATTATGTAAATAGAAAAATTGATAACAAATGTATTAGCACAAATAACCTAGCTATTCTACTAGGCAATATGGAAACTCAAATCGGGCGATTCAAATTGATTCGCTCAGTATATCCGAAAATTGAAGACCGTGCTAATATGGACAGATTGTATAAATATTTCCAGTCTAAATCATATATTGAGAAGATTAAGTCGCTAAAGTCTTCTATTTACTAAAAGGTACTGCAACTTGTTCTGTGTTGCGTTAGGTTAAATGCCTTGACTAATTGAGACACTCTGACGGGGCAAAATTACGAAGTACAACTCTTCTTTTTAAGAAAGAACGCGAGAACAAAAGTTACCAATATGTATAGTAAAAACTAAAGTGACTTACTTTTTTATCACCGATATATTTTTTCCGTTTTACTAATAGTCCATTTAAATTGTAGATAGAAATCGACTTAGCTTCATTACCATTATCATCATTCTCAATAATTTCCTTACGAACTAACACATTCTTAATAAAGAAGTTTTTTTCTACATTCATCGAATCAATTTGAAGGGTTTGTACTAGAGTATCACCAAGGTTTTTGAAGGAATATCTTGAGTACACGCAATCTGTTTCAGAAGGACCATAGCAACCTTTAGTCGATATGAGTCTTTGTTTTGAGTCGTAATAAAATATTGACCTTAAGTCAAGTATTTTTTGATTATCATTTATTGTATATAGCTCTTCTTTTATAAGTTGATCTTTGTAATTAAAATACTTAACAACTTCCGTTTGAGGTAAAACAATGGATACCCTGTCTCCATTACTTGTTTTTGTAGTGTCTATAGATCTTAAAAAATAATTAAAATCATCGGTTTCTTCATGCGCATAGAGATAAGTCCCTACATAAGAATCGACAAATGAAGTATCATTTTTATGATAATGCTTTAATACTCTTACAAAAGGACGGGCGAAGAAGTCCTTATCAAAACTATCATTACCGACTTTTATATCCTTATGAAATTTCATAAATTCGTGAAACTGCAAAATCATGCTTTCATCATAAATGAACTCTTTAGCTTGAGAAAATCCAGAATTATACTTGTATTCTAACTCATTGGTTATTCTCCCTTCAGCTGAAAATACTATTTCCCTAATCGGTTTACCACTTTGATTAAATCGCTCCAAACTAATCATACGATTTTGGTTAAAAAAGTCCCTCTTGATAATTGACTTAACCTTTATAACTTTCTCATGTTTTTTTACAGAGAATGTATAAAATCCATTCGGACACATTTGTTGCCCACTCACTTCAAAAGATATAACGAAAACTAAACAGGCAACCAATATTTTTTCTGCATTTCTCATTGTTAAATCAACTCGCAGGCTAAACTATTAAATATGCTCACAATACAAATCTACATCGTAGATTTTTGTAATCACATACAGCCAGAAAGAGTTAGTAGCGCTAATTAAAAAGTGTCAAAACTATTGGGTTTAGAATTGCTAGTACTCTCCTTGTAACGACAAACTAAATCATTATCCCGCAGAGTACTCTGCGGAGACCCGTATTATTCGGATATTATGCAGGGAACAAAAGTGGAGTTCATAATAATCTAGAAATTTAAGTGGATAAAACAAAAAAGCCTCATAAACTCAATGTTTATAAGGCTTTTAAGATTTCGATTGTTACCCCGCCTGGACTCGAACCAGAACTGACAGTACCAAAAACTGGAGTGCTACCATTACACCACGGGGCAATCGGATTGCAAATATAACCGTTTTTACAAAAAGTCAAAATAAATTGAGCTATTTGAAAAAAGATTCTTTTATTAAATTAAAAGCACCAAAAAATTATGATTTGAGTAGCTGCTGTTGCCAAGCCCAGGCTGTTGTAAGCATCGCCTCAGTATCGTACTGAACTTCCCAATTCAAAACAGATCTAGCTTCCGAATTGTCAGCATATACTGCTATTACGTCACCTTCTCGTCTTGGTCCCATTTCATAGTTTAATTTCTCTCCACTCACTTTTTCAAAGGCCTCAATTATTTCTAGAACACTTACTCCATTTCCTGAGCCTAAATTCAAAACTTGGTACGATGGATTCTCATTGGCAGAAAGCAAATATTGCAACGCCTTAGTATGAGCATTGGCAATATCCATTACATGAATATAGTCTCGGATACAAGAGCCATCTCTAGTATCGTAATCACTACCCCATACTGACATTTTTTCTATAATTCCAGCAGCAGTTTGCGTAACAATCGGCAATAAATTATTAGGCCGATCAACAGATCGCTCCCCTAATAAGGCGGAAGTATGCGCTCCTACCGGATTAAAATAGCGCAAGGCAATACTGGATAAATTGGTTCGTGCTGCTACGTCTTTTACAACTTCTTCGCCCATTTGCTTAGTAGCAGCATAAGCACATTCGGCTTCCTTTAAGGGCGTTTTTTCTGTGACAGGTAAATTATCAGGATTGCCGTAAACCGAACAAGAAGATGAGAATACTATATTCTCAACACCAAATTTTTCACAACAAGCCAGCACGTTAAACAAGGAATTCATATTATTCTGATAGTATCGTAGAGGGTGCTCAATACTTTCCGGTACAGATTTGTAAGCCGCAAAATGAATGACTCCTTTAATGTCTTCATTTTCCTCAAAGACAGTTTCTATATCACTAAGGTTACAGATGTCTACATTGTAGTTTTTAACCGCTACACCTGATATTTTTTTAATGCCTTCTAAAGAAGACTCGTAGGATCTAGAAAAATTATCTACTGAAATCACTTCAAAACCATTGTCTAATAAATCAACGATTGTGTGTGACCCAATATAGCCAGCCCCACCTGTTACCAAAATTTTATTTTTCATTTTTGTATTATTTTTTTCGTTTAAAAAGGTCTGTCAAATTATATCCGAAATAACTTAAGCCAGATAAAAGTAATGTAGTTGCAACCCCTTCATCAATACTTCCGATAATCGGAATTGCATCGGGAATAATTTCAAATACACCCCAACTTGGATAAATTAAATAAATCACACTTATGGCCATTATGATCATAACCAAAGTATCTCTTGAATCCCTTTCTTTTTTAATGGGTTGCTTTTCCATAATTAGTCTTCTATAATTTTTTCCATGGCCGTCAACCGTGATCCTTTTATGTAAACCCAATCGCCTTGTTCCACATATTTTTGATACCACTCCTTAGCTTGTTCAGCGCTGTCAAAATGAGTCAAGCCATTTTCCTGTGAGGCTTTCTCAAATTCTTTACCTACAGTTACTAGATGTTTCCAAATTGATTGCAAGGCTTCTTGTATCACCTTTTCATGCTCTTCAACTGTCTCTTCCCCAAGCTCCATCATAGCTCCAAGCATCATAGTTTTATTAGCATGCTTCGTATTCCGAAAAGAATGAATAGCAGCCTTCATACTTGATGGATTGGCGTTGTAAGCATCTAATATAATATGTACTCCCTTTCTTACTTGATACTCCGAGCGATTATTAGTTGGCTTATACTCGGATAGGGCCTGAACTATAGTTGCTGGTGACACTTCAAAATAACTTCCTACTGTGTAAGCGGCTAGTACGTTAGGCAAATTATAGTCACCGACTAAATTAGTCGGTATCAACTGCTCTTCTCCTGCATTCAAAATGGCTATTTTTAAAAATGGCTCGTGCTCATAAATCTTGCCTCGCTGAGTACCAGAAAATTCTCCATACGTAATCTGGTTTTCTATGCCAGCCGACATAGATTCTAAATAGTCATAATCAGCATTTCTAAAAATAGTCCCGCCCTCTTTTTTAATAAAATCATAGAGTTCACCCTTTCCTTTTCGTACTCCTTCTATTCCTCCAAAGCCTTCTAAGTGAGCCTTGCCGCAATTATTAATAAGACCAAAGGTGGGCAGTGCCCATTGACAATAAGCCTCAATTTCTTTTTGGTGATTGGCTCCCATTTCTATAATGGCAAAAGTGTGAT
>CAZTCQ010000017.1:9465-16319 GCA_964612525.1 uncultured Chitinophagaceae bacterium | reverse complement strand
GTAGAGTTTAAAAACAGTTGATATAAATCTGATATGCTCATTGCTTTGTAAAAGTAAGAATGCCCCGCAAAAAGCGAGGCATTTTAATAAGAACTTAAATATAAATTACTTTCTGATTTGGTTTCCAAATGCTCCGAAGTAATTCCCACTTGGAGTAGTAAGTGTTGGGCTACCCAAACGGTCCATACAACAACGAAAACCTACTTTGGAACTAGAGTGATCCGCTTGTAAGAAACGACGAGTACCTGGACTCATCCAATAAGCACGATCATCCCAAGATCCACCTTTATAAACATGGGCTTCGTTATTGATTAAAGTAGTTTTAGCGTAGTCATAAACGGCACCACTAGTAGAATCTCCATCAAGGAAATTAATTACGTTCGCTCCACGATAATCTTTACGTTTCGCTTCTATTTCTTTTTGTGTTACCATTCTTTTTTGCATCCCCCCAATACTATCTTTCTCCGCAAAAGTGAAGTCATCAAGTGTTTTGTAAGTAGAATATACATTACCACGGAACGGACGGAAATCTTCAGCATCCATAGGTGTCATAGGACGATAAACATCTAATACCCACTCGGAAACATTTCCAGCCATGTGATACAATCCAAACGAATTTGCTTTAAATCCATAAATGGGACCCGGAATATCAGAATTATCATTCAATCCGCCCGCAACACCCATCATGTCACCATTACTTCTTCTAAAGTTACCTAAAAATTCACCTTGATATGCATCGCGCATTCCATTTCTTGTAGAGTTATTGTCATTCCAAGGATACACTTTTCTGTCCGTTACGATTTCCTCACCTCGACGGCGCTTGCTGTCCGGCTCAGGATTTCTACCTATCAATCCTAGAGCAGCATATTCCCATTCTGCCTCTGTAGGTAAACGATAGTTTGGAAGTAAGATTCCATCCTCGTATGTAATATTTCTTTCACCTCCTCCAGTAGGATTTAAATCTTTCTTCTTTTTACCAGCAAGCCCTTCATACTGACCTACAATATAAGTAGTTGACTTAAAGTTATCATCAGATACCTGAAAAGGATTTTTTTGCAAATAACCTTTCTCTATTAAAATACGTTCGTTCACACGATCAGAACGCCACTTACAGTATTCATTGGCTTGATTCCAATTAACACCTACCACTGGATAATAGTTGTAAGCTGCATGTCGATAATAATATTCCACCAAAGGCTCATTATACTGCAGAGCATTTCTCCAAACTTGGGTATCGGGTAATGCTCGAGCAGAAATTTCTGGATAGTCCGATCCATAGGTACGGTTTAACCAATATATATATTCACGGTAATGAACATTCGCCACCTCAGTTTCATCCATAAAGAAAGAAGAAACAGTAACTCTTTTAGGAGTGTTGTTATCTTCAAAAGTAAGATCTTCGTCGGTACGTCCCATCGTAAAGGTTCCACCCTCAACAAACTTTAATCCTGGACCTACATACTGCCCTTCATAATTTGGCACTTCAAATCCGCCCAAATCTTTATCGTTGTAATTCCAACCTGTTTTTGACGAAACCATGTTGCCAGCATTATTTCCACATGAGGCTGTAAAAACAACCGCTAAAAACAATAAAACTGGTAATCCTAATACATTTTTCATAAGACTTTTGTTCATTTTTCTATTTATCCGTTAAGAGTGAGATTTCTTAGCTTGAAATCACCTCACAATGATAAGACAAAGCTATGATAAAAGCAATAAAGAATTAAATTTATTTTAGCACTTTACTATGTTCGGTTTCTAAAAAAAAACAATTTGAATTCCTTGCCCTAGCTGCCATGTATTTGCCGAACTACTCGTCGAGCCCTTTTCCTTTTTTTATGAATTTTATTACGGGAAGCTCAACGGAGAAACATTATATTTGCCATGAATAATTAGTTTGTACTATTTTAGTATTAACTTACGACTGATTTTTACAATAGAGAAATATGAAGAACATAACAATCACCCTAATCTGCCTACTTGGTGCGAGTTTCTTTTTTCAAGCCAACGCTCAAAGTAGAGTTGACAAGAAGAAGCGTAGCCGTTATTTTAAGCAACAAACGGACATTAAAACTGATGACGGTTTTTACATAGATGGTTTTGAAAAAAATTACGATAGTCGCAAGCGTCGTAAAAACATAGAACGTCGTTCCAAAAAGCAAGTTTATGACGTGAACATTAGAAGCAAAGAAGAGGTTGGAAAGTACCAAGGAGAGCGTAAGGTGAATACAGTAAAACGTATCATGACAGCCCCAAAAAGAAAACACAAAGTGCGCAAAAGAAGAGTGCGAAAACCTGTTGTTCGAGCTAAGAAGAATGAAAATAAAATCATTCAAAACGAACGCGTGATATATATGACTGAAAACGAAAAAGATTATGCCACTACTGTAGTTCGAAAACGATACACTAGCTTAGATATTTTAGCCGATGATATCGATGCTTCAAAATATCAGCGTCCTGTCTTCAAAGGTATTTGTAGCGAGTGCGACCGTGACGTGGACAACATTATTACAGATAAAAATTTAAGCTCTCTTGAAAAAAATTATCAATTAAAACAAGCATATATGCTTCGCGATAAAAGACTAAGAGAAACATTAAGTGTACAACAATACAAAAAATGGAATCGTATTAAAGATGAAGATGAGTATCTTATCCTTACCAAAGATCCTGAATTAAAGGACGGTGTTTACAAATAAATTTTTCAAAGCTTGACAATGAGTCAAGCTTTTTTTTATAATAATTAATACTGATTAGTCGAAAGCATTACTAAAGTGCATGCTTCGACTACCTCAATATTTTGCTCCTTAGCAAGAGTGGCTAGTTCATTGTTTTCTGTTCCAGGATTCATAATAATCCTTTGAGGATTCAGCCCTACTAAGTATGTGTAAAACTCTCTCTGCCTCTTAGGATTCATATATAAGGTAATCGTATGAATGTCATCATAATCTTCAAGACTCGTGTCAATAGGAACCGTCCCTACAAGCCCTGCTCTCAAACCGTAAGATACAACTTCTATATCATTGTCTTCTAGACGTTTAATGGCAATATTACTGTACCGCTCCGGATTCAAACTTCCACCAAATACTAATGTTTTCATATCACAAACTTATTGTGGAATTTGTAGAATTACCGCATCTTCTAGTTAATTCAGCCTATGAAGTATCAACATTTACAATCTATTATTAAAAAACTTTTTAATGAGCGTGCATCATTCAATACCTTTGAAACAGTTATGAAAAAAATTGTAATACTGCTACTTATCGTCTTTACAACCCCTCAACTTTTCGCGCAAGGCGACACAGTTTCTATGCTTGTAGACGATTCAATGTTAAGTTCAAAAAGTATGGACTCGGCAGTATTACTATCTAATGTAAATGTCTTCAAAGATCCTAGGCTGAGTGCGCTGAGCAACAGAGGCCAAGTGGTGGCTAGAAACAAGGCTAGATACGTTTCTAGAGTAAAAGCTAAAGAAGAGATTATAAGAAAGCGGAAAGAAAAATTAGGGGTAAGTGGTTCCTCAAAAGTAAAAAGTGGAGCTGCCATTAAAAGAGGTAAGAAGGTAGTAACAGGTTCTATTGTAACCCGAAGAGGATACCGAGTAAATATTTATTCTGGATCTAGCCGAACAGCCGCTGTGAATATGAAAAGAAAGTTCATGCGCTCTCACAGAGGTGTCCGTTCTTACATGTCCTACATTTCTCCGTACTTTAAAATCCGAGTAGGAAATTATGCTAGCAAAAAAAGTGCTTACCGCATGCTACGTAAGCTACAAAGTTCAGGATTCCCAAAATCTTTTGTAGTCCCAGATATTGTTACTGTAAAAAATATTAATGTCAGATAGTAAGGCGAAGCAATTGCTAGAAAATCAGCTACCCGACTTTATAGCAATCAGGGAGCATTTGCATGCCAATCCAGAGTTATCTTTTCAAGAATTTAATACTTCCAAATTTGTTTCTAACAAATTGACCGAATGCGGAATTGAACATCAAAGTGGAATAGCCGGCACTGGCATACTAGGGATTATCAAGGGTAAAAAACCGGAAAGCAGAGTAATTGCCTTACGAGCAGATATGGATGCTTTGCCTATACTTGAAGAAAACGAAGTAGACTATAAGAGCAAAAACCAAGGCGTAATGCACGCCTGCGGACATGATGTTCATACCACTTGCCTTTTAGGCACAGCCAAACTATTGCAAGAGACAAAAGAAAATTGGGAGGGAACGATTAAACTAATATTCCAACCCGGTGAAGAAAAAAGCCCAGGAGGCGCCAGTTTATTAATCAAAGAAGGTGTTCTAGAAAATCCTAAACCCCAAGCCATTTTTGCGCTGCACGTTTACCCTAATTTGCCGAGTGGTGCAATAGGAATGCGAGAAGGCCAATACATGGCTAGCTGCGATGAAATTCATATCACCATCAGAGGAAAAGGAGGCCATGCCGCACTCCCCCACCAAACGATTGACCCTATTGTAATCGCGGCCCAAGTAATTCTCAGTCTACAAACCTTGATTTCTCGTAGACATAACAATGCTGCCTCTCCATCCGTTCTTTCGTTCGGAAAAATTGAAGGTGGGCAAGTGGGTAATGTAATCCCCAATGAAGTAAAGCTAGCTGGCACCTTACGCTGTATGGACGAAGCCTGGCGCGGTGAAGCTAAAGAAATCATCAAAAAGCAAGTCAAGGAAATGGCACAAGCTATGGGTGGAGATGCAGCAATTAGCATGCCTCCCGGATACCCTTTTTTAACCAATGACCCGAAAACTACTCAACGAGCGAGAGCAGTTCTCAAGAATGCTTTTGGTGAAAACGCCATTTATACGCTAAATAAAAGAATGACCGCTGAAGATTTTAGTTTCTACACGCATGAAATCCCAGGCTGTTTTATGCGATTGGGCACAAGTTATAAAGGTAAGTTTGAACATCCAGTTCATCACCCTCAATTTGATATTCACCAGGACTCAATTCAAGTTGGCATCAAAATGCTCTACGAGATTGCCACTAAGTTTTAATTTTTTTTATGAAATACTCTTTTCTCATTGTCATCCTATCTCTGTTTTTTTTTCAATCTCAAGCGCAAGAAAAAGAAGAAGCCAAAATTAAATCCTGCTTTGCCGCCTATAAGAAAGCAATTCTAGACGACGAAGGGCAAAAAGCAGTCGAGTTTTTGTCAAATAAAACTATTCAGTACTATGCTAAATCAATAGACTATTGTTTGCACTCCGATTCTACCACTGTGAGCGAGCTATCGCTCATGGATAAGTTTATGGTGCTAGCCCTCAGGCACAGAACGTCGGCTGAGAACCTTAGAAATTTTACGGGTAAAGAAGCTTTAATTTATGCAATTCAAGAAGGAATGGTTGGCAAAAATAGTGTCGCCCTCAATGAAATTGGGAAAATAAAAATTAAGGAAAATACGGCAGAGGCCCAATTAGTAGTTAGAGGAAATCCTACTCCCGTAAATTTTACTTTTTTTAAAGAAAATTCAGTCTGGAAATTAGACCTTACCTCAATTTTCCCAATCACCGAAAAAGCATTTCAACAGCTCATTGAATATAGCGACCAAAGCGAAAATGAGTATTTATTAGATCTTTTAAAGCTGTCTACTCAAGAGGCGCCGAGTAAAGATATTTGGAAGGCTGTGGGTGAGTAGATTTTACTCCGCCCAACTCATGACATAATTTTCGTCTTCTATATCCAAAGCATCTTGGGTCATTTGCAAAGGCCTAAACGTATCTACCATAACAGCTAACTCAGCCGTTTCTGTTTGGCCTATACTTTTCTCTACCGCACCAGGATGCGGCCCATGCGGTATACCGCTAGGGTGTAATGTCAGCATGCCCTTAGTCACATGTTTTCGGCTCATAAATTCACCATCTACATAATATAACAGTTCATCACTATCAATATTACTATGATTATAGGGCGCAGGAATACTATCGGGATGATAGTCGTATAAACGAGGCACAAAAGAACAAATAACAAAATCCTTTCCATCAAAAGTTTGATGCACTGGTGGTGGCTGATGAACACGCCCCGTTATAGGTTCAAAATCATGAATACTCAAAATATAAGGATACTCACAACCATCCCAACCCACAACATCAAAGGGGTGGTGCGCATAGTATAACTCATACTCCATCCCTTTTTTCTTAGTCTTAATTAAGAACTCTCCTGTTTCATTAATTGCCTCTACAAACCTTGGCTTTTTTATATCTCTCTCACAATAGGGCGAGTGCTCTAGCAACTGTCCATGCTGACTGAGATAACGTTTGGGAAACTGAATCGGACCAAAACTTTCAGTAATAAACAAACGATTCTTGTCCGTATCAAACTCTATTTGATATATGGCCCCACGCGGAATCACCACATAATCGCCATATTTAAAATCAAGTACACCGTATTGGGTTTTCACTCTTCCTGTTCCTTCATGGATAAAAAGAACCTCATCCGCATCAGCATTTTTATAAAAATAATCTTGCATACTTTCCTGCGGAGCAGCGAGCGTAATCTGACAATCCGAATTAAAAAGTATAATTTTTCTGCTATCCAAATAATCTTTTTGCGGTTTTATATCAAAGCCTTCGAAACTTCTTTGCTTGAGTAAATTTTCTGTTGCGGCAACAGGTTGCACGTTTTTGGGCTTTCCTACTTTTGTAATTTCGGTAGGTGGATGTATATGATATAACAATGAATAGTTAGAAGAAAAACCTTCGGTAGAGAACAATTGCTCCGAATATAGTTTTCCGTTTTCATCTCGGAACTGTGTATGTCTTTTATGAGGGATTTTACCCAGCGAATAATAATTTGCCATAATCTACTATTGGCAAATTTAAAGAAATCCTTACGAATGACTC
>CAZTCQ010000017.1:0-9365 GCA_964612525.1 uncultured Chitinophagaceae bacterium | reverse complement strand
TACTGTCGTGCAAAATCAGTCCCTTGTTCATTCGGTCTTGTTTTGTGCACAAGGCTCACTGCGTATTCCATTACATTATCCGGCACAGGCACACGGCGCACTAACTGCTGAAAATACAAAATCTCATCACCAGTTAAAATAGTGGCTAAATCCACTGACTTATCAGCCGTGGTGTTTTTAATAACTTCAACTTCCTCTTGATAGCTAGGATAATCAAGCCAAATATTAAACATGAAGCGATCCAGTTGCGCTTCAGGCAAAGGATAAGTTCCTTCTTGCTCAATGGGGTTTTGAGTAGCTAAAACAAAAAAGGGAGCTGGCAACCTATGCAATTCTCCACTCACTGTTATCGTGCGCTCTTGCATGGCCTCTAACAAAGCAGCTTGTGTTTTAGGCGGTGTACGATTTATTTCATCCGCTAAAATTATATTCGCAAACAAAGGCCCAGGAATAAATTTCATATTTCGATTTTCATCCAAAATTTCCGCACCCGTGATGTCACTCGGCATTAAATCAGGCGTAAACTGCACCCGTTTAAAATCAAGATCCAATACATCAGAAATCGTTTGCACCAATAATGTTTTTGCTAGCCCAGGCACTCCTACCAATAAACTATGACCATTGCATAGTATGGCAATAATCACTTTTTCAATCACCTCGTCTTGACCAATAATTACTTTGCCAATTTCTTTCCGCAGCTCTTCATATTTTTTTTTCAGAGCATCTGCCGCTTCCACATCGTTTCCGTACATATCTACTATAGTTTTTTTGTTTTCGCCGATTTTAGCCACTTGCTAATATTAGGGCAATCATGAAATTTTTTATCAATCTTTACATAAAATGTAGGAATTCTTTCTTCCAACCAATTGAACAAATAAGTATTCTGTTTTTTACTCAGCGCTACTTCCTGAATTTTATTATAATCATTTTCTAAGTTAGCCTTATGTGGCTCTGTTCTTGTACGAAGAAAAATGATTCTCACCGTTTTATCACCCGTTGGTGTGGTATACTCAGCGGGTTTAGAATACTCCCCTTCTTTTTGATCCTGGAGGGCAATCGCTGCTGCCGCATCCAACTGTTTCATTTCCAAAAAAGTACTTCCTGTGTAGGGGTTTGTTACAATGCCTCCTGTGTTTTTCGACTGCTTGTCTGAAGAGTACTTTTTTACAGCTTGACTAAAAGTAGTTTTACCAGCCATCAATTCAGCTCGAACACTATCGGCCAATTTCTCAGTTTTTTTCACATCACCGGAGGTTACAATCGGCTTGATTAATATGTGACGTAAGTGAGCATTCTCTCCTTGCCGCTCAATCATTTCTATTATGTGGTAACCATATTCACTTTTTACTACCTTAGAAATTTCACCCGTTTGTAATCGGAAGGCAGCAGCGGCAAATTCAGGTACCAGCTGTTCTCGTTTTACAAATCCCATGTCGCCCCCATTATCTCTTGAGCCTGGGTCTTCACTGAAACTTGCCTCATAGTCAAACGTGCTCTCACCTTTCACAATCTTCTCTCTAATTTTTGCTAATTTATTTTTTGCATAATCATCTACCTCCTTAGAAATCTCAGGAGCAAAAATTATTTGCCCAATTTCTACCATTGAGGGATAAAACGGTAAGCTGTCTTGCGGAATACTTTTGTAAAACTCTTTCACCTCCTGAGGAGTAATTTTCACCTTGGCCATCAATTGCTGTTGCATTCGCTGCGCCTTCAATTGCTCTTGAAAAACAGGGCGGTATTCATCCTTTAATTGATAAACCGTTTTTCCCGCCACCTCTTCTAATTTTTTCTCTGAACCAAACTGCTGAATAAACTGACGAATCCGATTGTCCAAAAAGCCTTCTAACTCTTCCTTAGAAATTACGACACTATCTCGATCGGCTTGTTCGGCAAGAATTTTTTGTCCAAGAGTTTGCTCTAAAATTTCGCACTTTGTACTAGCCGGAACATCTGGATTTTGCTTTTTAGCATCTATAAAAGCAGTTTCAATATCAGAATTCAAAACAATGCGATCGCCAACGATTCCAATAATTTTTTCCAAACTTTTCGGTGGTTGTGCCTCAACTGTTTGAACACCTAAAATAACCAATACGATAAAAAATAAATATCTCATTACTAAGCGTGCAAAATACGAATTAATCCGCTAGGGTGTTGAGGTAAGCGAAATCATTTAACATTCTTTTGTAGGCCTAATCGTACCAAACGGCAATTTGATCCAAAGATTTTCGCTCGATATCAGGCACCCAACATTCACTCACTGGATATCCCACTGGAATTAATAAGAACGGTTTTTCATTTTCAGGACGTTCTAAAAGCTTCGCTAAAAAATTCATAGGACTAGGCGTGTGTGTGAGTGCCACTAATCCAGCCTCATGGATCGCAGCCAATAAAAAGCCACAAGCGAGGCCTACACTTTCCTGTACATAATAATTTTTGTGTTTCCCTCCCTCTTCATTAAGCTCATAGCTTCTTTTGAAGACGATGATTAAATACGGCGCTATTTCTAAAAATGGCTTCTCCCAATCCGTGCCTATTGGCTCTAAATCTTTTAACCACTCTTCGCTCATACGACCACCATAGCTAATGCGCTCCTCCTCCTCGGCAGCTTTGCGTATTTGTGTTTTCATTTCAGGATTGCTTACAACGCAAAACGTCCAAGGCTGCTTATGAGCTCCGCTAGGGGCTGTAGAGGCTGATAGCAAAATATTTTCTATAACCTCTTTAGGAATGGGTTTGTCAGAAAAATCTCGAACGCTTCTACGCTGATCCATCCAGGTGTAAAATTTTGCCGCACGCGACTTGCATTCATCTGCCGTAATTTCTTTCTTACTATAACTCACAAACGGATGTCCTTTTATTTCTTTCTTTTCTGCCATGCGTGCAATATTTTTATAGTTTCATTCACAAATTTAGTCCCTAAAAAACCGTCCAACCTACAATGCGTTTTTATTTTCTAGCAATTCTTTTCTTTTTAAGTAGCCCTTTTTTGAGTGCCCAAGAGAAATATATCGCCATTCCTGTCACTGCTAGCTCTTTTGATTCAGCAAGGGTAATGCAAGAAACTAAAATGAAAATTAATTGTCCATTCCTAAGTCCTACCGAAAAAAAAATTATTCAATGGATCAATATCGCACGTATGTATCCAAGGTGGTATTTACACTTTAGAAAGATTAAAAATATTGACCCTGTTTATACCAAGACCTTGCTACAGACTTTACAAAATATGAAGCCTATCAAGCAACCATTGATACCGTCAAAGTCACTATGGGAAACGGCTTATTGTCATGCAATTACCTCGGGGCCTAAAGGCTATATGGGACATGAGCGACAGAGCACACAATGTGATAGAAAAATTAATGCTGAGTGTCTGCACTACGGCGGAGGAACACCCGCCACAAAGGTGGAACGCTTATTAATTGACAAAGGAGTACCCACATTAGGACATCGAGAAGTGATGCTTGATCCAAAACTAAAATATGTAGCCGTAAGTATTCTTCCTTTCAAAAAAAGTAAAGAATCAAAAATTACCGTAATAGATTTTTCCTTCAGACGCCCAAAAGCAGATGAGATAAAATAAGCGATAAACCTTTTTATAAACTTAAGCTTACAAGGTTCGTTTCGTTTCTATCTCTTCGAATGCTTCTACAATATCTCCAGATTTAATATCATTAAATCCTTTCACGCTGATACCACATTCTTGGCCGTTTACAACTTCCTTCACCTCGTCTTTATACCGTTTTAATGCTCCAAGTTCTCCGCTGTAGAGGACAATTCCTTCACGTACCAAATTGATTTTATGGTCACGCTTGATTTTACCATCAGTAACAGTACAACCTGCCACTTTTCCAACGCCCGTAATATTGAATACTTCGAGGACCTCTAATTGTGCAGTTACTTTACGCTCTACTTTAGGCTCAAGCATTCCTTCCATGGCACTCTTGATTTCATCAATCGCATCATAGATTACAGAGTAAGCTCTGATTTCAATATTCTCCTCTGCTGCCAATTTATTGGCTTGAGAAGATGGTCTTACTTGGAAACCACAGATAATCGCGTCAGAAGCAGATGCCAAGAGAACATCTCGTTCAGTAATTTGACCAACGGCTTTATGAATAACATTTACTACAATTTCCTCGGTAGAAAGTTTTTCTAATGAATCGCTTAGCGCTTCTACAGAGCCATCCACATCTCCCTTGATAATCAAGTTCAATTGCTGGAAATTTCCAAGTGCCAATCGACGTCCGATCTCATCTAGGGTAATATGCTTCTTAGTGCGCATACCTTGCTCACGCAATATTTTTTCTCTCTCATTTGCTTTGGCTTTGGCTTCGTTTTCGTCTTCATAAGCTCGGAACGTATCACCAGATTGGGGTGCCCCACCGAAACCTAAAATCTGAACCGGCGTTGAGGGTCCAGCAACTTTTACTGGTTTACCTCTTTCGTCCGTCATGGCTTTGATTCTTCCATAATAAGGTCCTGCCAAAAGCATATCCCCTACTTGAACCGTTCCATTCTGAACCAAGATGGTAGACATATATCCGCGACCTTTATCCAAAGAAGCTTCTACAACGGTACCATAACCTAAACGATCTGGATTGGCTTTGAGTTCTAGTAAGTCGGCTTCTAAAACAATCTTTTCCAGTAATTCTGAGATGTTCAATCCTTTTTTGGCTGATATTTCTTGTGATTGGTATTTACCGCCCCAATCTTCAACCAAAATATTCATTCCCGAAAGCTCCTCTTTAATTCTGTCAGGGTTTGCGCCGTCTTTATCAATTTTATTAATGGCAAAAATCATGGGAACTTCGGCTGCTTGTGCGTGTGAAATAGCCTCCTTCGTTTGTGGCATTACCGCATCATCAGCTGCTACCACCACCACTACTACATCGGTTACTTTTGCTCCCCTAGCTCTCATGGCCGTAAAGGCTTCGTGACCCGGAGTATCTAAAAAGGTAATTTCTTTTCCGCTTTCTGTTTTCACTTTATAAGCCCCAATGTGCTGTGTAATTCCTCCCGCTTCGCCATCTACTACACTAGCGTTTCGAATGTAATCTAGTAAAGAAGTTTTACCATGATCCACGTGACCCATTATGGTTACAATCGGCGGACGTGATACTAAATCCTCCTCACTATCTTCTTCGATTACCTCCTCTTCTGTTTTATCCTCGAGTTCAATAAATTCTACTTCATAGTCAAACTCTTCTGCCACGATTTCAATCAATTCAGCATCAAGACGCTGATTAATACTAACCATACGTCCCAAACTCATACAAGAGCTGATTACCTCAGTCACATCAGCATCCATTAAGCTCGCTAGCTCAGAAACTGATAAAAATTCAGTGATACGTAATACTTTTTCGCCGAGATCATTGCTCGCCATTTGCTCCTGAAACTCTTTTCTATCCGCCTTATCTTTTTTGCGATTTTTTCTTAGGCTTTTTGGTGGTCGCTTGGAAGAATTTCCTTGTACCCGATTCATTGTTTGTTTCAAACGCTGCTGAATCAATTTAGGATCAACCGTCTGACCTTGCTCCGGCTTTCCTTTTTGCTGCCAAGGTTTATTCGGTCTATTGGTTGTGGGTTTCGCTCCTTTAGTAGGAATTCTCTTCCGTTTTTTTCTTGTTCTTGGAACTTCTTCTTTCAGTTCAATTTTTTTGAGAATTTTAGGCCCTTCTAATTTACGTGCCTTAATATTTTCAATTTTAACTTCTGGCTCTTCTTTTGTTTCTTTCTCCTCTTTTTTCGGCTCCTCTTTCTTCGCGAGAACTTCTGATTCTGATTTGGCGGCTGGTTTATCTAAATCAATTTTGTCTTTGACTTTCAGCTTAACGGCTTCATCCTTTTTTAAAGAAACCTTTTTGGCGACTGTTTTTGATTTAGTTGCGACCGACTTTTTCTTGGTCACCGTTTTCTTTTTCGGTGGTTCTGGGGTTGGCTCTGGCTCGGCAGCAGGCGCCGGCTTGTCCAAATCAATTTTATCAGTAACTTTTACCTTTACTGCTTCCTCTTTTTTCAAGGAAACTTTTTCTTTTACAGGCTCTTTTTTCTCAGGTTTTTCAACTTGCTGTACTTGCAAGCTGATTTTTTCGCTTTTCTTTTTAGCGGCTTTATCCTGCGAAAACTCCAGCATAAGCTCTTCGTACATTTTTTCAGACAGTACGGTATTCGGTCTATTCTCGACCTCAAATTTTTTATCCAATAAGAATTGCACAAGGGTATCCTTACCAATATTAAATTCTTTGGCGGCCTTCATCAATCTTATGCCTTTGCTATTTCCCATATATGTTGTTTCGAATATACTCTTTTTTTATTCCTCTTCGAATTCAGATTTTAGAATTCGTCTTACGTCTGCAATAGTTTCTTCCTCTAAGTCGCTTCGTTTAGCAAGGTCAGCATCTTCCAATCCTAACACACTTTTGGCGGTATCGCAACCAATTTTTACTAGTTCATCTATTACCCATTGTTCTATTTCATCCGAGAACTCTGTTAACGGCACATCGTATTCGTCGTCGCTATCTACATCGTCTCGGAATACTTCTATTTTATAACCCGTTAATTCTTGAGCTAGTTTGATATTTACTCCTCTTCTACCAATAGCTAAGGATACTTGATCAGCCTTCATTAGCACTTCTACGTATTTATCTTCCTCATCAATCTCCATTGAGCTAATTCTAGCGGGTGTTAAAGACCGAGTAATCAACAATTGTAAATTGTTAGTATAGTTGATAATATCAATATTCTCATTGCGGAGCTCTCTTACAATTCCGTGAATTCTGCTTCCTTTCATTCCTACACAAGCTCCAACCGGATCAATGCGATCATCATAACTTTCTACGGCTACTTTTGCTCTTTCGCCCGGAACTCTTACAATGTTTTTAATAGAAATCAGTCCATCAAAAATTTCAGGAACTTCTATTTCTAATAATTTTTCTAAAAAGGATGGTGCTGTTCTGGAAAGTATAATTACTGGCGTGTTGCCTTTCATTTCTACTGCTTTCACCACCGCACGGGTCGTTTCACCTTTTTTGAAATAGTCAGATGGTATCTGTTCATATTTTGGTAATATCAATTCATTTCCGTCATCATCCAATAGCATGATTTCACGCTTCCAAATTTGATAAACCTCTCCGCTAATAATTTGACCCACACGCTCCTTATACTTTTCCATAAGGATGTTTTTCTTGAGGTCGTTGATACGAGAAGCCAAAGTTTGTTTTGCTGCCAAAACCGCTCTACGCCCAAAGTCAACCATCTTGATTTCCTTATAAACCTCATCTCCAATCTCGTAAGTGTCGTCCACTTCGAGCGCTTCTGATAGCTTAATTTGTGTAACGTAGTCTTCTAAATCTCTGTCGGCCACAACTTCTTTGCGATGAAAAATCTCCAAATCTCCCGTTTGATCGTTTACAATTACATCAAACGGTTCATCAGTTTCATACTTCTTACGAAGAATGGTTTTAAAAACATCTTCCAATACTTTAATTAGTGTAGGTCTGTCGATGCTCTCAGCTTCCTTAAATTCTGCAAACGAGTCTATTAAATTAATACTTGCCATAATTAATTATTTAAATTCTACTTGTACAGTAGCGGTTTCAATGTTGTTTAAATTAATGTTTTTCATTTTTGTTGGTAGTTTATCCGAAGGCAACCCTCGGGAGTTTTTTCCTTTTACTTCTATAACTAGTTCGTCTTCTTTTATTTCTTTAAGTCGGCCTTCCATTTTTTCTTCGTTCTTTGTCACAATTTCTAATAAGCGTCCAATGTTCTTTTTATATTGGCGTGGCAATTGCAAAGGTTCACTGGTTCCAGGGCTTGATATTTCTAAAGAGTAGTTTCCATCAGGAAACAAACCCGATTCATCAATTTTATTGCGCAAAGCTCGATTAATCTTCGTGCTTTTGTCTAATGAAAATCCAGAATCACTATCGATAAAGAACTTATAATTGGCGTCAGCCTTGAGTTTGGACGATAAAATAAAGCAATCCGTATCCTCCAGTATTTCTTGGATCCATTGTTCTATTTTTTCTTCTCTACTCATGGGGTTAAACCTCTTATATTTTTAGCTAATAGAAAAGGGAACTAATTAGTTCCCTTTCTCATTCGCTCATCTGAACGCAAATATAGTATAAATATCTTATTTGACCATGAATGGTTTACCACTTGGGTTAAAATACTTTCGAAGTGAATCTTTTATCGCCGTAGTATCCGACAAAACTGAAGTAGCATAAACCACGACGTAGTGTGTATTTCCTTTTTGAACCACAGTGGTTTTATTATCCCATGAGTTTAGTTTGTCAGACTTAGCTTTTGCAGAGGCGGCATTATCATAGGCTTGCACAGCCACTTTGTATTCTCCTGCTGCCCGAGTAGGAGCTGTAACCGCAGAAACACCAACTCCTTCCGAGCTTTCGGAACTAGCTTCATCAGCTTCAGCTGTGCTGGTTTCAAGAGCCTCGTCTGCATTGTAGGTTGTATCATCTGATCCGGTAGACTCAAAATCTTCAACCGTAGCAACGGATTGCTCCTGTGGATTATCCACTTTATACTGCTGATAATAATTATAAGCATAATAGGCACCAGCCGCCAAGCCAATTAGTAGTAGTAAAGAAAGAAGGTATTTAATCAGGGTACCAGTTTGAGGTCGCCCCATGCCTTTTTCACTGTGGGTATAATTCAAATCTTTAAAACTCTTGGCATCCGCTAGCGTTTCCTCATCCTCAAGTAGATCGCGTTCTTGATAAATTTTTATAGGATCTTGGCCTAAATCTAAGGTGTCATCTTGAATGAACTGGATTGTTTCATTTTTATAAGTGAATAATCCTACCCCTTCTAACTCATAGCGCCCCGTCTTTTTCAACTCTCGTTTTACATCTTGGCTAAATGTTTTGATGTCATTTGAGGACTTCGAGATACTTACATTCTCATGATTGGCAATGTAAGTGGCAAAACCATCATCCACTACTCCAAGAGGAGAAAAGCTAATGGTATAACTTGGCGGATAAACATCACGATCCTCATTTCTTATTTGCGCAGATTCTCTTTTTAATTCTAAGCTACCCAAGCCAGCTATGGCGCAGAATTTATTCTTTAATAAGAAACCTGAAATATAGTTTTCTATTTGTATCATTCGAAGCGATAAATGTAAGGCGTTTTATTTTATTCTGTAATAATCTTTGAAGTTCTTAATGATTTATTAAAAGAATAAACCAAACCACCCAATGCATTGAATCCATAGTTAGGAAATGCATTCCACCGGTTGTACTTATTATTCAATACATTATTTACTTCTAGAAATACGTTCCAATTGGTGCGCAATTGATAATCCGCTCGGATATTTAAATCAACAGCTCCTGGTAATTTTT
>CAZTCQ010000016.1:23693-33915 GCA_964612525.1 uncultured Chitinophagaceae bacterium | reverse complement strand
TTTTATACACTTCTTGTCAGCTTTCTCTGTACTTTTGTCATATCAACGTAATTTTACATTGCCGATAGGCTATGAAAATTTTACGGTGTTAAATGCCGTTATTGATTTTAGCCTTATGCTTTTTTAAAAAAAAGCGTAAGGCTAAACAAATCATAAGCGGTATCACTCTTTTTAAGAATTATGCTAGCAAATCAAGATTTACAGTCTTTAAAAAATCGTTTTGGAATCATTGGTAATGACGCTGCGCTAAACTATGCTTTGGGCGTTGCGCTCCAGGTGGCCAATACTGATTTAACGGTCCTTATCCAAGGTGAAAGTGGTGTAGGGAAAGAAGTTTTTTCTAAGATTATTCATCAATATAGCAGCCGAAAACATGAATCGTTTATAGCAATTAACTGCGGGGCTATTCCCGAAGGGACCATTGATAGTGAATTATTTGGGCATGAAAAAGGATCGTTTACCTCTGCGGTAGGCGACAGGAAAGGATATTTTGAAACTGTAAATAGCGGTACTATTTTTTTAGATGAAATAGGAGAGATGCCTCTTGGAACCCAAGCAAGATTACTTCGTGTTTTAGAAAGTGGGGAGTATATAAAAGTGGGGAGCAGTAAAGTACTAAAAACGAATGTACGTGTAGTGGCAGCGACGAACAAAGATTTAAAAGAGTTAGCCGCCGTGGGTAAGTTTAGAGAAGATTTATTTTATCGATTAAGCACGGTACCGATTCGGGTGCCTGCCTTACGCGAACGTAAAAATGACATTTCTTTATTGTTTAGAAAATTTGCTGCGGACTTTGCCGACAAGTACCGAACCGATACGATTCATTTGGATGAAGCGGCCCAGCAATTACTAACTGCTTATTCTTGGCCTGGAAATATTCGCGAACTAAAAAATATGGCAGAACAAATATCCGTATTGAGCCAGTCTAAAAAATTAAGTGCGGCAGAATTACAATTTTATATTCCAGAGGATAATCAACAAAAACTACCAGCGATAATTCCTAGCGAGTCGGGAGAGGGGAGTACTAATTTCTCCTCGGAGCGAGATTTACTTTACAAGTTATTTTTTGACATGAAAAAAGATGTAACCGATGTAAAGAAAATGTTTTTTGAAATCATGAAAAGTCCGAGCGGAGCACAGGCTTATCAAGGAGAACCAAATTTTCAGAATGAGAATAGAGATTCCCAAACCTCGTATTTACCCAGTAATGGAAGCATGAATGAGCGTGAGGCGACATCTTCTGATGGTGGGCAACCGATTATTATTTCACAAGGAGATCAAAGCACAAGCAGCGTGCAAGAAGTAGAGGATGTATTGGATTTGGCTGAAAATGAAAAAACACTCATCATAAAAGCGCTAAAAAAACACAGAGGTAGAAGAAGAAATGCGGCTGCCGAACTGGGTATTAGCGAACGAACTTTATACAGAAAAATCAAAGAATACGATGTCGATATTTAGGAAGCGATTTATTCAAATCCTGGCTTGTTCCGTCCTGCTGAGTTTGTTGGCTTCTTGCGGATTTTATAGTTTAACGGGCGCTGCCATTAGCGGTGATACGATTAACATTCATTTTATTGAGAACAACGCTCCAACAGTGGCGCCCTCCTTGAGTGCGACTTTTACTGAAAAATTAAGGCAGCACCTCACTTCGCTTTCTTCATTAGCACAGGTAGATAATGATAAAGCGGACTATGATATTCAAGGTTCCATTGAGACGTATAATATCACAGTGGCCTCTATTACAGGAACCGAAACCTCAGCAAAAAATAGATTGACGATTGGAGTAAAGATCATTTTTGAAAATAGACAAGACAAAGAAAAAAACTTTACTCAGACCTTTTCTCGATTTGCAGATTTTAATGCGGACCGGAATTTTCAGAGTGTAGAAAATGCTCTAATTGAAGAAATCACGGATCAATTAAAAGATGATATATTTAACCGGGCGTTTGTCAACTGGTAGTAGGACTACTAACGGTTTGCAAGTTGAGGTGAAAGAAATGGGTTAATTCCTCGTCAGTTACGTGAAGTATAAATTGAAACTAATATGAATAAAACCGTTGTTATTTTAATCGCACTTATCATTGTTTTTGCCGCATCTTACTTTCTTTTTCAATCAAAAGCTACGGTAGGAGAGGAGACTCCAACGGTTTCTGCAAAATTAGTTTCGGGCGAAGATTTTAAGCTTTCAGATTTAAAGGGTAAAACAGTTTACCTAGTTTTTTGGGGTAGTTGGTGTCCACCTTGTCGTGCTGAGTTGCCGCATTGGGTAGAATTTTATAATAATAAAAACGACGACAACATTGAGCTAGTAAGTATTGCGCTAGAAAAAAAAGAGGGGCATGCTGCAAGAGTTTCGGATAAAATGAAATTTCCGTGGTCCTATCAAATTGAGGAGGTAAGCGGATTTGTGGCCACTAACGAGTTTTCAAGAAAATACGGAGTCACTGACATTCCAGCGGCTTTTAAAATCAATCCGGATGGAACACTCGCAGAAAAACTGAAAGGCGTACCCCACTAGAAATTGTTTTTTATTTTCTAATCTAAATTAAGCATCTTTGTCAACCTATGGCAAAAGCAAAAAAGAAAGCAGCAACTAAAAAAAATAGCAAAGAGTTTTTTGGAAAAAAATCTATGGATTTTATTCAAAAGTATATGAATAATTATGCGCCGACTGGTTTTGAGGCGCCCGGTCAAAAAATATGGTTGGACTACATCAAGCCGTACATTGATGAATACTTTGTCGATAATTATGGTACGGCAGTGGGGGTGATAAACCCGAAAGCAAAATTTAAGGTAGTCATAGAAGCTCACGCCGATGAGATTGCTTGGTATGTAAAATATATTACCAGCGATGGTTTTATACATGTAGCGCGCAACGGAGGAAGTGATCATCAGATAGCACCTGCTATGCGAGTACACATTCACACAAGAAAAAAAGGTTTGGTGAAAGCCGTGTTCGGTTGGCCCGCTATCCACGTACGTCCTCGTACGAATGAAAAAAAACCTACTACTTCTACCATTTGGATTGACTGTGGTTGTAACTCAAAAGAGGAAGTAGAAAAATTAGGAATTGAAGTTGGAAACGTAATCACCTTTCGTGATGGATTTGAAGAAGGAAACAATGGTCATTGGATAGCCCGTGCGCATGACAACAGAATGGGCGGCGTTATTATCGCGGAGGTAGCCAGAATGCTCAAAGAAGGCAAAACCAAATTGCCTTTTGGTTTGTATATTGTAAATGCCGTGCAAGAAGAGGTAGGCTTGAATGGAGCTAAAATGATTACGGAAACGGTAAAGCCTAATGTAGCGATTGTGACTGATGTAACACATGACACAACAACCCCTATGATGAACAAAAAAGCTCAAGGAGAAGCTCACGTCGGGAAAGGACCGGTATTGTGTGTGGCACCAGCGGTTCATAATCTTTTGCTGGAATTGATTCGAGAAGCTGCCGACAAAGCAAAGATTCCTTATCAAATTCAGGCGTCTTCGCGAGTAACAGGGACAGATACAGATGCTTTTGCTTTTAGCAATGGCGGTGTGCCCAGTGCATTAATTTCTTTGCCCCTTCGTTACATGCACACCACCGTGGAAACCGTTCATAAGGAGGATGTAGAAAATTGTGTAAAGCTTTACGTAGCCGCTTTGAAAAAATTGACTCCGAAAACCAACTTTAAATATTTGAAGTAGCACTCCAGTTGTCCTCCGCTGGCGGAGGGTAGGGAGGTGGAATTAATAAAATTGAATAAATGAAAAACACCTTCCAGAAAGGAGACAAAAAAGAATACAGCATTGTAGTTTCAGAGAGCGACATTGCAAAATTTGAAAGTGGAGTCGTACATACCGTATACTCCACTTTTGCTTTATGCCGCGACGCGGAGTGGAGTGGGCGACTTTTTGTGTTAGAAATGAGAGAGGAGCATGAAGAGGGCATCGGTACTTCAATTAGTATTGAGCATAAATCACCAGCCTTTGTGGGCGACAAGGTTACTTTTACGGCTCAGTTTGAAGAGATAAAGGAAAACGGAGAAATCATAAATTCCTTCGTTGCAAATGTTGGTGAAAGACTCATCGCTACGGGAGAACAAGGGCAACGTATTTTGCCAAAAAGTAAATTAGACCATGTTTTCAAAAAAGCTAAACTATGAAGTGGTACGTAGCCCTGCTGAGTATGCAGGTGATTTTATTGTCTGCTATTATGTTTTTGGGTTTTGCGTCAACTGTATATGATTTACTTTTCGAAAGCGCTATGGATTTAAAAGTGTACAGAACCTATCATATGACCTATGGAGAATATTTAGCAGTTAATATTACTACTACAATTGGCTCCTTGATTATTTTATGTGGTTCTGTTTTTAGCTTGCTCAAAAAAAAGGAAAAGCTAGCTCTTATATTCGCAGGCATTTTCTTCTTGCTAACATCAGGACTATTTACTTACAGTCTGTACTTTGTAAACTAGTCAGAGGGTTGGTTGAAATTGGTGGGCTGATAAACTAGGAGTTATCCGCAATAATTTGAGCAATCCGTTCAGCCCAGAGTCGGTACATTTTACCGGTTAAGTGTAGTTTGTCGTTCGTTAAGTATTCTTCGTCTTTTGAGTACTTTCTAGTCAGTGGAGTAATGTCAATATAAGGACAACCAAAATGCTCAGCCCATTTCTTTTTAATTGTGTTGTACTCGTCTATTTCTTTTGATACTTGTGCGCTATCTCTTTTGGTATTGAATGGAGTAAGCCCCCAATCAGGGATAGAAAGTATGATCACTCGCGATGCCCTTCCGTTCGCAAAAAGAATACTTTGACTGATTAGATTGTACAACTCTTTTTCATAGCGCTCAATTTCTTGTCCGCGATATTGATTATTAACTCCTATCAGAAGGGTCACCCAATCATAGTCTGAATCAGGTTTTTCTTTAGCAATCGCCTCGTTTAGTTCGCCCGTAGTCCAGCCCGTTACAGCAATAATTTTATCAAGGCTTACTTCTATTTTCTTTTCTTTTAAGATAGACACTGTTTGCTGCGGGAAATTATCCTCAGCCGGAACGAGTTCGCCAATCGTATAACTATCACCGAGTGCTAAATATTTCATGCTATTTAAATTTTATGCTTTTGACTACCTCATCAAATTCAATTTCTTTACTCTCAAACTCTTCTTTCAAACTTACACAATTGATATTCACTGCTCGTCCTTCTAGCAAGAATACATACATTTTACAAGTAAAACTTCTCTCTTCACCGTCACGGTCATATTTATAGGTGCCCACTTGTTTTCCTTGCTTATTTTCTAAACTATCGGTGTCATACATTTTGAGAGACGGCATTAGTAGTTTTAGCTCTGTTTGTGAGGCTTGCAGATACTCCAACAACTTGAGTTGCACGGCAGGCAATGGCTCAACATTGAGCATGATTTTACTCCAATCCAAATAGTTTTCCGAAGCCGATGTTTTATCAATAAAAGAAACAGGGATTTCAGGTTTAATATACTCACG
Source organism: uncultured Chitinophagaceae bacterium (assembly GCA_964612525.1). GTDB lineage: Bacteria > Bacteroidota > Bacteroidia > Chitinophagales > Chitinophagaceae > JAGNRR01. Next base: position 28,428 of record CAZTCQ010000016.1, on the reverse strand, counting down.
AGCTTCATAGGTTTCGGGATACTCAATGCTGAGTCCTAGACTATCAGATTCAAATACTGCATAGCCTGCTGGGACCTTGTCCGCTTTTGGGGCTTCGTCTTTACAAGCATATAAAAACAAAAGGCATATTGCACTTAGCAAGATCGATAATCTTTTCATATTGTAAAAATAAAAAACCCCGAACCAAGGATTCGGGGTTTCGTGTAAAATTTTTGAAGTTTATTCTTTTTCTTCTTTCTTATCGTCTTCCTTCCCTTCTTCCTCTTTTTTAGGTTCTTCAGCAGCAGGCTCTTCTTCTTTTTTCTCTTCAACTGGTTCTTCTTTCGCCTCAGGCTCTGCCTTTGCTTCTTCCGCAACGGGTTCTTCCTTTGCTTCTTCAGCAGCAGGCTCTTCTTTCGCCTCTTCTGTAACAGGAGCTTCTTCTGCAGCTGGTGGCGTAGCTTCTTCCGTAGTCGGAGCTTCACCTTCAGTAGCTTCTTCTGCCGCAACCTCAGCTTCCACTTCAGCCGCCGTTGGGGCTACATCAATTTTCTTGATAATTGGTTTTTGCTTCTTAGCATCTTTATCTTTTTTATGCTTGCTTTGGCGCTCGGCCACTAACTTTTCATGATCTTCATTCCAAGTTTCAAACTTTTCCAAAGCTGTAGCTTCGTCAAATAAACCGAGGCTTACTCCACGCATAAGATGCTTTAAATAAAGCACACCTTTAAAGGAAAGGATTCGTCTTGAAGTATGAGTCATTTGAGCCCCCTTGTCTAACCAATGAAGCGCGCGCTCGCGATTCATTTCAATTGTAGCAGGAACGGTCAGCGGGTTGTAGGTACCTAATTTTTCGATAAATTTACCGTCTCTTGGAGAGCGAGAATTAGCGGCTACGATAAAATAAAATGGACGTTTTTTGGATCCGTGTCTTTGTAATCTGATTTTTACTGGCATATAATTGAAATTATTAGCGTTATTAAATATTGTTTGTTCCGAAAATTCGGAGTGCAAATGTAGCTGAGATTTTTAAATAATCAAGAATTGTGCTTAAATATCTGCAAGAATGAAGGAAATACAAATAGTAATGGTCCATTGTTTGATTGAGGTACAATAATACTACTTTTGGTTTAGGAATGATAACTGGTTTTTTAGCCCATTTTGGGCGCTATCTATTGATGCTCAAGCAGATGTTTCGGCGCCCAGAAAGCTCCAAAGTATATTGGAAGGAGCTTTTTCACCAATGCAACGAAATTGGGATTGGATCGCTATGGATTGTAATTATTATTTCTTTGTTTCTCGGAGCAGTAACCACAGTGCAAACTGCCTATCAGTTAGTAAGCCCATTAGTAGGTCTTGAGCTAATCGCCACAATTATTCGCGATAGTACTTTTCTGGAGCTTTCGCCAACTGTGACCTGTATTGTGTTGGCAGGTGTTATTGGGAGTAAAATTTCGAGCGAATTAGGCAATATGCGCGTGAGTGAGCAAATTGATGCGCTGGAAATAATGGGAATTAACACGCATACTTTTTTAATTTTGCCGAAAATATTGGCTTCAATCTTCGTAATTCCTTGTTTAATAGTGCTTTCCATGTTTTTAAGTATTTTGGGAGGCTATTTGGCAGGAACTATGAGTGGGATTTTGAATCCGGCCTTATTTGAAATGGGATTGATGATCGAATTTGTTCCCTTTAATTTATTTTTTGGTTTGATAAAAGCATTCGTGTTTGCTTTTATAATCACATCGGTATCTGCCTATTTTGGATATTACGTAAAAGGAGGTGCTTTGCAAATTGGTCGTTCTTCTACTAAGGCCGTGGTGGTAAGTTGTGTTTTGATTTTACTGGCTGATTACGCTCTAGCAGCATTGTTATTATAAAAAATGATAGAAGTAAAAAATTTAACGAAGTCTTTCTCTGGTAAAACTGTGTTACATGGTGTGAGCTGTCAGATGTATAAAAGTCAAATGAATCTGATTATAGGGACGAGCGGTAGTGGGAAATCTGTCTTCATGAAATGTATGATTGGCCTAATTAAACCTGAAAGAGGTCAAATTTTGTATGAAGGAAAGGATATCTTAGAAATGGATAAATACGAAAAAAAAGAGCTTCGCAAAAATATTGGGATGCTTTTTCAAGGGTCGGCTTTGTTTGATAGTATGTCGGTCGAAGACAACGTAAGATTTCCCCTTGATATGTTTACAGACCACAACTTGAAAGAAAAAAGAAAAATTGTAAACGATGTTCTTTCTCGGGTAAATATTGTTGATGCCAATAAAAAATTCCCTGCAGAAATTAGCGGCGGGATGCAAAAGAGAGTTGCCTTGGCTCGGGCTATTGTGCTCAAGCCTAAGTTCTTGTTTGTTGATGAGCCTAATTCAGGTTTGGATCCCAAAACAAGTTTGGTTATTGACAAACTCATCATGGATTTGACACAAGAATTTGATATTACTACTGTCGTGAATACCCATGATATGAATACGGTACTAGAAAGTGGAGACCATATTTTGTATCTTGACCAGGGTAAAAAAGGTTGGGAAGGAACGAATGAAGAAATTATTTTCAGTGAAAATAAACGATTGAATGACTTCATTTTCGCTTCGGATTTTCTGCGTGACGCAAAGGAAAAACGAATGAGTGAACTTAAATAAGGGGCAACTTATATTTAAAAGCTTCAATTTTTATTAAGTATAGTTCTCATTAAGCTTGTTTATTTTTTAAGTTTTCCGTTCAAGTCTTGCTGCTTACCTTTGAACCTCAGCATGAGACTAGCCGCCATAGATATTGGTTCCAACGCCGCACGACTTTTTATTTCTGATGTAGGTATTTATACTGATGGAAGTCCTGATTTTACCAAAGTCAGTTTAGTTCGTGTGCCTCTGCGCCTAGGTTTTGAAGTTTTTGAATCTGGAGAAATATCTCAGGCCAAAGCTGAAAAACTAAAACAAACGGTTCAGGCTTATAAATATTTATTGGAAGTATTTGATGTAAAACATTGTGAGGCGGTGGCTACCAGTGCAATGAGAGACGCTAGCAATGGCAAGAAATTGGTTGAAGAAATTAAAAAAGAAGTAGGGCTTGCTATTCAAATTATATCAGGAAAAGAAGAGGCAGAGCTACTCTTAGAAACACAGCTTCGAGATAATTTTTCGCCGGATAATTATTATTTATACGCCGATGTGGGTGGCGGTAGTACTGAGATTACTATTTTTCAAAGCTCGAAAATAATCGCACAAGAATCTTTTGATGTAGGGACAATACGTTGGTTAAAAGACAAAGTAAAGGAAGACGAATTACAGCGCATGCAAAAATTCATAAAGAAGATTTGTAAAAAATATACAGGATTACTAGCAGTTGGCTCTGGCGGAAATATTAATAAGGTGTTTTCTATTTCCAAGCAAAAAACGGGAACACCCTTGAGTCTTGACTTACTCAGATTTTATTATAAAGACTTAAAAAAGATGAGTGTTCAGGATAGAATTCATAACTACAAACTTCGCCAAGATCGAGCGGACGTGATTGTACCCGCTTTGAAAATATACTTGTCCATTATGAAGTGGGGCCACTTCTCAGAAATGTTGGTTCCTCAAGTGGGATTGGTAGATGGAATTATCAAAAAAATGTATACAAGAAACGCGTTTACTTCTTTAAAAGGAAGGGTTAAATCTTAGAGTTCCGCACCTTGGGATATTAAAAAAAGTTTGGCGCATGCACGAGCATCGCTCAAAGCATCATGATGTTGAAGTTCAATTCTATGGCGCTCACAACAGGCCGCGAGATTATTTTTTTTAAAGCCTAAGGCTCTGAAAATTTTCACAGTACATTCCCATTGATTCATAGTGTTCAGTTCAGAATGGTGAATATTGTAGTCCGCCATAGACTTACGCATTACACCCCGATCAAAGCCCTCATTATGCGCCACTACTGTTCGATTTACTAGTCTTTTCTGTAAGTCTGGGAATACCTCACTAAACAATGGCGCGTCATAGGTGTCCTGTGGTGTAATGCCATGAACACGGATGTTATAATAATTGTATTCATTAAAGGGCGGTTGTATAAGTTGGTGATACTCTTCTACGATTTTTCCGTCTTCCACAGCTACGATTCCTACCGAACAGGCGTGATGACCGACAGCCGTTTCAAAATCGATGGCAGAAAAACTTAAACTCATGCTGACTTAGTTTCGAAGTGTGCATTGACGACCTGTTCAATTTGAGAAGTGCTTACTTCAATTTTTTCAAATTTCTTGCCTAGTAGTTTTTCATACAATTCTATATACCGATTCATAATATTTTCTACTATCGCATCATTCATGCTTGGCATTTTTTGTCCATCCAGGCCTTGAAAACCATTTTCAATGAGCCATTCCCGCACGAACTCTTTTGAAAGTTGTTTTTGAGGGCTTCCTTTTTTTTGATTTTCTTCGTACGTGTCGGCATAAAAATAGCGAGAGCTATCCGGCGTATGAATTTCGTCCATAAGCATTATTGATCCTTCAAACATTCCGAATTCATATTTGGTATCCACTAGAATAAGACCTCTTTCCTGAGCCCATTTCGTTCCCTGTTTGAACAGGGAGCGGGTATAGTTTTCTAACTGATTCAAAGTAGCTTCATCCACGATTTTTTGCACTAAAATATCTTCACGACTTATATCTTCATCATGACCCTGGGTAGCTTTAGTGGCTGGGGTAATAATGGGCTCAGGAAATTTATCATGCTCTTTCATGCCTTCGGGAAGTGTGACGCCGCAAAGG
>CAZTCQ010000016.1:21869-23593 GCA_964612525.1 uncultured Chitinophagaceae bacterium | reverse complement strand
TCGTCTTCGCTCATGCCATCCTTTTGCAACTTTTTGATTCCTTCCATGGCATCTCGTCTAATGTTTCGAATCGATACTTTAGCGTTTTCTCCTTCAGCAAAAACTTTTTTAACCATTTCTTTTCGGCGCTCTTCTGTCAGCGGTGGCATGAAAAGGCGAATATTATCTCCATCATTTGATGGCGTAATTCCAATATTGGCTGCCATGATTGCTTTTTCAATATCTCCCAGAAGGCTTTTCTCGAATGGTTGGATATTAAGCGTACGTGCATCGGGTGTGCTCACATTTGCCACTTGATTTATCGGCGTAGGATTATTGTAATACTCCACAGTAATTCCATCCAATATATTCGGCGAAGCCTTGCCTGCTCTTATTTTTAGCAGTTCATTTTCAAGGTGTTCTATCGCTTTTTTCATACCTTCTTCAGCTTCGGAAGTTATTTGATCTATAGATTCAGCCATGGTAATTCTATTTTTTATTTTTCATCAAAAATAAAGCTTGTTAGAGTCAAGATTTTTTTCGATTGGACAAATTTACATTTTTCATTTAAAAAAAACAGAGTTCTTACTTCCTGTTTCTGCACACTTGGGGGGAAATTTCTGTACTCAACTTGGCGAAAGGGCTTACTTTTGAATCAATCTAAGAATGGATTCTTGTAACTATGAAGGGTAAAAAATTATTTCGTTTTGCAGCGATAGAAAATTTTAAAAATGTTTTTCAATATCCTGAAAACCAGGCAGATCAGTGGTCTAAATTTTTTGGGAATGAAAATCCGATTTTGTTAGAATTGGCTTGCGGAAAGGGAGAATATGCCGTGAATTTAGCGAAGGCGAAGCCTGATTGTAATTTTGTTGGGCTAGATGTCAAAGGAAATCGAATATATGTGGGGGCAAAAAAAGCCTTGGAAGAGGGCGTAAATAATGTAGCTTTTTTGCGAACCCAAATCCAACAGATAGAGTCTTATTTTAAGCCGCATAGCATCGAAGAAATTTGGATTACGTTTCCTGATCCGTTTTTGAAGGATTCGAAAGCAAAAAATAGACTCACTCACAGTCGTTTTTTAAAAGAGTATCAAAAAGTGTTGAAACCTGGTGCGACCATTAATTTGAAAACCGATTCTAAACCTCTGTTTGATTTTACCTTAGAAATGATAGCGTGGCATCAATGTGAGTTGCTCGTGCGCCATGATGATGTTTATGCTAATGGAGAACCTGATTTTCCGTTGAATATAAAAACATTTTATGAAGGAATGCATCTAGAGGATAATCGAACGATTCAGTTTGTAAGCTTTAGATTACCGGAAGCTGAGATAATAATTCCACCCAAAAAAAAGAAGGAGAATGAAGAAACCACTGTTTGACGATGATGAATTGTTCTACATGAATCCTGATGGATTTATGGTTTTTACGGCTGAGTATTTATTGCAGCGAGGTTATTGTTGCGGGAATGGCTGTACGCATTGTCCTTTTGAATATAAAGCTGTGGTCAATGAACTACGCAGAAAAAAGTTGCAAGAAGAACAGAAAAAAAGAAACCTAAATGGCTAGTGAACATTGGACTGAGGAGGTATATGATGTTGTGCGCCAAACGCCCAGAGGAATGGTGACGACTTATGGTTTTATAGCCAAACTGGTAGGTGCGACACCGCGAATGGTTGGGTGGGCTATGAATCAATCTCACAATCAAGTTCCGAAGGTACCTGCGCATCGTGTTGTGAATAGAGT
>CAZTCQ010000016.1:0-21769 GCA_964612525.1 uncultured Chitinophagaceae bacterium | reverse complement strand
AAATCTAAAGAATATTTAGTGCTCTAAATTAGTGATTCTGCTTATCTTAGCTTCATTAACTCACGATATGAAACTACTTTATCCAATTCTGATTTTATTTGTAGCACTCTCCATTTTCTCTGCTTGTGAAAAAGAACGAGGCGAAGCGATTGCTTGTATGAATACGGGCACCGCTACTTATGAGGCCGGTAAGATAATTCGTTTTATGAATTGTTCAAAAAACTATGACGGTACTAAGTGGTACGTTATACGGAAGGATGACGATATGAAGGACACAATTTATGTAGAGCCTACGGACACTTTGAAGCATCTACAATTCGTGTTTACACCTGATACGTTTGAAGTAGTTTTAGATGTTTGGCAGGCAGATAGTATTTCTCAGTCCAACACTTCTTCTGAGCAATTTATTATTCTTCCTTAATCTTGGAGTAGTTTTTTAGAAAATCCTCATAAGTATTTTCAATTCCCGCACGTAAGCCTATTGAAGCTTTCCAGCCTAGTTGATTCAGTTTGTCAACGCTTAATAATTTGCGCAATGTGCCGTCAGGTTTTGAAGTATCGTTTACAATTTCGGCCTGACCTCCAACGATTTCATTAATCAATTGCGCTAATTCTCCAATACTTAAATCTTCACCACAACCCACATTGACTGGTTCGGAGCTATTATAGTTTTGCAACAAGAAATAACAGGCATCTGCTAAGTCGTCTACATGTAGAAATTCTCTGCGGGGTTTTCCTGTTCCCCACATTTCTACAGTAGAAATTCCTTCTTCCTTCGCTTCATGAAATTTGCGCAGTAATGCAGGAAGAACGTGTGAGTTTTTTAAATCATAGTTGTCATTTGGGCCGTACAGATTAGTAGGCATAGCCGAAATGAAATTGGTGCCGTGCTGTTCATTATAGGATTGGCACAAGCTGATGCCTGCGATTTTAGCGAGGGCGTAGGGTTTGTTAGTTTCCTCAAGTGATCCTGTGAGCAGGTACTCTTCCTTAATCGGTTGAGGGCAGGCTTTTGGGTAAATGCAAGATGAACCTAAGAATAAAAGTTTGTTCACTTTGTTTTCAAAGGCAGCGTGAATACAATTAATTTCGATAAGCAAATTGTCATAAATAAAATCGGCTTTGTAGGTATTATTCGCATGAATCCCACCCACTTTTGCCGCCGCTAAGACGACGATATTTGGTTTTTCTTTTGCAAAAAAATCATTTACTGCAGCTTGATTTCTCAAATCTAATTCTTGCGAAGTGGCCGTAATAAAATTATGACAGCCTTCTTTTTCAAGCTTTCTTTTTATCGCAGAACCTACCATGCCTCTATGGCCAGCGATGTATATTTTGTCTTCCTTATTCATTATAATTATATACGGAGTGTCCTTTTTCTTTTAAGATTCTATCTTTTTCAAAGAATTCTAAATCTTTTGCAATCATTTCTTTTACTAATTCTTGTAGTTGAATTTTTGGCTCCCAGCCTAAATCTTTTTTAGCCTTGCTGGCATCGCCGATTAATAGATCCACTTCGGTGGGGCGGAAATAATTTGGATCTACTTCTACCAAAACTTTATTCGTTTTGGCATCAATCCCTTTTTCATTTTCATTCTCGCCTTCCCACTTGATTTCTATGTCCACTTCTTTACAAGCCATGTTTACAAAATCCCTTACGGAAGTGGTAACACCTGTGGCTAAAACATAATCTTCGGGTTTGTCCTGCTGAAGCATAAGATACATACCTTCTACATAATCTTTGGCGTGGCCCCAATCGCGTTGTGCATTTAGGTTGCCTAAGTATAATTTTTCTTGAAGCCCCAACTTAATTCTTGAAATAGCTCTTGTGATTTTACGAGTTACAAAGGTTTCACCGCGCAGTGGACTTTCATGGTTAAATAAAATTCCATTACAAGCGTATAAGCCATAGGCTTCGCGATAATTTTTTACAATCCAATAACCGTAAAGTTTGGCTACTGCATACGGGCTTCTTGGGTAGAAAGGTGTAGTTTCTGTTTGAGGCACTTCCTGCACTTTGCCGTATAATTCAGAAGTAGACGCTTGGTAAAATTTAGTTTTCTTTTCTAAGCCCAAAATACGAATTGCTTCTAAAATTCGAAGGGTTCCTAACGCATCTGCATTGGCGGTATACTCAGGAGTTTCAAAAGAGACCTTTACATGTGACTGCGCGGCTAAGTTGTAAATTTCGTCTGGCTGAACTTTGGAAATGATTCTTATCAAATTCGTAGAATCCGTCGTGTCTCCGTAGTGCATAAAGAATTTTACACCTTCTTCGTGCTTGTCTTTGTATAAGTGATCGATACGTGCGGTGTTAAACATAGAACTTCTACGTTTAATACCATGTACTTCATATCCTTTATTTAATAAAAATTCAGATAAATAGGCGCCGTCTTGTCCTGTCACTCCTGTAACTAGGGCTACTTTGTTTTTCATGCCTAGCAAAGGTAATTAATTTGAATACTCTATCACTTTTGAACAACCAAAATCATTATCTGGAACAAGTGTGCTATTTTTTTACTCCGAGGGCACTTTTTATCTTGTCAATTACCATGTTTATGATATTATTGAGGTCGTCGGATAAGTATAGATAGTAGACGACAGGCATGTACAGACAAGCTATAATTGTGCCGTTGATAATTATTTTGGGGAAAATGCCTATTGTATTTGGTATTATCATGAATATTCCTGCTAAGCCTGCTCCAACTAATAGAATTATACCTGTTTGTTTAGTAAAAGGTTGCAATTTGAACTGGGAATAAATGAAGACTAACTTCATAAGGTTGTAGGAAATGTAAGCAGCCAAGCTTGCCAAGGCGGCACCGGCTATTCCGTACTGTGAAATCCAATGGTAGTTAAGGATTATATTCAGTACGCCTAAGAACACAATAAATAATAGGTTGTATCTATACTTGCTTGAATAAACTATTATTTGACTATTCACGGATGTCATAGCGTCGAACAGTTTACCTATTCCTAAGAAAAGAAAGGCGTATTTGCCAAGCATGATTTTTTCTGGATCAGCTGATATCATTGCAATAGAATCGAACGAAAACCAAATCATACAGAAAATAGGAATTCCAAAAATTAATAGGTTTAGTGAGGACTTTTTATAAATTGTATCAATCTCTGTAGTGTCATTATTAGACCAAGCATTAGAAATAATAGGCTCAGCAATAGCAATAATGGAACGAGTGGGAAGTTCAATTACATTGGCTAAAAATAACATGATTACGTAAATACCACTGTTCGAAAAATCTAGAATCATGGGAATCATTACAATGTCGATTCTAAAGGCCAACATGTTAGACAGTAAGTTGAGCGAAGCAAACATACTATAATTACCGATTTGCTTCTTTAAAGGTTTAGTAAGAAAAGACCAATCTGGCTTAGTAAGTTTAAATACTTTCAGTCGTATTAAATACAAAATCAAAGAAATAGTGATGAGGATATGAAAGAGAAAAAGATAAAGAGCAAAGCTTTCATTTGAGAATTGCAATGCCGCATAACTCAGTATTAAAATCGGTAAAAATATTCTAATCGAGAATTGGGAGAGTAGTTGTGGAACAACTACGCGTTTATAATTACTAGCATAATAAATCATACTAAAATTAAGCGTAAGAATAAAGGTTAATGCAAGTAAGGTGTTTGAATAGGTAGAGAAGATTCCTTTTTTATCAATATTTACATTAATCAGAAAATCTGTAGTTTCCTTTTCGAACAGAAAAACTAGAGTTGCAAATACTAAAAATAGTAATAATGCCTTAAGCAGTATTAGACTGAGCAAGCCATGGTTATTGTCATCCTCTGTTTTAAATACAGGAAAGAACTTAGTGATAGATCCTAGTAAACCTAAACTAGCAATAGGAATGAAAAGGATTGCAGTATTAATAAGGAATTGGGAGAGGCCATAAATCTCAGTATACCTTGGATAAATAAATAGGCTACTAATTGCAGAGATTCCTATACCAACTGCATTGAGAATACTGGTTTTAACTCCTTGCCTTATTATTATTCCCATTTGCTTTAAGGCGTTATTTTATAATTCCTACAAATAGGATTCTATTATCTTCAAGTTGTTCTTGTTTTATAAGATTAAAGTTCTTCTCGAATATTTCTTTAAACCAATCTACATTATACCATTCAGGTACATTTACTTCGGGAGAAGATGCGCTCCAAAGTCCCAATGGCATGAATTCTATAAAAACGTACTTAGAAGTGTAGGATTTAAAAATATCAAATATTGTCTGCAGTCCAAGTCCTTGTGTAAGAATGAGGTGGTGAAGAAGCGCTAAACCTATTGCACATTCCGGAGTTTCTATTCGATTTTCAAATAATGGTAGCCAAGTATCGGAAATCGGATTTCTAATATTCAATACAACTGGAGTGACGTCTAGTTCTTTTTCGATACATCTTTTATAAAGGCTATCAATTGCCTGCGAATCATAGTCAGTGCAGATTATATTTTCGATAGTCGTTTGATGCAAAAGCATTTCACTAAAAACACCTTGGTTTCCCGCAAGTTCAAGTGCAGATTTTATTTTTAATTCATTTACGATTTCAAGAATACGTGCAAAACGTGGGGTCGTCCTTAGTTCACCCTTGCTATCAATAAACTGACTATGATAATCAACCCACATAGATTGATTTTTACGCATTTTTATTCTCTTCAGCTTTCGACTTAATTTTTCTATGCTAGTCTTTTGAAAAGGTAGAATTTTGCTTTTTTTAAGATTTAAAATAAGCTTACCAATTCGTCCTGAAAATTTATTCTCAATTTGATCATTGGGTATGGATTGAATTGTCTTAAACTTATAAAAGTTATCTGCAATTTTATCAATAAAGTCAATGGAAAATAATCTGTAAAAAGGGCTTTTCCAATTGTAGTATGAACTGTGAGGCATTCCCCCTCTTAATGAAGAAGCTAAATTAGCTCTTGTAAGAAACTGTTCACCTGTTTTCCATTGCTTTAAGGGGTAGCAATAAGATTTGATAAAATCTTCGTACCCTAACCAGCTAGTGCCGTTTCTTTTGATGAAACTTCCAAAATCTACGTACATTGGTCTGTGCTTGTCAAAAATGACATTGAAAGGGTGAGCATCTTTTAGTTCATAGCCGTATCGGTTAGCTATTTTATTTACTTCAAGGACAACTTGCCCTGCCGCTTTAAGCATTTCAAAACTCCATTCAAAAGGATAAGTAACTGGAGTTATTTTTTGATGTTCAAGAATAAGACCAAAAGATTCAAGACTATAATCAGAGACTGCGGTAACTGGGAAGAGTTTTTTTTGAACTAACTCCTCAATTAAGCCAGAGGATAGAAGCTCATTCGTCTCTGCTGTATATTTTTTGGAGATCCCTCTCAGTGTTTTATCATTCCATGAAAAAATCCTTCCTATTTCATCCATCTCGGTAAAAGACAGATATTTTACATCTTCTGGCAGAATTTGTTTCATAGTTTTTTCTTGAATAAAATTAAGTATTTTCTAGTATGTTGAGCCTGAGGACGAAGGTAATGTATTTTAATAAAAGTGAACTTATTGCTATTTGTATCTATGTCACTAAAGTAAGAGCTAATTATACTATTTGGAATTTTGGTAAGGGTGCATCTTTTATTGTTTTTTCTAAGAAATTAGTTTGTTTTTTTGCCGTTTACTTCAAATTACTTCAAAGAATATTCCGTTTAAAATTGGAAAGTTACTAATTCTATTCAAAAACAATTTCAGTAATATATTTTGTGTATATTTAATTTTTCAATTTAAATTTTAAATTACCTATTCGGGGTAGCATCAACTTAATTATGAACTTAAAGAGTATAATTAAAGTCATTTCAAGGCATCAAAGTGTAATCAATAACCCTCCTGTTTTATTTGACATAGGTGCCTCGGGCGCGGTGAATAAATTTTGGAAAAAAATAGCCGCTATTTCGGTTTGTGTCGCTTTTGATGCAGACGAACGCGACTTTAGTTATTCTAAACAAGAGAATACTGAATATAAGGAGTTTATAACCGTGAATAAAATAGTTGTGGCCAAGCAAACTGCTGAAAGCGAAGATTTCTACCTTACGAAATCTCCGCATTGCTCCAGCTTATTGGAGCCAGATGAAGATTCATTAAAGGATTTTCACTTTTCCGATTATTTCTCGGTGCATAAAAAAACGAGTATTAAAACAGTTCAACTGAGCGATGTGGTAGATAAGCTCGGTATTAATAGTATTGACTGGTTTAAGACGGATTCACAAGGAACGGATTTAAGATTATTTGAATCCTTGCATGAGGATATTCAGCAAAATACAATCGTAGTGGAATTTGAACCAGGCTTTATTGATGCGTATGTAGGCGAGGATAAAATTGTTAGCTGCCTTGCTTATTTTGAAAAATACAAAAACTACTTCTTAACCTCCTTCATAGTGAAGGGACCTTTGCGGATATCAGAAAAACTATTTTCTGAAGTATTTAAAAGTAATTTCAGTAAGAGAGTGGCATCACTTACCTATAAAAAAGTTCCTGGCTGGGCTGAGATGACTTATATGAATAAATTAAACAATCCTGGAGCATCCGCAAGAGACTTTATATTGGCATGGTTATTTAGCACGGTACAAGAGCAGCATGAGATTGCTTTTTCTTATGCTAGACAAGCTAAAGAAAAGTTCTCTACTGAACCCATCTTTGATACATTAGAACAATATTCAATGAAACGTCTACGAAGAGCAAAGTTTGAATTTAAAACGGCGTGGGCTATATTAAAACTAGTAAAAAGAAGATATATTGGTGAGTAAATAAATCAGGGTGTGTGTCTAGCCGAGTTATTTTGGTTAGACCAACTGGTTTTACGCCAAGAGTTAAAATAGAATTTATGCGAATTGCGCTAGAGGATTTGTTTAAGAATATTGTTCTATTCATAATTAATAGAAAATACAGGAGCTTTGTAATAGTTTCATTTAGACTAGGGTTAAAAAAACGTGGCGAGGAAGTGAACTTCCGTTTCTTAGGAAAAAAAATACGCATACCAGATACGACTTCTTTTATTTGGCAGTACTATGAAATATTTTTTAAGGAGTATTATAAGTTTCAAAAAACTAGCAAGCAGCCTGTGATTTTTGATTGTGGAGCAAATTTGGGATTAAGCACAATTTACTTTAAGCGCGCCAATCCTAACGCAATTATCCACGCTTATGAGCCAGATCCCAGAGTTTATGATGTACTGAGTTCGAATGTTACTGCCTTTGATTTTGAGGGTGTAACTATGTACCACTCAGCAGTATGGAATAAAAATGAAACACTGAGCTTTGAATCGAGCGGAGCCGATAGTGGGAGGCTTGGCGATAGTGGAGATAACACAATACAGGTAGAGGCAATTGATTTAAAAGAACACCTTCAAAACTATCCGAAAGTAGACTTTATGAAAATTGATATTGAAGGAGCTGAGTACACATTGTTGAGACACTTACAGGATGATCTAAAAAGGATTTCTTCACTTTTTATTGAGTGTCATACATTTATTGACCAAGAGCAAGGGATAGGAGAAATCTTGGATATACTCAGTAAAAACGGGTTCCGATATTTTATACATAATGAGTCGAATAGACGGTCTCCGATAGTTAATAGAAAAGAAGTTGATGGTATGGATATGCAATTAAATATATTCGCTTATCAGTAAAAAAATGAAGGTTACCGTAGTAAATACCACAGAAAGAAATGGAGGAGCAGCAATAGCTTGTCAACGTTTGTTTGAAGCGCATCAGCTCTGCGGGCATGATGTACAGTATTTATTCATGGACAGTGAAACTAATGAATCACAAAGTAGATTTAGTTTTTTAGCTAAATACCCTAAAAAACTCAAGCAACTTAAGCTATACTTTGAAAAACTACATTTTTCCTTTTTTCAAAAATCAAAAAACTTTCGATTTAAGTACTCAACGGCTAAGTATGGCTATGATATAAGTAAACATCCTGCAATTCAAGAAGCTGATGTTATTAATATTCATTGGGTACAACAAGGGTTTTTGTCAATAGAATCAATTCAAAAACTTATAAGAACAGGGAAACCTCTTGTTTGGACTTTACATGATATGTGGCCCTTCACTGGTGGTTGCCATTATACCGAAGAGTGTCAACAGCATTTGAAAGAATGTGGGGCTTGCTTTATGTTAAAGAATCCTTCACCTACAGACTTATCTCATAGGCTGTGGTTGCAAAAGCGAGACTTGTATGCACAAAAGAACATTAGTTTCATAACATCTAGTAAATGGTTACGAGATGCCGCTTTAGAAAGTTCTTTACTAAAGAATCAAAGTGTGCAGGCAATTCCTATTCCGGTTGATTCTAGTTTTTTTAAACCCAAAAAGAAGGCCAGCGATAGAAAATATTCACTATTAATTCAGGCAATGAATTTAAAAGATGAGCGCAAAGGTCTAAAGTATTTTTTAGAATGTTTAAACTATTTAAAAGAGAAGCATCCTGATTCGATTAGTAGGATACGAGTCAACTATTTTGGCAAGACTTCAAGTCCTATAATGGAGGAAATAGGTTTTGAATGCAAGTATTATGGTTTTTTAAGTGACCCGCAAGCGATATTAGATGTGTATCAAGATTCTGATGTCTTGGTTATGCCTTCGCTGCAAGATAACTTGCCCAATGTGGTATTGGAAGGGATAGCGTGTGGCTTGCCTGTTGTAGGATTTAATACTGGAGGAATCCCTGAAATGGTTTTACACAAAGAGAATGGTTACATAACCGAAAAGCATAACTCGCAAGGATTAGCCGAAGGGATTATTTGGGTCTTGGAGAGCGAAGAACGTTATAGTAAATTATCAAAAGCCTCTCGAAATTTAGCTTTAACCGAGTATGGTCAGCAGTATGCATCGGCTCAATACTTCCAAGCGTATGAAGCCGCTTTAAAGGCGGTCATAGAATATTAAAACCAAGCACGAATATATTTATAAGAATTCATGTCCAAACTACTCACCATTATTACCATTACTTACAACGACCTAGCGGGCCTGAAATATACATTAAATAGTGTAGGTAATAATCTCGACAAAATAGAGTATTTAATAATTGATGGGAATTCTACTGACGGGACTAAAGAACTTCTAAATTCTTTATCGGATCATTATAACTGGGTTTCAGAAAAAGATGACGGTTTATATGATGCTATGAATAAAGGACAGGCAATGGCAATGGGAGAGTATCTCATTTTCATGAACTCAGGAGATGGATTTTATACTCAAGAAACCCTTAAAAAAGTACTTTCAATCTTAGAGACGGATGAACCTGATGTCCTTTATGGTGAAACTATGTATCGTGATGATAAAAACAACGAACTAGGGATTAGAAGCAAGCTTACCACCAGAAAATTGCCTGAAAATTTGCACTGGAAAAAATTGTTAAATGGTATGCTAGTTTGTCATCAGTCTTTTATCGTGAAACGTAAAATCACTGTGCCCTATTTGCAACATAACTTAAGCGCTGATATTGACTGGATGATTACTTGCTTAAAAAAATCTAATCTTATTATAAATGCGAATATGATTGTTGCTAACTATTTAGTAGGAGGAATCTCGACACAACAGCACAGCAAATCACTCGTCGATCGATTTAAAGTTTTAGTAGCTCATTTTGGGCTACTAAAAACATTGGGTGCTCACTTTTACATAGCGCTTCGCCATGTAAAGCATAGGTTTACGTCAAGCCCCTCTTAATAGTATGCCCCACAGCACCTAAAGCGATTAATATTAAAAGAATAGAGGTCGTTAAGCTAACTTTTTCTCCAATGAAATAATATTCGGGCTTAAACTCAAATCGGATAGTATGTTCACCGGCAGGCACAGGTAAAGCTCGTAAAATATAATTGGCTCGTATATGATCAACAGCTTTGTTGTCAATGTAGGCTTGCCAGCCATCTTTACCACTAGCATACCATACTTCAGAAAACACCGCTAGTTTATCAGAATTTGAATTAGAGCGATACTCAATTTTATTGGGGCTATAAGTTGTTTGGGTAATGATAGCCGAATCACTATTTGATGAAAGGGCTTTAATTTTATTGCTAAATTCTTTATGCACGAATGCTGTTTTCTTCGGGTTAAACCCTGCTAGGGCATCAATCTCTTCATTAGCTGTATTGACCATTTTTACAGTATCTACAAACCAACAGTTGCCCATAGCTTGTGGGTTTGGCTGATGGAAAACCTGCCCTTCTTTATTTTTTTGGATGAAGTATTTCGTATTTAGCATGTTCAGGATAGTCATGTCACCGTTACCAATATATTTGTCAATCATATCTTGATATCTGCGCAGCTTAGCAGCATTATAACCGCCAATGGTATTGTGATATCGTGATGCTTCATTACTGTTGAAAATATCTATGCTTGCGTCAAACACTCTGTAATTCGGGTCGGGGTCATTTAAGATGGGCATATCCACTGGACGTGGAGTTTCAAATTGACTAAAATACTCTTCTGCATCTTCGAACTTGTCGCTATTTAAGTAGCGTTTACCAACCAAGCCCATATCAAAAATAATGAGCAAACCAACAATAACATAAACGTGTAATTTTTTTAGCTTAATTTTTTTGTTCAGGTAAGCCCAAAGTGTTGCAAAAACGAGGGCTATTAAAAACATAGACCGCAGTGAATCTTTGCGCAATAAAGCTGCTCGATCATTTAAAATACTGGTCGCTAGTTGACCGTAGTTTTTATCACCATCTGTTGCCATGTCAAATAGCGAAGGCCCAATGAGGGCGAATAACAAACAAAGTCCAGCGGTTGATGCTAGGGCAATATATAATTTTTTATTAGTTTCTTTTAGGTTGCTATCTTTATTTAGCAATTGGTCCATTCCTAGCATCGCTAAAAGAGGGAATGTGAATTGCAAAACAGCTAAACTGGAATTGACGGATCGAAATTTGTTATAGTAAGGAAAATAATAATACCACAAATCATTAAACCAGGCCATGTTTTTTCCAAAAGATAGAAATGTGAAAAGTATCGTTACGGCTAATATCCACCATTTCAAATAACCTTTATGAATTAATAGCCCAAGAATAAAAAGGAACATAATAATCGCACCAAAGTAGGTTGGTCCAGCGGTATAGGGCATGTTCCCCCAATACAATGGAGCCCTTGTAGCTTGTTCTTCTGGGTATCCATTAGCTAGTAACGTACTGGCAAATTCAGATTCAGCTGAAACAGGTTCCGCTGAGCTTCCTCCTAAAAAGCCAGGAATCATGTAGGTGAAGATTTCTTCTACATCATGGCTCCATCTGAATACATAATCATAGCCTAAACCATCGCTACCATCTATACTATTAGCCTCTGATTTTAACACGGCGGGACCGCGCATGGTGTGTTTCATGTATTTATAAGAGGAATAAAGCCTAGAAGCATTCGCACCTATGGCCAAAACACTGAAAAGAGCTAGTACACCAACGATTTTGCTTAGCTGTATTACTTCGCCTGACTTGATTTTGTATAGGGCAAAAATTATAAATAGAACAATTAATGAAATACCTAAGTAATAAACCATTTGAACGTGCGTGCTATAAACGGCAAGACCCAATCCCAAACCGTAAAGAGCTCCTCCCAAAAGGAGCCTATTCTTAAAAGCATATAGTAAGCCAGCTGCTACAAGCGGGAAATAGATAATCGCGGCTAATTTGTTAACATGACCTACTTCATAAATAATAAAATTATAAGATGCCAAACAAGTGGCAATAGCTCCAATGCCTGCCAACCAGTGCTTTACACCTAGGGATAAGAATAATAAATAGGCACAAATCATTCCCGCCAAAAACAATCCAATCGGACCGGGTAGGAATAGTTTATTTACTTTGTAAACTTCACTAAGTTTATTTGAAAAAAATGTAGGTCCGCTAAAAAAGGATGGCATACCACTAAAAGCTGATGGATTCCAAAGAGCAATCTCACCCGTTTTTTCACGGTGCCTTTTAATCTTATTGTCTACCCCACGATATCGAATCATATCAGGTTGAGTAACTGTTTTTCCTTGAAAAGCATCAGGAAATAATACTGCGGACAATATCACAAAACTTAAAATGGCAATTAGGTGGGGCTTAATTTTATCCAACATAACTTCTTATCTAATTAATAGAGGCAAATTATAACAAACTTAATGAAATAGGGCAGAATGAATTGTAAAATAATCTAAGCAACTGCGAAAAGCTAGAACTTCCCGTTTTTAAGAATCTTTCGATAAAGTACCGCCTTCAAAAAACCAAAACCATAACCGAATAATTGGATATAACTGGTCGCTACAGCTAGCAAACCAATGTATAAACTTTTATTTTTAAGACTAGCATCTATCATAATTAAAATCGCATGAATAGCAACAGGCCATAAAAAATGTGGAGAGACAAAAATCGCTAAGAGGAGCAACCCCAAGCAGCCTAAGAGAAATACTGCCGGCGCAAAATGAAGAAGTTTCAAGGTGCCGGGATGACGATCACTTATGGTAATGCGCGCAAAACCAAAATTCATTACTTGGTTTTTAAATTGTTTTAAATTGGTTCTCCGCTTGTGATAAACAAAAGCCTCCTTAATTAAGATGGTACGAAAACCAAGATTTGAAATTTGAAGACTCAGATCCAAGTCCTCGCCACAAGCCTTAGCTTTAGCAAATCTTATGGTAGGAAATCCTCCTGTTTTTTGAAAAACTTCCTTCGAGAAACCCATGTTAAAACTGCGAGGGTTAAACTTCTCTACCTTTTCACTCGATCCTCTAATGCCACCGGTGGTCAAAAAGGCTGTCATCGAATAACTAATTGCTTTTTGAAGAGCATTAAAACTTTCATGCGCCGCATCAGGTCCGCCAAAGCAATCATAATATTCGTTGTTCAAAAAATTAGTGATAATCGCAAAGTAGTCCGATGGGATAATACAGTCAGAATCAAAAAACAAAAAGTAATTGCCACTCGCTCGCTCACAACCGTAATTTCTACTTTTTCCGGGTCCTGTATTCTCTTTGAAAAAATATTTTATGTCAAGAGTTGACTGATATTTTTCTACTACCTTGTTCGACTTTTGCGAGGAGCCATCTTCTACAATCACTACTTCAAAACCTGTGACAGTTTGTTTGGATAAACTCAATAAAAGTTCGTCTAATTCATCGGGTCGGTTATAAACCGGAGTGATTACTGAAAATTGTATTTTGGAACCTTTGCCTGACATCTGAGATTAGCTACCAAAAGTACGGAACAAATAATTCATAACTTACTACACCAAGAGTTTGACCGTTTACCAACCGCCACCGCCGCCGCCGCCAAAGCCGCCGCCAGAAAAACCACCCCCGCCGCTCCAGCCACCACTGCCACCAGTTGATTTACTGGGAGGCGTTTTAGCCGAACTAATTGTATCATTCATGTCACCAAAATCAAAATCTCGGTAGCCGCCAACGTGACTACCGGAGTACCAACCAAACGATCGTGAGTGATGTGCTTCGGTCGGATTAACTACCTCAAATTGGTGTTGCCAATCATCAGCACAATCTAAGGCAATGGCGTAAGGGAGTATTTTTTCAAAATGGTCAAAAGAAAAATCGGGAGGATTTATAATTTTCAACCGATCTTCTTCCGTTAGCTTGATGTATTGTTTCAGACCGGCAATGTCGTCCATAAGTTTTCGCCCAGCTTCGGTAGGTTGTTGAAACCAATGAGCAAATAAAAATGCAGCGGCAAAAAAGATGGCGATCATTAGTATCAAAATTCCGAAACTACCACCATAGCGTGTGAAACAAAACAAGCCAGCCGCAATGCTAATGCCCGGGATAATCATGGATTTTGCGGTTAGCGCATAGTTTCTAATAATGTGAACGTTATTATGCTTGTGAGGTAAATTGGCTTTTAGTGTCGTGTTGGCCGTTTTTACATTGGGGTTGTAGGTCTGTCTTATTATATTAATTTGATTACTACTGCCAAATAAGTCTTTGAAAAACTGTTGCTCATAATCCACAACAGGACCGGTAGGATTATTCTGTGCGGTAAGCGTATATTTTTGCCGGTTAGTAAATAGCCCTTTGCTCTCAACACTATCTTTTATAGTCATGTATTGATTCACCGCAAGATTAACCATGGTGCTCACAAAAGCTCGTGAGGTAAATTTAAAATAATTATCTACATAGGCAGCGTCGGCGGGTGAAATGCCTTCGGGTGCTTCAAATTGCGGTATAACAACACCCTTTCGCGGATCTCTGCCATGCCTGAGCCACATGAAGAAATTTAGAATTAGAGTGAGCAGTATACCAATGATTCCTAAAATCCATAGTGAAAATGTGCGCAGTTTTAGCATGAGTCTATCTAACGCATTCGGGTAGCTTAAAAATCCTTTTTCCCAAGCTATAGCGATGGTCATGCCTTCCCTCGGCGAGAAGGTTTTGTTACCAGTAAACTCTACAATGTTTTTTTTATCATTGATGGTTGCCTCGGATTCTTTTTGACCATAGGCACCCGTATAAACCGATTGTCTCAAAGACTTTGCTGAACCCGGTAAGCGAACGGTTGCCGATAGACTATCTATTTTTACATCCCACGCATTTCCATTGACGTTCCATACAAATTCATCGCTATCCTCATATAGATTTAGGACGTGGTCTACCTCATATTGAATCGTGTAATCATAAATTCCTTCTTCTAAAAATAGGTCCTTACTTCCAACATAAATGCGCTTACCATTATCTGCATTTCTAGTATGGTATTGAACGGGTTGACCATTTTGCTTAATCGAAAGTATGTCAAAACCAATTCTGTACACACCCCCTTTTTGTTTGTAGCTCGTTGGGATGTCTCTATAGATTCCTCGTTTAAAAATGTAGCCTTCTACAATTACCTTAATGTTTTCAGTCACGAGTACCGAACGGTCTCTACGTATTTTTAAATCAGCGTGGTATGATAAAATACGCTCTTCAGCCTGCGCTGAAAACGAAACCATACATAGAGTAACAAGAAAAAATATTTTTCTCACTGAGACCTAAAACTTTACTTGAGGTGCCGCGCGTTGTGTATTGTCTTCGATTTCGTAATACTCCTCTTCTTTAAAATTGAACATGCCTGCTAAAAGGTTAGAAGGAAAAACCATGAGTTTATCATTATAAGCACGAGTGGCTCCGTTGTAGTATCGACGGGCATTGGCCAATTCGCTTTCCATACTGCTTAAATCATTCATTAATTGTTGATATTGCGTATCCGCTTTTAAGTCAGGGTACGCCTCGGCTGTGGCGCGTAAATTCACTAAGGCCTGCGTCACCTTCGCATCAGCAGCAGCAGCGTCCTTTACGTTTTTGGGACCACCTTCTGAGCGATATTGCATAACGCGTTCTAAAGTTTCTGCTTCGTGTTTTGCATAGCCTTTAACGGTCTCAACTAAGTTGGGAATTAGATCAAATCGTTTTTTTAAGAAAACGTCTATTCCACTAAAAGCTTCCCGTACCATGTTGCGTGCTTTAATGAGTCCGTTATAAGTTCCCATCGCCCATAGGGCAACCAATACTATCAGACCTAAAATTATATATCCTATCATTTGTAAATTTGTTTAGAGCCCTAAGATAGTATTTTCTGAATAAGATTTAAAGCAGGGTAGTCTTTTTTACGATTTTTATAGAGCCAATAAAGTTTTTTTTTACGCTTATAAGTAAGCCCTACTACCAAAAGGTGGTCGAACTTTCCTAGCAACAATTTTGGGGGCCGCCAGCTTCTTGATTGTCGCTAAAGGGCATGGCGCCGCCACAACCTTCGTACACACCGTAGTGAGTATCCCAAGACCCATAAAATTCAAAATGATCCTTATAACGAGTGGCTGCTAACATCAAATAGGTGTTTCCGCAAACAGGCATAACTTTTCCTTTCGGGAAATTATGGTGATCGTCTAGGTCAAAACTATTTACACTATTTTCAATAGTGCCCTTATAGTTTACTGCTTGTCCAAAATCTTCGCATTCGTCTTCTAGTTGGTCTATCTTCCACAAACGATAGGTAACCGAAAAGAATTTTATCTCCCCACACTTTTTTTCAATTTCTTTATTCTCAATCGTAATTGCATTGTTCTTTACAGCCCGTGGATCAGTAAATCCTGCTTGGCGCGATAAACGTAAAAAGTCATTCCAGTACAGCGCGCCGCTTAAACATTCACCCCAAAGCACAGGATCATTTTGTAATTCTTCGCTGATTCTTCTGTCGCTGTAGACATCGCTAAAATACATTTCACCACCCGGCTTCAGTAAATTATAAACGTCCTGAAGTACCTTTCTCTTATCGTTCGCCAGGTTTATAACGCAGTTTGAAATCACGAGGTCGAAACTATTTGGCTCTTAATCTAGCTCGTTGAGTTTTTCTATATTGCCCTTCAAGAATTTTACATTGCTGTATTGATAACCGAATTTTTTTGTGTGATAATCAATGTGTTTATTCGCTACTTCTAGTTGCTCTTCAGTCATATCTACTCCAATCACCTCTCCTTTTTGACCTACTAGTTGCGCTAATAAATAACAATCTCGTCCACTACCTGAGCCTAAGTCTAAGACTCGTAAACCCTTCAATTGTTCCGGCACTACCAACCCACAGCCATAATATTTGCTCATCACTTCAGCATGAATGTTAGACAATGCTTTTTTTTACATGCTCAGCGGGTTCCTCCATAGTGCAACAAGCATTCGTCTTTAAATCTGTGCTTGTAGAGAGCTCTTTGCCATAATATTCTTTAACCGCTTCGTGTGTATCCTTCATTGCCATAAAATTAGTACTATTTAAATAATGTTGGTGGGAATAGTCGAATTCTGTTTGTGCATTTCAGATTCTTAATTTTAAACGAATGTGTCTCTTTCAGTTCAATCTCGCTTGCAAAAGAAGAGGGTATGGTATGGAAAAAGTAAGTAGTACCCCAAATAAAAAGAGTGAAACCAGGACACGGAGTCCAAGAGACCAGGCTTTCCAAAATTAGGATTGCATTAGAATGTTCTTACAAAATCGGTCAGCAGTTTAAATACATTATCATAATTGCTCATTGGAATACTTTCAGGCGTGTCATAAATATCATGATAAAACCCGGGCCCACCCATGGAGTAGATAAAGAAAGAGGGTATGCCTTTCGCGTAGAAATAATAATGGTCGCTATTGCTCGTTGGCCCCCTGGATTTCACCTTGGGCAGGTAGTTTTTTTTGTCATTTATTTTTTGAAGGCTAGCAAATTGCCTTGGAAATTCGGTGGCGTTTACGACGGTTACTCCATCTTCAGCACTTCCCATGATGTCTAAATTCACTAGCATTTTTATGTTATTAATATTAAATGTCGGGTGCTCAGTAAAATATTTTGAACCCAAGAGTCCAGCCTCTTCGCCCGCAAACAAGATAAAAACCATACTATATTTGTTTTTTACTTTTGAATAATGCTTGGCAAGATTAAGGACCATGGCGCTTCCGCTAGCGTTGTCACTCGCACCAGGAAAAACAGCCTCTCCCATTTTGCCCAAGTGGTCGTAGTGGGCCGTGAATACAATAAATTTATTTCTATTCTTTTTTTTGCAAGCCGGTAGGTAGCCAATTACATTTTTTGATGTAAAATTCTTAAGTTCCTTATTCTGCGCATTAATATAAAGAGAGTCGGCATTGACAATAATACTGTCTGGAAAAATAAGTTCACAGCCCAATTCAGCCTTCGGTTGAAGGCTGTGCATCATTTTAGTGGACAAGACCTTAATCGAAATAGGGTATTGGTTTACATTCAAGTCTTGGGGCTTGTTCGTTATCACGAAAGCTTCGTTTCTGTCCAAGCCTAACTGTAGTTTTTTATCGTATAATTTCTTTTCTACTTCATTCGCAAGATCAAAGTGAAGCAAGTTGTACTCGCCGTTACACGGGCCAGAAGTGGGGGACAGCAAAAAATCCTTTCCCGCCTGAATTGACTTTCCATCCAAAGTAGCTTTGATAGGATAAGGAAAGGTGTTGATTGGGAATTCAAAATTTTGAAAGTATGAGTAGTTGAATTTTTTCACACCTAGTTTTCTAAATTCCTTGCCAAGATAGTTAGCCGCCTTATTCACTCCATCGTCTACATAGCCGCGGCCAGCCATTTCGCTCTCGCAGAGGTCATTGATTACTCGCTTGGCATAAGTTATATTTTGTGCGTTCGCCGCCTGACAAGGCAGCAGCACTATGAGTATGAGGTAGAGTTTATTTTTCAAAAACATAATAGTTGGTTTTAATTCAATTTACTTGCATCCCTAAATGATGCATAACAAAACTGAGCACGTCAGTATACTCGTCGATTACTTTAGCGGTTGGTTTTCCGGCACCGTGACCAGCTTGTTTATCTATTCTTATGAGGGTAGGGTGTTTGCCGCTATTCGCTTCTTGTAAGCTTGCTGCAAATTTAAAGGAGTGCGCGGGTACCACTCGGTCATCATGGTCTGCAGTGGTCACCATAGTGGCAGGGTAGTTTGTGTTTTTCTTCAAATTATGAAGCGGTGAATACTTTATAAGGTAGTCAAAATCCTTTTGATTATCACTGCTGCCGTATTCCACTACCCAGCCCCAACCCACTGTAAACTTATGGTAACGTAGCATGTCTAGTACACCAACACCCGGAAGTGCCACTTTAAACAAATCAGGACGTTGCGTCATACAAGCGCCTACTAACAAGCCTCCATTGCTTCTGCCGCTAATCGCTAATTTGTCATTGGCTGTAATTCTGTTTTTTATTAAATATTCTCCCGCTGAAATAAAGTCATCAAATACATTTTGTTTTTGATCTAACATTCCTTGTTGGTGCCATTGCTCGCCATATTCTCCACCACCGCGCAGGTTCACCATTACATAAATTCCTCCCTGCTGCACGAAGTATAAGTTGCCTAAACTAAATGTAGGTCCCAATGAGATATTAAACCCGCCATATCCATACATCAAAGTAGGAGCTTTTGCATTTTCCAAGGGCATATCTGCGCGGTGAAGGATAAACATATGTACCATGGTTCCATCTTTTGAAGGATAAAACCTTTCCTCTACTTTAAAATCGCTAGGGTTTACTTTGGCGGCACTCGCTTTATACAAAGTGCTTTTCATACTTTTAATATCATATTTATATATGGTAGGGGGCATATTAAAGGAGCTGAAAGAGTAGAAGGTATAATTGTCAGAAAGCTCACCGCTAAACCCAACCGCGGAGCCCAAGCCGGGAAGAGTTATGTCACCTTCCTCCTCTCCGTCCAAATTGTACTGTATCATTTGGCTGCTCGCATTTTTTAAATACTCACAAATGATGCGATTGCCCACCATTCGGACACCTTCCAGTTTTTCCTTTCTCGGAGCAATAATAGTTTGCCAATTTCCTTGCGTCGGGTTTTCAGGATCAATCGATACAACTTGGTAGTTAGTTGCCATGCCTTTACCATCATTTGTGTAGACATAAAATTTATCCTTCAGCACCTCCAAAACACTATAGTTGAATTTAAAACCCTCCAGAAGAGGAGTAAATTTTTTGTCTCCCTTCGCCAAATTCATATAACTGATTTGATTGCCGTCCGTTCCCTCTGATTCAGTTAAGATTAAGTAGCGTTCGTCATCACTAATACTTACGCCTTTATATCGCAACGGATGCTGTTTGTCTTCATAAATAAGTTTATCCTCTTTTTGAGGTGTACCTAGTTTGTGATAAAAGATTTTTTGAAACTGTGTTTTCTCAGAAAATTTGTTGTCTTCATTTTTAGGCTGGTCATATCCACTGTAGTAAAAGCCTTCATTGCCTTTCCAAGCTGTGTTGGAGAATTTGGTATATCCAATGCGGTCGCTCATTTTTTCCAGAGTGGCTACCTTCATGACATATATATCCTGCCAGTCGCTTCCTGCTTGTGATACTGAGTAAGCGCAGAGCGTGTGGTCCTTGTTGAAAGAGAGCCCCCCCAGGGCTGATGTGCCGCTTTTATTAAGTTTGTTAGGATTGATGAATACTTTAGGACTAGCGCTTAGTCCTTTCTGGTAGTACAACACAGATTGGTTTTGTAAGCCATCATTTTTAAAAAAGAAATAGTACTCTCCTTTTTTGAAGGGCGTACTGTTTTTCTCGTAATTCCAAAGTGCCGTAAGATCCTTCCGAATCTTGTCTCGAAAGGGAATTTTTTGCAAGAAACGCTGAGTATAATCATTTTGCTTGTCAACCCAATTTTTAGTTTCTGCTGCGTGATCATCCTCTAACCAGCGGAAAGGGTCAGCAATGGATTGACCATGATAAATATCTACAGTATTTGACTTGCGTGTATTGGGTACTTTTTCCATAATAATTCGTCCTTGAGCATGAGAGCCAATGGAAAACAGAATCCCAAGGCCACAAAGAAAGATTTTTTTCATTTCGTAAATATAACCTGTGCGCGGTTATTCCTGCCGAGGGTGATTCTGATTAAAGTAATGTTTGCAAATATGCCTAAAAAAACGAAAAAAAATAATGCGTCGAAACCCAGTGTTTATTGTACTTATCTAGCTATTGGCTAGTAAATTATCTAAAGAAGGATAAAAAAAAGGGAAAGAAGTTTGGCGGTGAATAAAACGCGATTACATTTGCACTCCTTTTGAAAAAAGAGGAACAGTTCTTTACAAAAAGAGAGGCCGATTTAGTTGAGGGAAAAATCCTAAAAAACTTTACAAAAGTTTGGCGGTTAAAGTAGCTCGAAATACATTTGCACTCCCTTTGAAAAAAGGGGTCACTTTAAAACGGTGATGTTCTTAAAAACAAACGATTAAAAGCTTAAAAAAACTTACAAATTTTAGCAATAAAATTTGCTCAGTAAAAAAGCTCGAAATACATTTGCACTCCCTTTGAAAAAAGGAGGTGATTAGCTTCGGCTAAAAGTTCTTTGAAAGATTGGAAACAACAGCAAAAAAACTAGTAAGGTTTTTTTGAACTAACATGTATGCAAACAATAAATAATGTAATCCACTAACAATTTCTTTTGAGATTTAAATGGATTCAAACTCATTCACAACGGAGAGTTTGATCCTGGCTCAGGATGAACGCTAGCGGCAGGCTTAACACATGCAAGTCGAGGGGTAGATAGAGAGCTTGCTTTCTATTGAGACCGGCAAACGGGTGCGTAACACGTACGCAACCTACCTTGAACTGGAGGATAGCCTTTGGAAACGAAGATTAATACTCCATAATAATATAATGCGGCATCGTATAATATTTAAAGAATTTCGGTTCAAGATGGGCGTGCGCCTGATTAGATAGTTGGTGAGGTAACGGCTCACCAAGTCCACGATCAGTAGCTGATGTGAGAGCATGATCAGCCACACGGGCACTGAGACACGGGCCCGACTCCTACGGGAGGCAGCAGTGAGGAATATTGGACAATGGGCGAAAGCCTGATCCAGCCATGCCGCGTGGAGGATGAAGGTCCTCTGGATTGTAAACTTCTTTTATTAGGGAAGAAACCTAAGATTTCTATCTTAGTTGACGGTACCTAACGAATAAGCACCGGCTAACTCCGTGCCAGCAGCCGCGGTAATACGGAGGGTGCAAGCGTTATCCGGATTTACTGGGTTTAAAGGGTGCGTAGGTGGACTTTTAAGTCAGTGGTGAAATCCCGAGGCT
The DNA here is from genome assembly GCA_964612525.1 of uncultured Chitinophagaceae bacterium. Lineage (GTDB taxonomy): Bacteria > Bacteroidota > Bacteroidia > Chitinophagales > Chitinophagaceae > JAGNRR01. Next base: position 183 of record CAZTCQ010000016.1, on the reverse strand, counting down.
CAACCTCGGAACTGCCATTGATACTATTAGTCTTGAATTCTGCGGAGGTTAGCGGAATAAATCATGTAGCGGTGAAATGCTTAGATATGATTTAGAACACCGATTGCGAAGGCAGCTAACTACACAGATATTGACACTGAGGCACGAAAGCGTGGGGAGCGAACAGGATTAGATACCCTGGTA
>CAZTCQ010000015.1:13464-36156 GCA_964612525.1 uncultured Chitinophagaceae bacterium | reverse complement strand
TAAGGAATTGTTGGAAAAGGGATAGGAACTCTTAAATGTGCCGTAGGTTGAATCTTTTATCAACAGTTTGGTTCTAGTAGCCCAGAATGATTTTTTCATTCATTAGATTGTTAGTACATTACATAAGTACAAAATAATAATATGTTTTACTATTTCTTACTAAGTTTAGCGTCTACAATATGGCTATTCCTATGTGCGCATTTACATTTGCGTCCATTAAATAATTATAGAACGTACTAAAAATGAGTAAAGAAATAAATAAGGTAGCCGTTGTGGGTGCCGGCACAATGGGAAATGGAATTTGTCATGTATTCGCACAGACGGGTCACGAAGTAAACTTAGTAGACATTTCCCAAGAAGCTTTGGATAAGGCATTGGCTACGATTGGTAAAAACTTAGACCGCCAGATAAAAAAGGAAATTATCACCGAAGAAGATAAGCAGAAAACATTAGGTAACATTACGACTTCCACAGACATGGCTTCGGCCCTGACGGATAGAGATATTGTGGTAGAGGCTGCTACTGAAAATATTGAATTTAAAGAGAATATTTTTGCTCAAATGGATGAGCACACAAATGATGATTGTATACTGGCTTCGAACACATCTTCGGTCAGTATCACACGGTTGGGTTCAAAAACAAACAAGCCCAGTAAGGTAATTGGAATGCATTTTATGAATCCCGTTCCAGTAATGAAGCTCGTTGAAATTATTAACGGTTATGCCACTAGTTTAGAAACTTCAAACGCTGTGACAGCCTTGGCGGTTAAGTTGGGGAAAGTACCTTGCGTAGCCCAAGATTATCCTGGTTTTGTAGCCAATAGAATTTTAATGCCTATGATTAACGAGGCTATTATTTCGTTACAGGAAGGAGTAGCAGGTGTTGAAGAAATTGACACTATTATGAAATTAGGAATGGGACATCCAATGGGTCCTTTGCAACTCGCTGATTTTATTGGTTTGGATACTTGCTATAGCATTTTAGATGTGATGGCCACCCAAATTGGTAAGCAAAAATATGCACCGGCCACTTTGTTAAAAAACATGGTTCAGGCCAATCGTTTAGGTCGTAAAACGGGAGAAGGTTTTTATAAGTACACGCCGGGTTCTAAAGAACTAGTTGTGAGTGATAATTTTAAAAAGGAAGCAGCGTCCTTAGCAATGGCTTAATTTAAGTTTGGGTCCTTGGGGAGCGTGGTAAGAATATGGTATTCTTTATCTAATGCCAAGATAGATTCTTTCCAAAGCGTTTCACTTTTTTGAGTAAATAAATTTTGTTGGTTTGTCTCTGCGACAAGCCAACTTTTTTTATGCACCTCTTGTTGCAGTTGTCCTGCACTCCAACCAGCATAACCCAAAAAGAACAAAATTTCATTCCGGGATATTGTTTTATTTTTTAAAGCTTCAATGGCTTTAGGAAAATCGCCATCAAAAAAAATATCTTGCTCTGTTTTTTCTCCGCCTAGTAATTCTCCGCGTCTATGCAGAAAGTGAAGGGCAGAGCTGTCAACCGGACCACCTAAGTAAACGGGAACATCTTCTATGTCAAAAGCTTCTATAAAGTAGTCTAATTTTTTATCCAAAGGTTTGTTGAGTACAAAACCATAGCTACCCTCACTAGTATGTTCGCAGAGATAAACCACGCCACGCTGAAAATGAGGGTCGGCAAGCAGGGGTTCCGCAATTAAAATTTTACCGCCACTAGGAGCTAAACCCGTTTCTATTTTAAAACTAAAACTCATTAATCTTGGTCGAAAATAGGACGGGTGCATGAGATAAAAAAATCATAAAAAATTATTGCATTCACTTTAGTTCGTACTTTTGACTGCAACGAATGAAGAAATTATTTCCGCTAATTATTACGCTAACAGCTATCTCGCTATTGGGGATTATTATAGTGCAAGTGCAATGGATTACTTCTGCGATTCGTTTAAAGCAAGATGAATACCAAAGTGACGTAAATGCTGCTTTGGATAATATTAAGGATTCTATCGTGGCGCGAAAAACGGTGGGTATTCAACAAGTAAACGGCGATTTAGATTTTAATAACTCACCACCAACTAAGGCCTTATATTTTGCCCATGAGATGAATCATTTAATTCAAACTCAGTTAACCAACTATGAGATTACTCAAAGTTTTGAATACTGTGTGACGAATGAGGCCGCAGCCAAAACCATGAACAGCACTGGTTTTAGAGAGGAGTTTTTGAGTGATGAAGAAACGTTTCAGGTAAATATATCTGGACGAACGGCAGCTAATTCTGAAATTTTACATTTATACATTCTTAAACCACAAGATTATTTTAAAAATCAATTACTCTTTATGGTTTTGGGAGCGCTGCTATTTACTTGTATTATTATCGCTGCTTTTGTACTTACCATTCGTACCATGCTCTCGCAAAGAAAGTTATCGGAGATAAAAAGTGATTTTATAAATAATATGACGCATGAGTTTAAAACCCCTATTGCTACTATTCAGTTAGCGAGCGATGCGTTGAACAATGAGAAAGTACTTAGCGACAAAAAAAATATTTTGTACTACCGTAATATTATCAAGGAAGAAAACCGCAGGATGCATAAGCAGGTTGAGCGAATTTTAAACGCTGCTAAACTCGAAAAAGATGAAATTAAACTTCAGCTTAAAGAGGTTGATGTACATAAAATTATTCATAAAGTAATAAATAATTCTCAGCTACAAGTGGAAGAGGCTAATGCATCTTTAAATGAAAATTTACAGGCGATCTCACATCATATAATGGCTGACGAAGTTCATTTTTCGAACATTATTTTTAATCTTTTGGATAATGCCATTAAGTATAGCGAACGCAAACCGGATATTCTGATTTCGACAGAGAACTTTGGGAACTCTTTGCATATTAAACTAAAGGACAATGGAATTGGGATGCCAAAGGATGTAATCAATAATATTTTTGAGAAATTCTATCGAGCCCATACGGGTAATAAGCATAATGTGAAAGGTTTTGGGTTAGGGCTCACGTACGTAAAGCGTGTAATTGATTTGCACGAAGCTAAAATTTCAGTCACTAGTGAACCCGGTCAGGGTAGTGAGTTTACGATTGTTTTTCCTTTTGTTTAGTGCTTTAGGCGCTCACTGCTTTTTCACGAAGAATGACTCCATTTTTCTCGACGATTAGTTTATAGTGGCTGCCAATTTTTAAAGCGAGATTCTGCGCCTGATGCCCCACAGGAAAATCAAAACAAACAGGGTATTTAAATTTCTTTACTTTTTCATGCACAATTTCCTGTTCTGTAATACCAAAAGGGATTTCATTATCCTGCGTATCATTAAATGAGCCAACGATTAATCCTGCTAACTCATCCAATTTGCCAGCGCGTAATAATTGCCACATCATACGGTCTATGTTATAGCGGTACTCACTAATATCTTCTATAAATAAAATTTTTCCATTGGTATCTAGGTCACTTTTTGTACCGACTAAATCACTCAATAGTGCCAAATTGCCACCTACGATTTGTCCTGTAGCTTGACCGGTTCTTTGAAGTGAATGCGGCTTGGCTTTATAGTGGTGAGGCACACCGGTAAGAGCATCATAAATACTTTGTGTGCTTGGGACATCTTGTTTCTCTCTGATGTACGCGCTTCCCATATGGGCGTGAAGGGTAATCGTTTGAAAATTCGTGTGGAGGTGAGAATGAAAACAAGTGATATCGCTATAGCCCACCAGCCATTTTGGTTTTTTGTTGAACGATGTAAAATCTAATTGATCAATAATGCGTACTGCACCATAACCGCCACGCGCAAAAAAGATGGCCTTTACATTTTCATCATCAAGCAAATCTTGCACTTCTTCTAAGCGTTCCTTATCGGTTGCAGAAAACTTGAAATAGCTTTTGCCTACATTTTTACCAATTTTTAGTTCAAAGCCCCATTGTCTTATTTGGCGGTACATGGCTTCCATCTTGGCTGCGTCAACTGCACCGGCAGGGCAACAAATGCCTATGGTGTCGCCAGCTTCTAAAAAAGGGGGAGATATATTGTTTTTCATATTTACTATTCCTTTAAAGCTTTTTACCGCAAAGATGCAGAAGCGCAAAGCTCAGATTGTGTTCTGAACTTTGTGTTTTTAAGAACCAAAGTACTAATCGTAACACAGCACGTATTTTATAAAAATACCGCTTTGTGTGCTCTGCTTCTTTGCTGTTATTTTTATTGTGGAACGGCGTATCACCACCAAATAAAAATTATCTTTGCAAACTTAATGTCAAACGAGAAGAAATTTAGTAGATATTTAATAACAGCGGCCTTGCCTTACGCAAATGGTCCGTTGCATATTGGCCATTTGGCAGGTTGTTTTTTACCGGCTGATATATATGTGCGCTATTTACGTGCGCAGGGTCGAGATGTAAAGTTTGTCTGTGGTGCTGATGAGCATGGAGTACCTATTACTATTCGTGCCATGAAAGAGGATACTACACCTCAAATAGTTGTGGATCGATTTTATGATTTATTAAGTTCATCCTTTAACGATTTTGGAATTTCATTTGATGTTTTTTCAAGGACATCTAATCAAGAACATCACAATACGGCACAAGCATTTTTTAAAAAACTTCATGCCGATGGCGTCTTTGAAGAAAAAGAAAGTGAGCAGTATTATGATGAAGAAAAAAATCAATTTTTAGCAGACCGTTATATTACAGGCACTTGCCCTAAATGTTCCAATGAAAATGCCTACGGCGACCAATGTGAAAATTGTGGCTCTGCTTTAAGTCCTGATGAATTAATTAATCCAAAGTCAGCATTAAGCGATGCGGCTTTGGTAAAACGAAAAACGAAGCATTGGTATTTTCCATTGGCTTCTTATGAAAAATGGCTGGCCGAATGGTTGGAAGGGGAGCATAGTGATTGGAAAAGTAACGTCTATGGTCAGTGTAAAAGTTGGTTAGATCAAGGCCTGCGCAGCCGAGCAATGACACGGGATAGTAATTGGGGGGTTCCCGTTCCTTTGCCCGATGCTGACGGCAAAGTGATGTATGTTTGGTTTGATGCGCCTATTGGCTATATCTCAGCCACAAAAGAGATTACCCCCGATTGGGAAGACTATTGGAAAAAAGACGATACCAAATTGGTTCATTTTATCGGTAAGGATAATATCGTTTTTCATTGCATTATTTTTCCTGCTATGCTTAAAGCCCACGGCGGATTCGTCTTGCCAGATAATGTGCCGGCGAATGAATTTTTAAATATAGAAGGACAGAAAGTAAGCACAAGCAGAAATTGGGCCGTTTGGGTTCATGAATATTTAGAGGATTTTCCTGGGCAGCAAGATGTGATGCGCTATGTTCTGTGCTCTAATGCGCCCGAAACGAAAGACAATGACTTTACCTGGCAAGATTTTCAAGACCGGAATAATAATGAGTTAGTAGCAATACTTGGAAACTTTATAAATCGAGTTATGGTACTGACTCATAAATTTTGTCGAGGTAAAATTCCTGCCTTTCATATGGATGTGAAGGATGAAAAAGATGACCATTTGTATGAAAAAATTGTAGAAGCTAAAAATAAAATTGAGAACGCACTCGAAAATTATAAATTTAGAGAAGCAGTTTTTAATGTGATTGATTTAGCCAGGGAAGGGAATAAATATCTTCAGGAAAAAGAACCTTGGAAGAAAAAAGATCAGCCCAAAGTAATTGATAACTGTCTGCACATGGGACTTCAACTAATGGCAAATTTAGCCATATTAGGTAATCCATTTCTGCCAGATACGAGTCAGAAAATTTGTAGTCAACTAAAAGTGGTTGACAAAATGCTAGAATGGAAAAATGCTGGAAGTTTAAAATTGGTGAAAACAGGATACGCTCTCCGTCCGGCGGAACTATTATTTTCTAAGATAGAAGATGAGCAAATAGAAGCTCAAGTAACTAAATTAAAAGAGAGCGCTATGAAAGATGAAACAAAGAAAGAAGAGCCTGCTGTTACAACTGAGGCCATTGGTAATGAAATTGGGTTTGAAGATTTTACCAAAATAGATTTACGCGTGGCGAAAATAATAGAGGCAACTAAGGTTCCCAAGGCGGATAAGTTATTACAGCTTAATTTAGATTTAGGTTTTGAAAAAAGAACAGTCTTGAGTGGCATTGCAGAACATTTTGCTCCGGATGAAATAGTAAATAAACGAGTGTGTTTAGTGGCGAATCTAGCTCCACGGAAAATGAGGGGAGTAATGAGTGAAGGAATGGTTTTAATGACCGAAGATGAGCAAGGAAAGCTTGTATTCGTGAGTCCCGATGAGCACGCAGCCCTAGGCGCAAAAATTAGTTAGCCAATACTTTAGTAAGTATACTTAATTAAAAATGCCCTTGTTTTTCAAGGGCATTTCTTTATTGAAAAATTTAGCGAACATACCAAATATCAGTACGATCACGATTATAAAGACGATAGCTAAAACCTACAAAAACACCAACAGATTGGTTGGTTGTAGGCTGACGAATTAAATCTTCACGCGTTGGGCCGTGGAATTTAATGGCAGAAGGATAGGCTGGGTGCTCTTGAATACGAGCATTTTCTCCTTCAAACTTAATTGTGTTAGGATTGTTTCTATCAAACTCTTTTTCTATTTGTCCCATGCCCATATCAAATCGACCGGAAAGACTGAAAATAAAATCATCGGAGATTTTTACATCGAAACCAAGGCCATAAAAAGTGCTAATTGAAATCGGCTCGAATAAAGCATTATCTAATTTGCCACCTTCAGGAAACTGGTCGCGATAATAAACGTCTTGATCCTTAATGTCAACAATCAGTTTTTTATCATCCACTCTAAAGTGCTCATATCGCTCTTGATAGGATCTTAAAAAACCTACGTTGGCTCCTGCAAAAACTCTTGCTGCCACTCGGCGACGGATATTTGTGCTTATGTTCAAAGCTAAACCTGTCTTCGTATAATTTAATCTTGAGAAGGCTTCGTACTCACTGCCGTCATTGTAAGCTCCTTTGTAATTTTGACCATTACTCCATAGTCCTGCTTGACCGGTAATCCCAAGCCCAACTTTTTTACCGATGGTGACATAGTAGCTTCCTTCAATTCCTCCACTCATTTTGTAGGTAGGTAAGAAGTCTCCCCATTCATTATCATTTGCATTCATGAGATAAGAAACGTACAGTCCAGAAAAAACGCCCAAACGCGCTTCTTTTTGAGCATAGCTTACCTGCATACAAGCTAAAAGAATAAGTGATAATATTATTTTTTTCATAATTGCTTATTTAGCACCAAAGTATTTTCTGATTGAAAGTTGCGCTCCAAAACTCATGTTTCGAGTTTCTGGACGATTAAAGTCCACTTCATCGTCAAGATTAAACGGGTACGGATTATATTTTCCTGTTACGTCTCTATAAAATCTATAGCGCTTGTCTTCATCAGGAATTACGTTGCCCGGGTCATAATAATCTACTTCAAAATCTTTGTTTTCTACCTCAGCTAATCCTAGGTCCGTTCTTATGGTAAGGGCCACAACCGTTCTAGTCCACAATCTCATTTCAATACCAGCGCCCATGGTGAATCCATAGTCAAACAGTTTGAATGGAAGATCATCATCAGCTTTCCCATTAAAAAATTCTTTATTGTCTTTATCCTTACCAATGTAATTTCCTTTTGAGAGTGTGTACGTATTTCGTTCTTCCGAGGAAGGCACAGATACGGTCCAATCTTCTTGAGCGTCTTGTAGCATCGCAATGTAAGGTCCGAAAAAGGTATTCACTCGAAGTCTTCTATCTGGCTTCCAACGGCTGTATGATTTGTAATAAAAAAGTACGGGAATCTTTATATAAGACAAAGTAGTAGTTCCGTCTATGCGAGGAGCATTTTCATCATCTCCAAAGTTCACAGTATATTTTGCTCCTGCATTCCAAAGCAATCCTTGTTGACCAATTCCAATATGAGGCGTGTACCAACGGATTCGTTCCACACCAGCAAAAAAAGTAAAATTTGAAGTGGACTGCTGCGTACCTATTGTGTCAAAATCATCACGATTGTAAAGCATAGCCGTATGGCCACCGCCTACCACTCCATAAGTGATACCCGTCACGGGTACGGAAGCATCCGAGAACTGATAGTTGAATTGGGCTTGCATTGAATGGGTTGAAACAATCAAGACAGTTATTAAGAATAGTCTTTTCATTACTGAAACTTTCATTCCTACAAATATATGGATTCGTTAGCGAATTATTAAAGTTTTTCTACCTCGTATAATGCAGGAAATAAGTAGTGTTTGTTAGTAATCGTTTGCACAGCCTCATAGCGGGTTCTACGTTTATTTAGCAGCTTATATTCTTTCTTATCCCCACTTAAAAAATGGCTTCCTAGGGGTAAATCTTTTATCAGAGTGCCCATGGGTTTTATGTCATATTTTCTCAACGCTAAAGATAAAGTCGGATCATAGCAACTGCTTGATTTTACATTTTGCATAGAAACTTGAACGGCGGCTAATAAATCAGGAGGAAAAACTTTAGTAGTGAGTAGTGGCGAGAGTAAGGTCTTAAAGGTTTTTTTCCATTCATCGCCATGAGATTGTATCGTAAAGCCATATTGGTCAAAGGCAACCAAATGCGCCAATTCATGAACTAGGGTCAGTAAAAAGTGATATTGGTTTAAATTGCCGTTTACACTAATTCTATGTGTTTGGCCATGCTGAGGTGGTCGGTAGTCGCCATACTTTGTTTTGCGCTCCTTAGTTATACTTAGTTTTATTTTATATCGCTCTAGGTAAGTAGCGATATAGTCGAAGGTTCCCGTTGGGATAAATTTTTCAAGGGCCGCTAATGGTTTTTTGCGTAAAGCCATTATTTTTATAATGCTGCTTTCATTCTACTCAATTTTTCTAACAAAGCGGGTAGCTTGGCTAAATCTAGCATGTTGGCTCCATCGCTTTTTGCTTCGCTTGGATTCGGATGCGTTTCAATAAAAAGACCATCGGCTCCTGCTACGATTCCACAAGAGGCTATTGTTTCTATAAATTCTGGTTGCCCCGATGTAATACCCGATGTTTGATTTGGCTTTTGCAACGCATGGGTAGCGTCCAACAAAACAGGATAACCCGTTTCGCGCATGATGGGAACAGAGCGATAGTCTACTACTAAATCTTCATAGCCAAACGTAGTTCCTCTCTCGGTGAGCATAATTTTTTTATTGCCGCTATCGGCCACTTTGTTAGCCGCAAAGGACATGCTCTGAGCGTTTAAAAATTGACCTTTTTTAATATTTACTACTTTACCCGTGGCAGCCGCGGCTTGCAATAAGCTAGTTTGTCTACAAAGAAAAGCAGGTATTTGTAAAACGTCCGCCACTTCAGCGGCCAAGCTCGCTTCTGCTTCAGTATGAATGTCGGTTACGATGGGCACATTAAACGTATCCTTTACTTTTTGTAAAATTCTCAATGCTTTTTCATCGCCAATGCCTGTAAAAGAAGAGAGGCTGCTACGATTTGCTTTTTTATAAGATGCTTTAAAAACGTAAGGGATAGAATTCTTTTGGCATTCGGTCAAAACTTTTTCTGCGATAGTGAGGCAAATTTCTTCACCTTCCGCCGCGCAAGGACCGGCGAGTAAAAAAAAGTTATCGGGATTCCAATTTTCTTTAAATAATTCTGATAAGAAATTCATGCTTTGCAAAGATAGCACTAAGAGTTTGTCTGCTATGTTGTATTTTGCAACGGTTTTATTTTACAAATCTATGAGTCACGAAAAAATATTATTGTTAGGGGCAGGAGGTCAAATTGGAGTTGAACTAACGGCTGCACTACGGGAGAAACATGGTGATGAAAATGTACTTCCTACTGACTTGAAACCAACCCATGATTTGCTAGAAAAAGTTGGGCGCTACGCACAGTTAGATGCAATGGATAAAAATGGGATTGGCGAGCTAATAAAAAAAGAAGGTTTTACCCAAGTCTATCATCTGGCGGCAGTCCTTTCCGCGACGGGTGAAAAGAATCCAAAGTTAGCTTGGGATGTAAATATGGAAAGCTTGATGGGACTCTTAGAGCTGGGAAGAGAGTTGAAGTTGTCAAAAATATTTTGGCCAAGTAGTATTGCGGTTTTTGGACCATCGAGTCCGAAGCATCAAACCAGTCAGTCCACTATTATAGAACCCTCTAGTATGTATGGCATAACTAAAAATGCGGGTGAAAATTTGTGTGCCTATTATAATGACAAATATGACATGGATATTCGGAGCATTCGCTATCCGGGATTAATCAGTTATAAAAGTCCTCCGGGCGGTGGCACGACTGATTATGCGATTGATATATTTTATAAAGCACTAGCTGGTGAAAGGTATAGCTGTTTTTTAAAGAAAGATGCTTTTTTGCCCATGATGTTTATGGACGATGCCATTCGGGCCACGTTGGAACTAATGGAGGCCGACAAAAAAGACTTGAGTATTAAAAGAGGATATAATGTAACCGCTTTAAGTTTTTCACCAGAAGAAATAGCTGCTGAAATTAAAAGGAGAATTCCAGAATTTACAATAGAGTATAAGCCTGATTATCGTCAGGATATTGCTAACGATTGGCCAGCCAGTATTGATGATTCTACAGCAAGGACGGATTGGGGGTGGCAAGAAAAATTTGATTTGCCTTCGTTGGTGGATGCTATGATTTCGGGTATAAAAGGGATGCAAAATGTTGGATCCTAATTGGAAGCAAAAGTCAGCCAAAGAGCAAAAAAAATTTACAAAAGTATTAGGCAAGAAACCAGATCGAAAAACAATTCGGCAGTTACCTGAATGGCATGAAGAAGCTTTTGAGAAAATTGATTGTTTAGATTGTGCCGCTTGTTGTAAAAATCATTCGCCTCGGTTTAAAGCCCCAGATATAAAACGGATAGCAAAATATCTTGGCATGAAAGAAGGAGCTTTTATTCAGCAATATTTAGTGTTGGATGCCGAAAATGATTATGTGCTGCAATCCTCACCCTGTACTTTTTTAAATGAAGACAATACCTGTCAGATTTATGTAGCTCGTCCTAGTGATTGTGCTCGTTATCCCTATACCGATGAAGATGTTTTTTTAAAACGTAAAAGTATCACCTTAAAAAATACACAGGTATGCCCAGCGGCCTATTATGTAATGAATAAAATTGTTTCACAATGAGAATTTTAGTAGTACTTTTTATACTCACCGTGCTTCCTAGCACTACCGTCTGGTCGCAAACCTTTGAAGAAATGGCACAATCTTCTTTGGATAAAATGAAACCAAAATATAGCCAGCTGAATAATGCAAACATTGAGATTAAAGTGCGCAAGCAAGGAAGTGCTATGGCGGCGAGCTATACCTGGTGGTCTGTTTTTAGAAAACCGGCTAAACGGAAGTATTATGTAAAATTGAATAAAGAAGTAAGTGGTAATTATATCTGCTTTGAGTTTGACCACCTTAGCCCAACCTCGCAAGATGGGGTAATGGCCCATGAATTAGCTCACATTGATTTATTCCATTCTTTCAATTTCTTTGGGTTTATGAAATTTATTATTGGCCAAGCCTTACCGAATGGATTGCGAAGATCGGAACGTGCAACGGATATTCGAACTATAAAAAATGGTTTAGGGTTAGAGCTTAGGGCTTGGAGTAAGGAAACGCGTGAAGCCTTTGAGTCATCTAGTGATAGGCCCTTGCCCACTAAATTTAGCAAACGTTATCTGACTCCCAGTGAGATCGATTCTGTTATTAAAACGTTACCTAGTATTTATCCTCAATAAGAAGGTGGCGAGTGTTTTTATGTAAAATCCTCTGAAATCTTCCTGATTACTTAGTCTCCCTGCTATTTATAAAAAAGTGCTAACTGTTGTCGTAAAGTTAAAATTAATTATCTAAGTTTGTTATCATAAATAAAAACTCTTAAAATGAAAAAACTAATCCTAATTGCTTTTTGTGCAATTGTATCTCTAAATGTAAATGCTCAAGCGTTTGAGCAAGGTTCTTCGGCCCTCTCTATTGGTCATGGTTATAGCGTTAGTAAAGCACTATACAAAGCTTATGAAAGCTTCACAGGTTTTAATCAATCCGGCATTGGTCCGGTGCATTTAAAATATGAATATTTTGTTTCTGACGCAATCAGCGTTGGTCTTAGTGCTCGTTTAAATACGAACAAAATTGCCTATGAAACTACTTGGGAAGATAACAACCAGGTTACTCAAACTGGTGAGTTAGGTTTCAAATCTACGAGTATCGGAGCTTTAGCCAAGGTTAATTTCTATTGGTTGCGCAAAGATAAACTTATGATGTACTCTGGTATAGGAGCGGGTTATAATTATCTTGATGCTTCTTGGTTCTCAGATGATCCTGATTTTGATGAAGCTTTGCAAGGCTCAATTACTTTACCTCCGATTGGAATGGAACTTACAGCCATAGGAGCTAAATTTATGTTTGCCCCAAGTATCGGAGCTTATGTTGAACTTGGTATTGGACCAATAGCACAGGCAGGATTGGTCATTGGCTTTGGTGGCGGCGGTGGTCGTTTCTAAGCATAACAGAAAAATATTTTTAATTTGCCATGTACGTTTTGTGCATGGCTTTTTTTATTGAAAATGCTTTGTTCACGCTTATTAATGATACCTTAGTGGTCTTATGAAAAAGTTTTCACTTATTCTTCTTACACTTTTAATCGGTTTAGGAGCTGAAGCTCAGGTGTATCCTCAAGGTACACACCTTGTCACATTGGGCTATGGATTTCCGAATTCTGTTGCCTTGCAGTTTGATAATGTTTCAGTTAATGATGATTTTCAACGATCGGTAATTGGGCCAGCGTATTTGAAATATGAATACATAGCCTCTAAAGTAGTTTCCGTTGGTATACAGTTAGCTTTTTCAAAAGTAGACATAGATTATGGTATAGAGTATGTAGACAACCAACAGCTTTTTCAAGGTAGAGAAGGGTGTGAAATAACTAATTTTGCTGCCTATACCGATATAAATTTTTACTGGTTGCGTGCTGGTCGATTGGCTATGTATTCAGGGGTAGGGATTGGTTACAACTATATAAATTATAAGGAATACTCTGACGATCCATTTTTTAATAATTCAATTTTTTCTCAATCTTTAAATAATGCAATCCCAATCGGAGGACAGTTAAATTTAGTAGGAGCGAAGTTTGAAATTTCAAATAGCTTTGGCTTTTATTCGCAAATGAGTTTAGGAAAATCACTTTTCGAATTTGGTTTTTGCTATGGCTTTGCTCGTGACAAGAATAATATTGGCGAATAGAATATCTTATTTTGCTCGGGTCCAAGTTCGTGTTTCATAAAAAATACCGAGATAGCCTCTTACTTTTAATTTGCCAGCTTCTAGCCATATTTTCCCCTTATAGCTTTTACCAGTTCTAGAGTCATAGAGTGTTCCGCCTACTAGCTCCTCTCCCTGTTTTTTAAAATTGGCGAGGAATATCATATTTTTTATGGCTCTATTACGTTTAGATTTACTCGGGTTTTTTATGTCTTTTCGAAAAGAGCCGTCTTTGTTGACCAGGTTCTTGCCTTCAATCACCTTGCCATAATAAATGTTGCCTTTTTTAAAAATTTCCACTACACCATCCTTCTTTTGAACTAGCCACTTACCTGTGAACTTTTGAGCTATGGCACATTGTGCAATCGCCGAACTTAGCATAATAATTATAAGGACTTTGGATACACTCATTCTATCAAAAGTACGGCTCTGACTTCTTGAACTGAAGATTACTAAGTCATTGATTTGTTATATTTATTCAGAGGGTGTTGCAGTAGTCTTATATTTCTTCATGATTCGACCTTCAAAAGCAGCCCAATACGCTGAGGTGAGTCCTGCACTCTTTAAAGCTTGATTCGTCCAGGTGTTGCATGTTTTGAATAAACTGTAATGACCAGCGGCTTCATAAAAAGTATCGTATTCATCATAACGAATCTTGGTGTTTACTAAAATTGATTGCCTGCTATTTGTCCATTCAAAACTTGTAAGAATAAAATGTACTAAGCGTTTGTATTGCTTATAGCTTAGGAATATTCTTCTTCGGTTCTCATTTTCAATGGGGGCTTTATGAAAAGTGCAATGCATTGCGGTGGAGCTAAGTCCTAAGGCGGCCTTGGCGGCGGTGCTCACTTTTAGCTCGTCCCAAGAAGGTGTTTCAAGATAGAAGCCTTTGTCCCCCCATCCAATGGCTATGTATTTAACAGATGTGTCTTTTGATCGAGTTGTGTTGATATCAATTACACTGCTCCAATCAAATGCTCTGTTTTTAATTGGAACGATTAGGTCAGTGTGTACTCCGTTCGTTTGTAAAAAAATAAACATTTCCTTCGGTGATTTTTTTTCACCTAGGCAGGTGATGCTGGAAGCAACAAATTCGACCGCAAAGTAAACCGCTAGAAAAATTATAAGGCCGAAAGCTGCTTTTAGTAGCAATCGAATGGCTCCTCTTAAAATTTTTTTTACTGACATAGAAGAGCCATTGATTTTAAATTTCCTCTCCAGTTAAATAATGAACCGTTGATAAGATGTAAATTTATCTAGGACAGGTCTTTTAATTTAACCATGGTTAAAATTGTAGCGACACCCACTAAAGGTTCGTCACTATCATCATACATTTCTACCATCCATTTTACTATTCCTTTGGGCAAACGATTTTTTGGATCTTCGTCATCTGGTTTTAATTCGGTGGGTATTTTTTCTTTACAAGTAAACTTAATATGGATTTTAGCACCCGGGTAGACGGGTTTAGTAAATCGTAATTCGTCAATGCCATAATTTAGCAGAACAGGGTTTTTCTCAATTGGATCAACAAATAAACCAGCAGCAGCACTCATAATAAAATAACCATGAGCAACTTGCTCATCGAACATAGTATCCGCAAAATCTGTGTCACGTTTATGAGCGTAAAAATGATCACCACTTAGCTCGGCAAACTGATCAATATCATCGGCGGTAATCAGTCGCTCTTTTGAAATTAATTGATCACCCACTGAAAGCTCTTCGTAATGTTTTGTAAAAGGATGTTGCTCAGTTACATTTCCTTTCGCGCCCATTTGATACTGATTACTAATGGCCATAATAGTAGTCGGTGAGCCCTGTATCGCAGTACGATCCATGAAGTGCGCTACACCGCGTACGCCGCCCATTTCTTCGCCACCGCCTGCACGCCCAGGTCCGCCATGTGTGAGTAGTGGTAGGGGAGAGCCATGTCCTGTACTTTCTTTGGCACAGTCTTTATTTAATATTAAAATACGGCCATGAGTACTCGCGCTACCCATTAGGAAGTCCTTGGCGATTGTATTATCTGCGGTTACAATACTTCCTACCAAAGAACCTTTACCCAATTTAGCTAAGCCAATTGCCTGGTCTAAATCTTTGTAAGGCATAACGGTAGAGATTGGTCCAAATGCTTCTACATTATGACAAGCCATTTTTTTGAATGGTGCATCATTAAAAAATATCATGGGTTTTAGGAAAGCACCTTTTTCATAATCTCCATCTAGCACATCGAAGCTTTCATTGATACTTCCATATATTAAATCGTTTTCGGCCTGTAGTTTTTCAACGGCCTCTAAAACATCATCTCGCTGGTTCGTTCCAGCTAGCGGTCCCATGCGAACATTTTCGTTGGTAGGGTTTCCGATTATGTTTTTTTCTAAGCGAGCGCCCAATGCATTTTTTACATTTTCTACCTGAGAGTCTGGCACAATTACTCGGCGAATGGCTGTACATTTTTGTCCGGCTTTTACTGTTATTTCTCGTGCGACTTCTTTTATGAAAATATCAAACTCTGGCATGTCCGGTGTTACGTCTTCGCCCAATACACAGCAGTTTAAGCTATCGGCTTCCATGGTAAACGGAACTCCTTTTTCTAAAAGGATAGGGTCACCGGCTAGCATTTTACCTGTAGCAGCACTTCCGGTAAATGTGACTACATCGCCCAGCTCAACCACATCAATAATACCACGGCCGCTGCCACAAATTAATTGTAAGCTTCCTTCGGGTAAAATCCCGGAAGCAATAATTTCTTTTACTACTGCTTCGGTTAAATAGG
This sequence comes from uncultured Chitinophagaceae bacterium, assembly GCA_964612525.1. Classification (GTDB taxonomy): domain Bacteria; phylum Bacteroidota; class Bacteroidia; order Chitinophagales; family Chitinophagaceae; genus JAGNRR01. The sequence goes on along the minus strand of CAZTCQ010000015.1, from coordinate 20,130 downwards.
CTGTAGGGGTTGCGGGTTTTACAATGGCCGGAACGCCCGCTAATAAATTCACAGCAATTTTTTCTAACATGCCCCAAACGGGAAAGTTGAACGCATTAATATGAATCGCCACTCCTTCCTTGGGAGTCATAATATGGTGACCAATAAAAGTTCCTTCCTTAGATAAATTAGCCATTTGCCCTTCTAGGTAAAAAGGCTCATTTGGAAACTGCCGTCGCAGGCTTGCGTACGTAAATAAATTTCCAATACCACCTTCGATATCAATCCAAGAATCTATTTTAGTGGCACCGGTTTGAAAACTGATTGTATAAAAATCTCGCTTTTTTGATTGAAGGTGTAAGGCTAATTTTTTAAGCATGAGTCCCCGATCATGGAAGCCCATTTTGCTCAGTTTTTCTCGACCTGTTGTGCGGGCATAATGTGCCATAGCGCCAAAGTCTAGACCTTTACTACTGGCGCTGTAGAGTGCTTCTCCCGTTGAGGCGTTGTAAAGCGTTTCGCCTTCTCCTTTTCCCGAAACCCATTTTCCTTCTGCGTAGTTTTCTAAAAGTTGTATTGCCATGATGTATTATTTTTTTTTGTTCTTGAAAATCTATTTTCGAAAGAAGAGATTGTCAACGACGTTTTTTCTTTCTGGTAATGGAATTTGGCTAAGTTAAATCAATGATGATTTACAATAGTACATGTGATTGAAAAGTTTTAATAGAAATTGGGAAAGAAACCGAAGGTTGCTATTAGTCTTTGCTAATTATTTGCTTTCGGTTAAAACTAATTTCTTTTTTATATTAAAAGATTTATCTTGCAACCTGAATGGAGCGCTCTAATTTTATTCAAGCCTTAACTAGTTCGGAGCATTTGGCTGCACTGCCGATTGCTGATTTAGAAAAATGTGCGCAGGAATATCCGTATGCTTCCGTGCTTCAATTGCTTCGTTATAAAAAGTGTGGAAAAATTAGTAAAAAGCAAAAACAAAATTTATTCCTGCATTTTGATAATCCTTTGCATTTTTCTGTTCGGTTAGGCAAGGTAGCTTCTGCAACTGCTACTGAAAATAAAAAGGCAGAAACAAAGGAAAGTAGTAAACCTGAAATAGTAAAGGCTAAAGAGACAAGCGGTAAGAAAAAAATGAGAGTAGCCGTGCCGAACGTGGTTTCAAAAAAGGCAGCAGAACTCGCGCTTACTGAAGAACTTGCAGAAACTAGCGAAGAACATAATAGAGACGAAGCGTTGAAAAAAGCGCTAGCGGAGCAAGAAAAAAATATCGAGGATACTAGAAAGTTGGAAGCGGAGGAAGTTAGTGCAAAAGAAAATGAGGCAGATAATAATGAGAAGATCATGGAATCATCGGAAGAGGATGTTTTACAACTGATTCAAGATTTGCCTGAGGAGAATCCGATTCCCACAACAGAGTCACAATTGTCACCTGAGATTGATTCTGGTAATTCTGAGAAAGTTGCCGATGAGGAAGATCCAGGTGATTTGATGGTAATGTTGAGTTTTACGGATTGGCTGCAATATTTTAAAGCTAAAAAAGAAAGCGAAGAGGAGGATAAAAAAGGCAAGGATGCTATTCGAAGTGCTTGGCAAAAAGAAAAATTAGCAGAAGCTATGGACGATGAAGAAGACGTTGTGCCCGATGAAATCTTCGAGAAAGCTATGAAATCCGTATCCTTTGGTGATGGTTTGGTTACTGAGCCGCTAGCTGAATTGTATGTTAACCAGGGTAAAACCGAAAAGGCCGTAGAATTATATAAGAAATTAAGTTTGCTCAATCCTGAAAAAAAAGTTTATTTTGCAAGCCGAATAAAAGAGTTACATCTTTTAAAAGAATAGAGATATGAGCGTAATACTATTAATAGCGATAATACTGATTTGTATTGTTTTGTCATTTTTTGTTTTAATTCAAAATCCTAAAGGCGGTGGGCTTTCTGGATCCTTTGGAGGGTATGGTAACCAGGTAATGGGTGCCAAACAAAGCGCCGAGGGCGTAGAAAAAGTTACTTGGTGGAGTATGGCTGCTTTGGCGGGTATCGTATTACTTTCATTTGTATTGATGGACAAGCCAACAAATTCCGCTGCTACCGGAAATGAAGCTGGTAAACCGCTAAAAGCAACTACAGCACCTATCCAAGCACCCCCTGTGAATACAGCACCAGTCGGAAATTCTGCTCCTGCAGGAACTGCCCCAGCTAGCGGAGCCGCTGGCGCACCAGCTAGTACAACTGAGGCACCTTTGCCCAAAGCTAGTAGTGATGCGGCTAGTTCAACTCCTGCCAATCCTGAGTAATTCTTACAAATGAAGTACCATCTAAGCGAGTCATTCCTTGGCTAAAGTTCATTGGTATATACATTTTGAATTATATAATTTATTGACTTATAATTGTTATTAAATTATAAATTATAATTATATAATATTTTTATGTATTACCTTCGTCTTTCATAAATACTTAATAATGAAAAAAATATTAATATTTACCATCCTTCTGTTTTGTTCTTACCTAGGTTATTCACAGGTGCAATGGTACGCAAACAGCGGCCCGACAACAAGTGTAACTGACATGAACGTATGTGGCGATACTACATTCTCTGTTTATATTTTTAATCCTACTACAACCACTTTATTAAACAATGTTCTGGATATTGATTTACCAACAGGGGTAGAGTATATTGGCGGTAGTCTACAAGAAACTACAACGGCAACAGGATTAAAAAATGTGGTAGAATCAAATATTTCAGATTTAAGCCGACCTTATTTTAGTTTTGATTCCATTCCTCCGAACGATTATATTTCTTTCACGTATCGAGTACATACGCAATGTGGTGTGAGTGGAAATTCTATTCCTATTCCTATTACGCTAAGTTTTGCCGGCGGAACCTCTAGTCCGTTCGGTTTGAATGCGGTTAACGTAAATACGGCTACTTTAAATATTGTAGGCATAACCAATCAAAATTTTAATGGAGGAATAGGAACTAGCTATCAACAAACAGTTACTATTCGAAATGCTGGTTTGGGATATTTAGATAGCTCTACGAATGATTTAGAAGTAAGACTTTTGGTGAACGAGACGTCTTGTCTTTCAATATCGGCACCAGACAAGGGTAGTTTGAGTGGTGATACACTGATTATTCCCAAAGGGTTATTTTCAACCTTTGGAGATAATGATGGTCGCTGGGAAAATAATGAAGATTTGCAAGTAACCTACACAGTTACTATCAATTGTTGTTCTGATATTTCTCGAGTTGTTCAAGCCAATTGGGGGTGTGATGGGAATATTTGTGAGATTACAAGTCCCACACCAAGTAATGTGATAATCCCCAATGATGTACCTAATTTAAATGTGACCATGCCCGAAGTTGATTTGAATTACTGTTTCAATGGTGATGATGGTTGGGGATCAAATAACTCAGTTAAGCAACAAGTTAGAATAATCAACAGTGGAAATGGAGATGCAATTAATTTGAAACTTACTTTATCAACTTATATTCCGGGTAGTGGAGAAGGTCATAATGTGATTGATACTGCTGGTTGGATCTTAAGAAATTCGAATGGAGATTCAATAGGAATATTTTCAAACTACAATCCTATTGGTACTAACACAACAATAAAAACTTCTAATTGTAGTAATTATGTCAGAAGTAGAAATATAGAAGCTGATTTAATGGGGATAGCTATTCCAGCAGGAGATACTGTTTATATAGAGTTCGATACTTACTCGGAAAATGTAAGTTGTTACAGTGCATGTCAAGGTAATTATCCTTGGGTGAAATTTGCTTCTGCTTTAGATTATCAAGGCCCATGCGGAACAACTAACTATAACAGGGCCATAAAAAATATATTTAATAAGACTATTGTTCTTTTAGATAACACTTCCGAAATGCCAACCGATTTATTTGATGGGCAAACCTTTAATTTGTTGGTTGGTTATTCAAGATATAGCGCAGGTACAAAAGATGCGGTAGATGGTAGAAGTTATTGGTACGTTCCTTTGGCAGGTAAAGGATTATCAATAAATGGGACGCCTACTTTAGAGCGTCTTGGAACAAGCACACCTATTGCTAACTTGAATAATTTTGTTCAGAATGACACCTTGTTTATTGAATTGCTTCCAAACGTAAGTTGGGCAGGTACTCAATTGACTATTCCAATGGTTGCCTCTTGCGTCGATGGTGGCGGTACTAAAACAATAAATTTTGGCCACAGAACATGGTATGATACTACTTGTGCCAATCCTGCCTTTTGGCCCAGTCATTGTAACAGTAACACATACACAATTCATTGCCCAATGCCTTGTCCTACGGGAGGAGCAACACCAAGGAAGTTTAGTTTAACGAGAATTAATTTAGGACTCGGTGATTCGGATAATAATGGTAAACCAGATGGAGCCATTGATTCGAGCAGAATTAATGTTCATCATGCGGTAAATGGAGACACCCTCATGGGTCGTTGGGAAATCTATGTAAATCCGAACGTAGAACCGGCAAACCCAAATGTTGGACTGGATTTTCCTTTTACTTTTATCGAAGTAGATTTAGAGACGCCAAGTGGTGGATTCAACACAGCTACTACGGCTTTGACTGCTTTGCCAAATGCCTCGGTTCTAGTTTATCCAAATGGTGGAGGAACACCAATAAATTGTACAGTATCTCCCATCATAATGGGTCAAATTGCTACCTATGATTTAAGTACTTGTAAAAGTGCGTGGACAGGTGGGGATAGTATAGTTGTGGAGGCACTTTACATTGCTAATGGTTCTTTGGATAATGGCGGCTTCAAAAATTTAGTAACGGATAATGATGTTTATTCTAGTTATACCGCTACTCCAGCTCAAACTTATGCTACGGTTGATAGTATAAATGGTGAGCGTCACACTTGTGATCGTTATAATGACTATATGCAGATTTACAATATGTACAGCAGTGCCTTTTTAAGAAACCCACAACCACAAGCAATTACTGGTTGTAACAATCTTTTAGAATTTAATTTTAGAAGATACACCAATGTGCAAGCAGGTAATGTTTGGTTCCCATATGAATATCGTTGGATGGATGTAGTTGACTCTTTCTTTGTTAGAATTAGCCCAACATTAGAATATCGTCCAGGAAGTGCACGATTAAACGATGGAACAACCGGTGGAGCAAATTCCAATGGCATTGTGATTCCTGACGCTTTGGTTTCAAGAGTTGGTGAACATTTAGTGTTCAGTAATTTAAAAAGCCTTTACACACCCTTTGGTGGATCAATAGTTCCTCAAGACGAAGTGGAAAGTACAGCGCAACTTGCCTTTAGTGTAGATCCTACCTGTGATGCCGTACCCGGAACTACGATTCCAACTCGTTTTGGAGTGGCAGTTGCTGGTAATGGAGTTAATATACCAGCTACCTACAATCATGCTAATAATTATGGCAATACAGCCCCTGGTGGTAATGCAGACAGCTCTGCTTTAGTGAATTTCCCATACTCAGCACCCATACCGTTTACTACGGGAGGTGGAACCATTGCTTTATTTGATAATGAAGCTAGTTGGAATATTGTCCTAAATAATGGATCGTCTGATTTAGATGCTTTGAATTCATGGTTCTTTATAGAAACTTTATCGGGTGGTAATCTCTTAAATCAGAAAATTGAATATAATGGAGTTTCAAATATTCCGCAAGAGTTAAATGGTTTTTATCATGTAGGAACGAATGCACGATCTAGTAGCGAGAACTATACAATATCTGGTGAATTAACTACTTGTGATACGGTGCGCTTATTGGTTCACAGTGGTTATGGTTGTACGGGTTACCCAACAGCTTTTGACACTTCATTATGTTATGAGACGGATACATTGATAGCCTTTAGTTATCCCACTGGAACAGATGCTGACTTCCAAGTAAACTGGAATGGCGGAAATAATACAGTAGCATTTTGTGCACCATTTGATGTAGAACTTACTTTAAATAGTACGCAATTGGGTGACATATCTAAATTAGATAATTTCTGGTTGATACCTTTTGGTTTTAACTTAGACCAACCAAATATTCAAATAGAATATCCAATTGGTACGGGTTATCGAGCTCCGAGTAATCCTGGTGCGATTAGCGTACTCGGACAGTTAATGACAATTGATTATAATCTATTAGATGATTCACTAACGAAAGGGATCAGTGGTTCTTATGACACCACTACCAAGGCCTTGAAGATAAAAGTTCCTTTGAGCACTTCTTGCGGAGCTTCAAGTGGAGATCAGATTACAGTAATTTATAATTCAAGATCAGCTTGTGGAGACTTTTTACCGACGATTAATAAAGAATCTCCGCCTGTAGTATTTACGCAAGCGGCAAATCCTGGTTACACAACCACACCTGTGGGTCGTATGGATACAATTGGAGATTGTGCGACAAGTAGTTTATTTAATTTCTACGTAGACCTAGCTATTAATCAGGTAAGTCAAACAACGCAAGTTGGAGATAGTATTTTCGTAGTAGTTCCTCCAGGGGTTACTTACAATAGTTATTCTTCTGCGGCAGCAAATCAGTTAAATCAACCGACAGTTGGTCCATTTGGCCCAGTAGATGTAGGAAATGGACAGTTGCGTTATAGCTGGCCCATGACACCTAATTTAACTACGGGAGATTCTATTAAGTTTTACTTTGATGTCAGCTTTGATTACTCAACTTTCCAAG